>JAFDWD010001088.1 GCA_018268695.1 Actinomycetota bacterium
CGGGTGGAGGGGCGGCAACGCCCTCGTCCGCTCCTCCTACAGCGACGCGAAATCGAAAAGCCGCGAGTTCAAAGAGTCACATCGGCGCAAACCCCGGGCCGATCGGACGAGCTAGAAGCTCGTCGACATCCCGGGTGCGAGCAGTCGCACTGCGACCTCCGGCGCCAGCTCACTGGTCGCCCGCGCGAATTCCTGTGGAGGCAGGAACAAGGGGTCGGGACGGAGGTGCTTGAGAAAGCGTGGGTAGAGCGTGCCCCAGTGGATCGGCACCGCGATCCGCGGTCGGATCATCGCCGCGGCGCGGGCCGCGCGGCGGGGGTCCATGTGGCCGGACCCGAGGCTCGGACCCCACCCCCAGATCGGCAGCAGCGCCACGTCCGACTCCCCCAGTCCGCTCATCGCGTCGAACAGGTCCGTGTCGCCGGCGAAGTAGATGCGGCGCGGCCCGGCGATCAGATAGCCGACGGCAGGCCCGTGGCGAGGCGGCATGCGGCCGCCGTCGTGGACCGCCTCGACCGCGGTCACCACCACCCCGTCGACCTCGACCGACCGACCCGGGACCAACTCCTCGACCGCGGTGAAGCCATGCTTGGCGAAGAAGCGGCCGGTCCCCTCCGGGCACACCAGGCGGGTGGTCCTCCCGAGTCGACGCAACGAGGGTAGGTCGGCGTGGTCGCGGTGAAGGTGGGAGACGAGGACGAGGTCCGGCCCGTCCGCGGTTCCGCCGGCCGGGATCAGGGCCTCTCGCCGCAAGGGGCCGATCCGGGTTCGGAGGACCGGGTCCGTCAGGATCCGCACCCCGTCGAGCTCGATCAGGACCGTCGCGTGACCGACGTAGTTGAGTGACGCTGGGTCTTTCAAGCTGGGTCGATCGATGCAGGAGAGCTTACGATCGGTCGCGATGAGCCTCTCCCGGCTTCGCGGTGCGATCTACGTGACGGCGCTCGACGCCGTGGTCCTGCTGGTCCTCGCCGAGCTCTTCGGCGGGTTCGAACTGCGGAACTTCGGCACGGCGCTCGCCGCCGCGGTCCTGGTCGGGATCTCCAACGCCCTGCTCTGGCCGGCGATCTCGCGGGCCGCGCTTCCCCTGAACGTGCTCACCCTCGGGGTCGCCGGGCTGCTCCTCAACGGGCTGCTCTTCGGCCTGGTGATCGACCTCCTGCCCGGAGCCGGGGTCGACGGCTTCGGCGAAGCGGTGATCCTCACCGTGATCCTGACCGCGAGCACGGCGACGGTCGAGTCGCTTCTGTCGCTCGACGACGACGATTGGTGGTACCGCCAGGTGGTCGGTCGCCAGGCTCGGCGCCGCGGCCTGGTCACCGCGAGCGAGGTCCCGGGGCTGCTGATGCTGGAGATCGACGGGCTCGCCCACGAGGTGCTGCTGCGGGCGCTCCGCGACGGCTCGGCGCCGAACCTGGCCGCCTTGATCCGGTCGGGATCGCACCGACTGCACCGCTGGGAGACCGACTGGTCCTCGCAGACCGGCGCCTGCCAGGCGGGGATCCTGCACGGATCCAACGACGACATGCCGGCCTTCCGCTGGTGGGAGAAGGAGACCGGCCGGGCGCTGGTCACCAACCATCCGCGCGACGCCGAAGAGATCGAGCGGCGCCACTCCGACGGGCACGGACTGCTCTTCGACGACGGCGCCAGCCGCGCCAACATCCTCTCCGGCGACGCGCCCCACTCGATGTTGACGATGAGCACCGCGCTGCGCCGCCGGCGGCCGCTGGGGCGCGACTACAGCGCCTACTTCGCCCGGCCCTACGCGGCGGCGCGGACCTTGGTGCTGGTGCTCGCCGAGGTCGGTCGCGAGCGCCGGGCCGCGCGAGCCCAGGTCCGCGACGACGTCCGGCCGCGGATCGCCCGGAGCCATTCCTACGCGCTCGTGCGCGCCTGGGCGACGGTGGTCCAGCGAGACCTCCAGGTCGCGACCGTGATCGGCGACGTCCTCGCCGGGCGCCCCTCGATCTACACGACCTTCCTCGCCTACGACGAGGTCGCCCATCACTCGGGGATCGAACGGGCCGACGCGATGGCCGTCCTCCACGACCTCGATCGCCAGGTCGCCCGCATCTCCAAGGCCTGCGCCGAGGCCCCTCGTCCCTACAACCTGGTCGTCCTCTCCGACCACGGCCAGTCGCAAGGGGAAACCTTCAAGGACCGCTTCGGCCGGTCGCTGGAGGAGCTGGTGCGCGATGCCTGCGACGCGGACCGGCTCTACGCAGCGATCGGAGGGGACGACGATGCCCTCTCCTACCTGAGCGCGGGGCTGACCGAGGTCGCCCGTGACGACACCCTCGCCGGGCGCGGCGTGCGCGCCGCGACGCGGAACCGGCGCGCCGACGGCGCCGTGAGCCTCGACCCGGCCGCGCCGGCGGAGCCGTCCCCCACCGATCCGGACCAGGCGCCGGAGCTATCGGTGCTCGCCTCGGGCTGCCTCGGCCTGGTGAGCTTCCCGCGCCTCCCCGGGCGCGTGCCGCTGGAGCGGATCGAGGCGGACTACCCGGGCCTGGTCGAGACCCTCCGCAACCATCCCGGGGTCGGCTTCGTCCTCGTCCGCTCGGAGCTCGACGGAGCGCTGGCGCTCGGCCCCCGCGGCGTCAACTATCTCGATCTCGACCGGATCGACGGCGAGGACCCGCTCGCCCCCTTCGGGCCCAACGCGGCCGATCACCTGCGTCGGACCGACGGCTTCGCCCACTGCGCCGACCTGATGATCAACAGCGCCTACTGGCCCGAATCGGCAGAAGTCGCGGCGTTCGAGGAGCTGGTCGGATCTCACGGCGGGCTCGGCGGCCCGCAGTCGTTCCCGTTCGTGCTCCACCCGGCCGACCTCGAGTGGCCCGCCGACGGGGTCGTCGGCGCGGAGTCGGTCCACCACGTCCTGCGCGGCTGGCTCGTCGCGCTGGGACACGTCGAGTACGTCGGAGCCCCCGAGGAGCGGGTCGCGTGAGCCGCCGTCGCACCGCCACGCTCGGGTCGCTGGTCCGCGGGATCGTCGCGGTCGCCCTGGCGATCGCGCTCGCGATCTACCGCTTCCCGCGCGGCATCGCGGTCCTCGCCTGCCTCCGGGTGGCGCTCGTCGCCGGGTGGCGGCGCTGCGGCGCGAAGGGATGGTGCGCCTCCTCCCCGCGGCGCTGATGGGCGCGGCGTCGATCGCCGCGGTCCTGTTCCTGATCCTGACCGGCGGCCTCCTGCGGGATCTCCTCGTCGTCGGGATCTTCGCCCTGTCGGTCCTCCTCGCCCGCATGGCGTTCCGGGTCCAGGTCGACCTCCCGGCGGCGCCGCGCCCCTCCCACCCCGTCCTCTTCTACAACCCGCTCTCGGGCGGTATTGCGGCAGCGTGCGCGGACGGCCTTTGAGGGCCAGCCCCGGATTCTCTTCAGGGTTCCTGACCACTGGTCTGTTCGACTTTCTTCTCCAGTCTGCCCAGCCGTTTGTCAAGTTCTTCGACGTCCGCTTCTAGCCCGTCAAGTCCTTCGACTTCCGCTCTTAGCCCTTTCTGACCCGTTTCCAGACCTGCGACCGCCTCTTCGGACTTCGCTCCGGCCGCCGCGGCGTGCGCAGCTTCTTCCTCCACCTTTCGCACCCGGCTCTTCACCTTCGCGAGTTCGGCCTCACCTTCGGCCACCGCTTCCTCGACATCCTTCTGGATCTGCTTGCGATCGGCTTCGGAGCGTTCCTTTCCTTCCGCCTGCAGTTCGTCGGCGGCTTCGACCGCCTGGCCGAGTCCGGCAACCTTGGCCACGACGTGGTCACTCGCTTCTTCGGCGATCTTCTTCTGATCGACGGTTTCGTTGCTCGCGGAGATTGCGATCGCGAGGGCGCCGATGGCGACCAGGGCAAGCGCCGCCAACAGGATCCAGAACCAGGGACGAGTGTCGCGGATCTTCATCTGAATGCCTCCAGGGTCGGGTGGTCCTTAACCAGATACGCAGAACTGCGACTTCACGGCGTGGCGGGATAGTCGACATCTTTTTCGGTACCGGAGCCGAGACACGCCGGGCGATTCCGACTCTGTCCGAGGGGTGGTTCGCGGGCCCGCTCGCAGGTTTGGAACTCGACGTCGGCATCAGGTCCAAGGATTCCTTTCAGCCTTGATTGGGGTCAGAGTCCGCACCCTCAGGCGCTTCGGCTTCGAGCTTTCCCTTGACCGCCTGCAGGGCGCTCCGCTGCTCGGCGTCCACCTGCGGAAACTGGGGATCGAGCTCGATCAACGCATCGACCAGGACTGCCGCGGTGGCGATCCGGGCGAACCACTTACGGTCGGCGGGGATCACGTGCCAGGGCGCCCATTCGGTGCTCGTATGGGTAAGGGTTTCCGACATCGCCTCCTGGTAGCTGCCCCAGAGGCCCCGCTCCGTGATGTCCGCCTCGGAAAACTTCCAGTTGTGATCCGGTAGGTCGATTCGACGCAGGAGCCTGGCCCGCTGCTCCTCTTTGGAGAGGTTCAGGAAGATCTTCACGATCCGGATGCCGTTGCCGCTGAGATAGCGCTCCCAGTCGTTGATCTCGCGATAGCGCTGTTGCCAGATCTCACCCTTCCTCGTCGCCTCCGGGAGACCCTGACGATCGAGGTACTCGGGGTGGAGTCGTACCGCGAGGACCTCCTCGTAGTGGGATCGGTTGAAGATCCCGATCTCCCCCCTCGCGGGAAGGCGCCGGGAATAGCGCCAGAGGTAGTCGTGGCTGAGCTCTTCCGCGGAGGGCACCTTGAAACTGTGGACGGACACCCCCTGGGGGTTGACGCCGCTCATCACGTGGCGGATCGTCCCGTCCTTGCCGGCCGCGTCGATCGCCTGGAGAACGACCAGGACAGCCCAGCTGTCCTGCGCGGCGAGCCGGGCCTGGTAGGTGCTGAGCAATTCCACTCCCTCCCGGAGCAGCTTTCGCCCTTCCTTCTTCTTTTCCAGACCGCCCTTGAAGGCCGGGTCGAAGTCCGCGGGCAGGGTCACCTTCGTCTCCGGTGGCACCCCGAACGGGGAGACGAACTCTGCGAGGCGCTCGCGGCGCTTTTGCGTCAGCTCTTCAGTCATGTTCTTGGCGTCTCGCCTCTCGGACCGCGTGCGGGATGGGGCTCGCTCACCACTTCAGCTCGATCTCGAGCTCGCTCTCCTCGTCGTCGAGCTCCAACTCGACCTTCCACTCCACCTGGTCCGGCACGGTGACCTTGAACTTCATCCCGCCCCGTTCGAACTCGGCCTCCTCGCCGGACCCGGACAACAGGTTCGCGATCCGACGCAGGCGGGTCGCCGCCTCCTCGCGGGTCAGGGTCTCACGTCGCTCAACCTCGAAGCCGTCCATCGGAACTCCTCTCGTTGGTTTTATGAAGGTCGTCCACCGCCGGATGCGCTCGGCCGAGCGCGATGCGGGTCAGCTCGGCGATCGTCCTGCCGAGGCCCCGCGGCACCTCGGTCGACGGTGAGGCCCCGGGGTGGGCCCGCGAGATCCGGACGCGGAGGGCCCCGGGACGGGATTCGAACCGGACCGGCGGCTGCAGCGTCACCGCCTCACCGTCGATGCCGGCCGCCACCGGACCGTCCGCCTCGACGCTGAAGGTCGGCGTGCTCCATTGCGTCAAGCCGAGCCCCGTGGGAGCCGCACCGCGCCTGCGCTCCGCCGTGAGAGCCGCGATCCCCAGCACGCCCTCGTCGAGGCGGGGTCTCGTCCCCGAGCCGATGACCGTCCCGAGCCGGTAGACGTCGTTCGACACGAGCAGCGCGACCGCCCGCCCGCCTTCCTCCCCGTCTGACCCACGCCAGCGGATGGAGGGGGTGTCGGGATCGGCCCCGAGGCCGCTCGGCGCGACGGCCAGGAGTGTGCGCAGCTTCGCGTCGCGGTAGCCGTCCTGCTGGACCGCACCCGCGTAGACCCCGAGGGAAACGTTGTTGACGAACACCCGTCCGTTCACCCCCGCCAGGTCGACCCGCCGCTCCCGCCCGTCGACGAGGGCGTCGAGGGCGCCGACGACGTCCTCGCGATCGACCCCGAGGTCCAAGGCGAAGTGGTTGCGGGTCCCGGCTGGGATGCAGGCGTATGGCAGCCCCTTCGTCGCGGCGATCTCCGCGACGATCGCCTGGGACCCGTCGCCACCCGCCATCGCCAAGGCGTCGGCCCCGGCGGTCATCGCGTCCTCGACGAGAGCCGGGAGGCCTCGGTCCCAGTCGACTTCGATCGGTTCGATGCCGCGCCGCCGCGCCTCCTCGGCGAGGTTGAAGCTGGTCGCCTTACCGCCGCCGGAGAGGGGGTTGTAGAAGAGGACGGGGTGGGCCGGCCGGGGCGCGTCCGGCAGGTCGACCCGGATCCGGAACGCCGTGCGGGCGAGGAGGACCGACAGCGCGAAGAGCAGGGTGACGAGGAGATCCTGCAGGAGTCCGCCGGTCAGGACCAGGACCAGGATCGCGGCGGTCGCCGCCGTGCTGGTAAGCCCGGCGGCGAGCAGACGCCTCGTGCCTTCCCGCCGCAGGGCCGTGCATCCCGCCACGAGCGCCACCCAGAGGCAGGCCAGGACCGCGATGCCCCGCGGGAAACGGTCGACGGCGAGCCCGACCGCCACGGCGGCTGCCGCGAGGCCGAGGGCCAGCGCCCCGACCGCGGCGGCGCGGCGGCGGCTCACGCGACCTCCTCCCACGGAGCTCCGACGGTCGTGCCGGAGTACTCGAGCCGGCCGGGTGCGACTAGCCGACGACGCAGGTCATGACAGATCGACTCCCCGCCGAGGTCTCTCGGGTGAAATCCCCGGAAAAGCTCGGCGGACACCGACAGGACCACGGCGTCGACCACCTTCGTGCAGATTGGGCGCCGCCACCGGGAGACTCTCATCGCGGGATCGCCTACACGCTCTACCCGGCAACCAGCCAGGCCTTGGCGGCGGCCAGCTCGGCGTTACGAAACGCCTTCGCCCGGCCCGGGAGCAGGAACGAGAGGGCGGCGAGAGCGGGGCGCATCCAGTCCTCGTCGCCGACCACGGCGAGCCGCTCGAAGGAGCTCGCGTGTCGGGCGCGGAAGCGGGCGTCGGCACCGAGCGCGTCGCCCTCCACCTCGCCGCTCCGCGGCCCGATCCGGTAGAGCAGTCGAACCTTCGCGCCGGCGGCGATCAGCTCCCGGAGGACCGGTTCGACCGTGTCGTTCCAGTCGTCGTCCTCGACCTCTCCGATCGCCTCGAAGCCGATCGTCCCGGCGGGCATGTCCTCGATTCTGCGCAGCATCGCGGTCCTTCCTTCCTAGTCAGTGTCCGGGGGCCCTCGGCCCTCGGCCGTCAATTCGTCGAAGTGCTTGGTGGGAAGGTTGCGGGTGCCGAAGAAGGCGGCCAGGACCAGGGCCGCGGCGAACAGGAAGGCGGTCTTCAGGGCGTCGAGCTGCGCGTCTTCGTAGTCGCCGACCAGCTCGCCGACCGTCGCCTTCGCGACGCCCTCGGCTTCCGCGGTCGCCTGCACCTGGCTCGCCGGGACGAAGCTGGCGCCGGCGCTCATCCGCACCTCGACTTCTTCCTTGATCCCTGCGTCGATCCGCGGATTCGACTGCACGTTGGCGGAGAAGGCGGCGAGCAGCCCGGTGATCACCACGGCGCCGAGGAAGGCGGTGCCGAGCGAGGAGCCGAGCTGCTGGGCGGTGTTCTGCAGGCCGCCGGCCTCGCTGCGTTCCTCCTCGCCGACCGCCGACTGCACGACGTTGCCGAGCTGGGAGACGATCAACCCCATGCCGACCCCGAGCACGCCCATCGCGATCAGGAACGAGGCGTTGTCGAGCTGCGGCTCGATCGTGTCGAGCAAGAGCAGGGTCGAGACGAAGACGATCGCCAGGCCGACCCGGACGATGAGGCGGGCCGGTAACCGTTTCGCAAGCGCCGAGCCGGCCAGGGCGGCGCCGAAGAGGCCGGCCGAGGCGGGCAGCATCCGCACCCCGGTTTCCAGCGCGTCGAGCCCCAGCACGACCTGCAGGAAGAGCGGGACGGTGAAGAAGACTCCCATCAGGATCAGGTTCTGGGAGAGCAGCATCACGAGGCCGCCGCGCAGGCGCGGCAGGCCGAAGAGGCGCAGGTGGACGAGCGGTTCGGCGCCGCTCGCCTCGCGGCGGCGCTCCCAGGCGATGAACCCGGCCAGCACGACGCCGCCGGCGGCGATCAGGAACGGCGTCAGCGAGAAGCCGAACGGTTCGAGCGGCGAATTGCGCGGCTGGATCCAGCCCCAGTTGCTCGCCTGGATGACGCCGAAGACGAGCAGCCCGAGGCCGAGGGCCGAGAGGATCCCGCCGACCCAGTCGAGGCTCGGCCGCGGCACCTTCGGCGCCTCCTCGGCGAGCAGGCGCAGGCCGAGGAAGATCCCGATCGCGACGACGACCTCACCCGCGAAGACGACCCGCCAGCTGAGCTCGGTCGTCGCCCAGCCTCCGAGGATCGGGCCGACCGCGATCCCCGCCCCGGCGACGCCGCCGAGCACCCCGTAGGCGAGCGCCCGCTCCTGGCCCTCGAAGTTGGCGGCGACCAAGGCGACCATCGCGGGGAGGACCAGCGCCGCGCCGATCCCCTCCAGCACCGACCAACCGAGGGTCAGGCTGGCGACGTTCCAGGAGGCCGCGGTGAGCGCCGAGCCGGCTCCGTAGATGCAGAGACCGACCGCGAAGGCGCGGCGCCTGCCGAACAGATCGCCGAGCTTGCCGCCGGTCAACATCAGGCCCGCCATCACCAGCGCGTAGAGCGCGATCACCGCCTGGATCGTGGTCACCGTGGTGTGGAAGTCGGCGACCAGCTGGGAGATCGCGACGTTCATCACGGCCTGGTCGAGGACCATCAGGAACTGCGCGGCGCCGAGCACGGCGAGGATCGGCCACTTGGTCACTGTCGGCCGAGGCTATCCGTGCCGCCGTCGGCTGCAATCACCCGGATGGGGCGACGGGCGGATCGATCGGTTGCGGAAGGTCGCTCGTCGGGACCGCCGGCTCCACGGCGGCCGACCCGCGTTCGGCCGGAGGACCGTTGACGCGATAGAGCTCGACCGCCTCGTGGCGTGAGGAAACGCCGAGCTTGCCGAAGACCGAACGAACCTGGGATTTGACCGTGTTGGGAGAGACGATCAGCTCCGCGGCGATCTGCGGGTAGGAGAGGTGGCTCGGCAGCAGGCGCAGGACCCGCATCTCGGCCGGGGTCAGCTCGGCGAGGCCGCTCTCGGAGAGCACCATCAGGTCCTCTTCGACCTCGCCGACCCACGCCTCGAGCATCGGCGCGTCGGGCATCGCGGCGAGTCGCCCGCGTGCGGAGGAGACGAGCCCGCGGGCCGTCTGCGGATCGTTCAGCTCGCTGGCAGCGGCGGCGAGGGCCGCGGCGGTCTCGATTTCGAACCAGGCCCCGAAATCCTGGAGGCGGGCGAGCAGTCCCCGTGCCAGCTCGAGATCGGCAAGCGCCTCCTCACGCCGCCGATCGTTGGCCGCCACGTACGCCGAGACCGCGATGGTCAGCGCGATCGACGGCCGCCCTGTCAATCCCGAGTGGTCGACCTGGGCTCGCCCTTGGGAGGCCAGGATGCGAGCCGTCTGCCAGTCGCCTTCGGCGGCCGCCAGCAGGGCGAGCTGGGCAAGGGCGAGCACCTGGATCAGCGGGATGTTCCAGACCGCAGCCCGCCGCGCCGCGTCGGAGAGCCGCCGCCGTGCGGATGCGTCTTCTCCGGCGAAGTGGGCGGCGAGGCCCGCCATCAGGTCGGCCATCGCCGTCCAGGGGCTGTCGCCGTCGAGCGAGGCGAGCGCCCGCTCCGCGGACGCGGCCATGCCCGTCGCTCCGTCGCGAGCGAGCGTCGCGTCGATCATCGCCACCGCCGCCGGGAGCTCGGTCGCCGCGTCGCTGGTGGAGGCGACCAGCGGACGTGCGATCCCGGTCCAGTACTCGGCGGCACCGCCGTCGCCCGCGGCGAGGGCGCCGTGGGCGACGTCCTCCGGCGTCGCCATCGCGAGGAACTCGTCGCGCATGTATTCGACCAGGTTGTGCTCCTCGCCGCCGAAGCCGGCATCCGGGAGCGGTCGGTCTGGCAGCGAGCGGCGGCTCAGGGCGGCCAGGTAGAGGGCGACCGGCCAGCCCTCGGTCCTGGCGAGGATCGCCTCCACCTCCGCCTCCGAGGCCCGCAGCCCGGCGCCGGAGAGGAGCAGGCCCGCCTCGCCCTTCGTCATCAGCAGGTCACCCGTCTCGAAGACCGCGAGTCGCTGGGCGGCCTGCAACCGCGGGACGTGGATCGGCGCGGCGCGGCGCGGCGCGTCGCCATCGCGAGGCGCGACCGACCGACGATCCCGTTCATGATCGCCTCCAGCAGGCGCAGGCTGTCCTCCGAGTGAAGGTGCTCGAGCTCGTCGAGAACCAGGACCGACTCGACGGATCGGACCCTCAGCGACGCTTCCAGGCGCGGTGCGACCAGATCGATATCCAGCTGCGGAGCCTGGATCGTCGACATCACCGCGTCCGGTAGTGGCTCGATCGGCTCGCAGGCCTCGGCCAGGGCCGCCAGGAGAAGGGCCGGGTCATTGTGGGCCTCGGTGAGGATCATCGACGCGAAAGGGCGCGGATCGACCCGGGCCCACTGGGCGAGGAGGACCGACTTGCCGTACCCGGCGGGGCAATGGAGCAGGATCAACGGCGTGTCGACGGTGCGCAGGCGGTCGCTCAGCCTCGTGCGCTCAAGCAGCGACGAGAGGCCGGGAGCGTCCAGATCGATACCCGCGATACGTCTTGATCCGGGAGCGCTGTCGCGCTCGGCACTCACGTTCTGCGGACTCCCCTGTTGGAGGTAAGAAAAGTCAGATTCCCTGTTGGTCAGGAAAGTCTATCCACCGATCTGATCGCCGACAAGGGCGCCCGTGTCCCAGCGTTCACCCGATCGTGATGATGCGCGCCGCGGCCGCCCACTTCTAGCGTGGCCGCAGAGCGTCAAGGACGAGGAGGAAGTGTGATGGAGGCTCATCGGGACCCGAGGCCCGCCACCGGCGGTAAGCACTCGAACTGGATCGCATTCGCGGGAATCGCGATGTTGATCCTCGGTTCTCTGGATCTGCTCTGGGGCATCGCGGCGATCGCCAACAACGAAATCGTCGTCGTCGGCGGCCACGGCGTCATCGTCTTCGACATCACCACCTGGGGATGGATCCAACTGATCGTCGGCGCGGTCATCGTCCTCACCGGCCTCGGCCTGTTGGTGGGCAACGCGGCCGCCCGCTGGGCCGGCGTGGCGGTGCTTTCAGTGAACGCGATCCTTCAGATCGTCTGGTTCCCGGCGGCGCCGCTGTGGGCGATCCTGATGATCGGGCTCGATCTCCTGCTGATCTTCCAGCTCTGCATCAACTGGTCGGAGGAGGGGGTCTGATGCTGCTCGCCGACATCGACTTCGGCCAAGGGCTCCTGCTCGTCTTCGAGTTCTTCCTCTTCTTCGCCTGGATCTGGATCCTGATCACGGTCATCTCCGACCTGTTCCGTGACCACGAGCTCTCCGGCATCGTCAAGGCGGTCTGGGTCTTCTTCCTCGTCTTCCTTCCTTTCCTCGGCGTGCTGATCTACCTGATCGTCCGCGGCAACGGGATGCGGGACCGGACGATCAAGGAGCAGGCCGATGCGAAACAGCATTTCGACAGCTACGTGAGGGAGCAGGCCCAGTCGGCCTCGCCGGCCGAGGAGCTCGGCAAGCTCGCGGAGCTCAAAGACAAGGGCGCGATCTCCGCCGAGGAGTTCGACGCGGCGAAGGCGAAGCTGCTCGCCTAGGGGCGGGTCGGCGAGACGATCCGGATGCGCGACTCCGACCTGGCACTCCTGCCGTTCACCGTTCTTTCGATCCTGGCCGTCCTGGCAACCCTGGCGGCCTTCTTCTTCGTCGGTGTCGTCGTCGGGTTCGTCGTCCTGGTCGCCTGCGTGATCGTCGCGATCATCGCGTTCGCGCGTTTCGTGCGCCGCAACGATCTCGCCTGACCACCGTCACCACGGTGGTTGACGCGCCAGACGTCTGGCCGCCGCGATGTCACGGGGGTGGAGCCAGGCGTCGCCGAGGACGTCAGCGTCGAACTCACGGCTCGCCGCGCGCAGCGGGATCGCCCAGCGGTGCTCGACCAGGAGGATCGCGACCGTAGAGCCCCGGGGGACGCGATCGGCGAGGAACCAGCTGGGGCCGGTGGGCTGCCCGGCCGGCGGATCGCGACGGTCCTCAGCGGTGAAGAGAAGGGCCTCGACGAGGGTGCCGGGCATCCCGCTCGGATCGGAGATGGCCAGCCTGTGCATCGCCCCGTCTGCGCCCCTGCGGACCCGGAGCAGGTCGATCACCCTGATCGACGGCTCGTTGCCGAGGTCCTGGAGCTCCGCCGAGATCATCTCGCCTGAGCCGCGCGCATCGATGCCCAGGACCAGGACCTGGACCGGGCCCACCTCCCCCTCGGGCCAACCCGGCATCTCAGCCACCGAGCAGGCGCCGGCGCTCGCTCTCATATTGCTGTCGCGTCAGCACCCCAGAGTCGAACAGGGATTCGAGTTTCCTCAAGGTCTCGATCCGCGTCTCGGCCTTTTCCGCCCGGCCGTGAAGGCGCCGGGTCGGGGGCACCGCCAATCGCCGGAGGCGCCGACCGGCGCCGGTCTGTTCCAGCATCCGCGCCGGAAGGAGCTCTCTTCGGGTCCGCACGGCCGCCTCCTGTCGGGTCGGGGCCTCGTCTCGAGATCTGAACCGATCGAGAGGTGGCGCGCATCCTCCGATCGGGGTGAAATCGGACGATCGCGACGATCACCCGATCGTGTTGATGTAGCCCCCCGCCCTTCGATCTAGCGTCTCCGCATGGCAACGAGCGGTCCACAGAAGAAAAGGACGGAGGGGCTCCGGGGGCAGGAGCGTGGTCGCGCCGCGCGCAGGAGCTCTCCGCGGTCGGGCCACGGGAGATGGGAGGCGACGCCGGCGCGTCCCGACCCGTTGGAGGTCCTCCGCGACCAGGACGCGAGCCGCGTCCGGGACCTGGTCCCCGTTCGCTACGGACGGATGCTTGCCTCCGCCTTCACCTTCTATCGCGGCGCCGCGGCGATCATGGCGGCCGACCTGGGCTCCCTGCCGAACTCGGGCCTGAGAGTGCAGCTGTGTGGCGACGCGCATCTGTCCAACTTCGGGATCTTCCAGGCACCCGACCGCCGCCTCGTCTTCGACATCAACGACTTCGACGAGACCTTGCCGGGCCCGTTCGAGTGGGACGTCAAGCGCCTCGCCGCGAGCTTCGAGATCGGTGGCCGCGACCGCGGCTTCGACGAGGCCGTGCGCCGTCGCTGCGTGCTCGCCGTCGGGCGCGAATACCGGCGCGCGATGCGGCGCTTCGCGTCGATGCCCGAGCTCGAGCTCTGGTACGCGCGACTCGATATCGCCGACATCGTCTCCCGGGTCCAGTCGCGGGTCAGCCGGGCCGATCGTCGACGCTTCGACAAGAACGTCGCCAAGGCACGCAACAAGGACAGCCTCCGGGCTCTGGCAAGGCTGACCGAACAGACCCCCGAGGGGTTGCGGATCGCGAACCGGCCACCGATTCTGGTACCTCTCGCAGAGGTGGCCGGAGACCTCGACGAGGCCGAGATCGCCGAGTTGATGGGTGAGCTGCTCGGCGGTTACAGGGAGACCATCGACGATCAATGCCGGACCCTGCTCGAGCGCTTCCGCTGGGTCGACGCAGGTCACAAGGTCGTCGGCGTCGGCAGTGTCGGGACCCGCGCCTGGATCGCGCTGATGATGGGTCGCGAGCACGAGGACCCGCTCTTCCTGCAGGTGAAGCAGGCCGGGCCCTCGGTGCTCGAGCCGTTCGCCGGGGCGAGCGCTTTCGCCGAACACGGCAGGCGTGTGGTCGTCGGGCAGCGACTGATGCAGAGCGCCGGCGACATCTTCCTCGGCTGGGTCCACGGGATCGGCCTCGACGGGATCGAGCGCCACTTCTACGTCCGTCAGCTCTGGGACGGCAAGGGATCGGCCGAGGTCGAGGCGTTGAGCCCGGCGGCGATGGAAGGCTACGCCGAGCTCTGCGGATGGACCCTGGCCCGCGCACACGCCCGCAGCGGCGACCGCGTCGCGATCGCCGCCTATCTGGGAAAGGGCGTGGCCTTCGAGCAGGCGATCTGCGAGTTCGCCGACGCCTACGCGGACCAGAACGAGGTCGACTTCGGGCGACTGCAGAAGGCAGAGGCCGACGGCGCACTGCAGGTGGCGCGGGGCGTCTGAGGGACTACCGCGAGGAGTCGGTTTCGCGACGCCGGCCGATCACCCCGTTAGGGCGATGCGGAGCCGACGATTCTCCCCTTAGGGTCATCCCAGACCCACTGAACCGAAGGGACGAGATGAGCAGCGAGAGCTTCGACGAGATGGGCCCGATCGACTATCTACTGGTCGAGTGGCCCGGGCGCCAACCGAACGGGGAGGCCATCCCGTATCTGATCGACCTGGTCGACCGCGGTCTGATCCGGATCCTCGACCTGGCCTTCATCGCGAAGGATCCCGAGGGTAACGTGGCCTTTCTCGACATCGAGCAGGTCGGCGACGAGGTGGTCGAGCTCGCCGTCTTCGAGGGCGCCTCCTCGGGGCTTCTGGACGAGGGCGACCGCTCCGACGCGGCCGATGTACTCAAGCCGGGGACCTCCGCCGCGCTACTGGTGTACGAGAACGCCTGGGCGGGACCTTTCGCGGCCGCCGTACGTCGCTCCGGCGGCCAGCTGGTCGCGAACGGGCGCATCCCGATCCAAGCAATGCTCGCCGCGCTCGAAGCGGCCGAGTCAGCCTGAGAGGAGAAAGAAAATGCCGGGACTATTGAGAGGTATCGCGCGGACCGCGGCGGTCGCGGGCACCGCCAGCGCAGTCGGAGGACGGGTCAGGCACCGCCAGGAGAAAAAATGGGCCGAACAGGAAGCACCGGCGCCGGCCCAAGAAGCTCCGGCGGCCCCGCAGGGCGGCGGACCCTCGACCCTCGACCAGTTGAAACAGCTGGGCGAACTGAAAGACCAGGGCGTGCTCACCGACGAGGAGTTCGCCTCGCAGAAGGCCAAGCTGCTCGGCTGACGCACGATGTAGGCGCTGATGATCAAACGCGTCGGGGCCATGCCCCCGGGTACGGTCGGCTTCCAGACGGTGGGTGACGTCTACGACGAGGACTGGGAAGAAGTCGTCCAGCCGGTGCTTGATGAGGTGATCGAGGCAGAGGAGAAGGTCCGGATGCTCCTCATCGTCGGTCCGAAGAACCGCGCCGTCGACGGGGTCTCCGTCGGAAGCGACCTGGGATTTCGCGCCCGTCATGGCGGATCCTTCGAGCGGTTGGCCGTCGTCAGTGACGAGGATTGGATGTGGCCGGCACTCGGTGTGCTCTCCTTCGTGATTCCGGTGAGGGCGAGAGGTTTCTCGGTCGCCGATCTACCGGAGGCCATCTCGTGGTTGACCGATGACTGAGCAGCTCGCTCCACGCGGGCGGCATTTCATCCACTCGGCGCGAACAGGCGAGGACTCTTGCGGTCGATCTCAAAAACCGACGAAGGCGGTTGACTTCGTAAGTCCGGTTCCGGGGCAGACGCCAGCAGGGCGCGCGCCTCGCGGTCGCCCGACGGCCTCCGGCGGGCCCGTCCACCGTTCGGGCGCACGCTTGTGAGCCGGGGCACCCGTGTGCCCCCCGGGTCGCGGTTGCGGCGGATCGTGCCGATCCTGAGTTGGCTTCCGGGCTACGATCGTCGGCTGCTCGCCGGGGACCTCGCCGCCGGCGTCGCGGTCACGGCGATGATCGTGCCCAAGGATCTCGGCTACGCGGGCATCGCCGGTGTACCGGTCCAGAACGGTCTCTACGCGGCGGCGGCAGGCGCGATCATCTACGCGCTCTTCTGCACCTCGCGACAGATCTCGACCGGCCCCAGTTCCTCACTCGCGGCCGTGGCCGGAGGAGGTGTCCTGGTCACGGGTCTAGCCGGTCCTCAGGCCGCACAACTCGTCGCCGGGATCACGCTCGTGACCGGGATCCTGTTCTTGCTGCTCGCCCTGCTGAGGATGGGCTGGATCTCGCAATTCCTCTCGAAGGCCGTCGTCACCGGGTTCCTCGCGGGCTCGGCAGTGAACGTCGTGATCGGAGAGCTCCCGAAGTTGACCGGATCATCGGCCGACGGCGACACCGCCTGGCAGGAGCTCGGGTCGTGGGTGGGCGGCCTCGGAGAGATCCATTGGACGACCCTGCTCGTGGCCGCCGCCGCGCTCGGCCTCATCCTCGCCCTCCGGTTCCTGCGCCCGAAGGTACCCGGCGCCCTGGTACTCGTCGTCGTGGGCCTGCTCGCCTCGCACCTGTTCAACCTCGGTCAGCATGGGGTGTCGTTGGTCGGGCCGGTTCCGCGCGGACTCCCAGGGCCCCAGATACCGACCATCAAGGTGATGACCGACCACATCTCCGTGATCGTGATCGCTTCGGTGGCCCTACTGCTCATCGGTTTCTCCCAGACCGCCGGTGATGCGCGGGCGTTCGCCGCCCGCCATCGCTACCGGATCGACGTCAACCAGGAGTCGGTCGCACAAGGAATGGCGAATGTCGGCGCCGGGGTCTTCCAGGGCATGCCGGTGTCGACCAGTCTTTCGGCCAGCTCTCTGAACGAGGCGTCAGGTGCGAGGACTCCGGTTGCCTCCTTGACCACCGGTGCCCTCGTCGTGGCGACTCTTCTCGTGCTGGCGCCACTGTTCTCGGATCTGCCGAAGGCGGTGCTCGGGGCGATCATCATCGACGCCGTCGTGTTCGGGATGATCGACCTGCCCGAGCTACGGCGCCTCTACCGCGTGTCTCGGTTCGACTATTGGATCGCCGTCGTGGCAGCCCTCGCGGTGCTCTCGGCCGGGGTGCTGGCAGGTGTGGTGATCGGGATCGCGCTGTCCCTCGGCTGGCTGATCTACGTCGCCACCCGTCCGCCGATCCCGCTCCTCGGTCGCGAGCCCGGGACGCACGTATTTCGAGACATCTCCGAGAACCCGGCCGACGAGACGCTTCCGGGGCTGGCCGTCCTCCGCTTCGACGGCGGACTGTTCTTCGCGACGGCCGAGGCGTTGGAGGATCGGATCCGGCAGTTGCAGGATGCCGCGGAACCTCCGCTGCAGACGCTGGTGCTCGATCTCGAGGGAGTCAACTTCGTCGACTCCCAAGGTGCTGCGAAGCTGACCGAGATCGAGGAGTTCTCGCGAGTGGATGGCGTGTCGTTGCGCCTTGCCAGATTGAAGCCGGGCGTCCGGAAGGTGCTCGAGGCCGAGGGTCTGATCGACAAGATCGGGACAGACCACGTCCATGGGAACGTCGATCATGCGGTGAATGCCAAAGGCGTCGACGGGACACACGCGACACCCAGATCGACGGTCTGAGAACCGGAAGGTTGACCGCGATTCGGCTCCTGGCATGGTTCAGGAGCCGGGTGAGGTGATGGCAAGGTGTTGAGAATCGTCCTGCTGGCGTTCGGCGCGGCGGTGTTCCCGGCACTGCTCGCCTGCGTGGCCATCCTGATCTCGAGACCGGAACCTCGTCGGTTGATCCTCGCCTTCTATCTCGGAGGCCTCCTCGTCAGCGTCGCCTCGGGGATCGTGGTCGTGAGGATCTTCCACGAAGGTGGTGAGATCGCCGGCAGTTCTTCCGCGGGGCCACACGGACACATCTCGATCGTGGTCGGGCTGGTCGGAATGTTCTTCTGCTGGCTTCTCTCCTCCCGTCGTGGGCGGAGCCTGATCGACGCCTGGCGGGACCGACATCCAAGGAAGAAGAACCCGAAGGCGAAGGCTGGTCCCTCCTGGGTCGAGAAACGGCTCAGCGGGGCGTCGGTCAGGATCGCCTTCTTCGTCGGCGGGGCGATCAACCTCCCCGGCCCGTTCTACCTGCTGGCCCTGGGCGACATCGCGAACGGTTACGGGACCGCGGAGCAGCTCGCGTTGATCCTCCTGTTCAACGCGATCATGTTCCTTCTGCTCGAGGTCCCGCTGATCGGGTATCTGTTCGATCCAGAGTGGACGGCCCGGGCAGTTGCCGTCTCAGGGGCCTGGCTGAATGCCAACGGCCTACGGATCCTCGGCGCCTTGATCGGTGCTTTCAGCATCAGCCTCCTGATCCAGGGAATCGGCACGGTGCTCTGACCGGACCCCTTGCCGTCATGGAGTGGTGCATCTCGTCCTGATCGGAGGTACTGTCCGCGGCGAAGCTTCGGCCAAGCGAGGCCGAGCACGAACTCGAACCCGGTCTCCGTGGTGGCCTTTCCGGGTCCGAAGGGGAGATTTCCCATGAGGGGTTTCGGCCGAGCAGTCTTTGTCGCCATCATGCTGGCGATCGCAGGATCGTTGAACTTCATCTACGGGATCGCGGCGATCGGCGACTCCAACTTCTTCGCCAACCGATCCCACTACGTCTTCGCCGGCGTTCATGAGTGGGGCTGGATCACCCTGCTGCTCGGTGTGCTCGAGCTGGTGGCGGCCGGCTCGCTGGTCCTCGGCAGCGCGTTCGGGCGCATCTTCGGCATCCTCGCCGCCTCGCTAGGGGCCGTCGGTGCGCTCCTCGCCGTAGGCGGTGCCTATCCGTTCTGGTCGCTGGGCGTCTTTGCCATCTGCGTGATCTGCATCCACGGTCTGGTCGTCTACGGCGAGGACGACGGCGTCATCCGACCCTGAGCAGCCAGGCGGGAGCCCGGGTGGTTCCCTAGCGCTCTGGTACGCGGACGCCCAAGCGACCGGCATCGCGGTCCACGAGCATCGTCAGCGCGACCGAGAGCTCGGCCAGGAACGGGAGCTGGGGAATGTTCTCGGAGAAGAGCCTCAAAGTCTTCACGTAGTGATCGAGCCGTTCGCCGTCGATGCATTCCCCGTCCTCGAGGAGGCGACGCGTGTTCGCCAACTTGTCGGCGACGTAGATCGCGGCGACCCGTCGATCGCGGATCGCCCGGGCACGTGCCTCGGCCTTGCGCGCCGGGTATCGCCTGATGCGGGGATCCTCGGTGAGCTGTGAGACCAGGCCGGCGATCTCGACGCCGAAATGGTCTTCGATCAGCTCGATATCGAGGGCCGTGTCCTCGACCGTGTCGTGTAGCAACGCCGCGCTGATCACGGCCTCATCGAATCCGCGGGCGATCAGTAGTTCGGCGACGGCCACCGGATGGGAGAGCTGGGTGTCGCCGTGCCCGGGACCCCCATGGGCGTCCCGGGCGACCGTGAAGGCATCCCGAACTGCCATCGAGGAGAGGGCAACGTTGTGGATGGATTCCAGCGGACCGGAGACAGCGGGCCCCGAGGGCGACCACCGGTGAGCGTCCACGGCTGGGTCGCGCTCGTACATCAGGCCGACCCGGGTCCATCCTTCCGCGGGGCGCCCGCGGAAGGATGGGCACCGGCGGTGGGATCATCGTCGCCGGCGTCGATCTCGTTGGCCAATAGCTGCCGGGCCTGTCGACTGCCGGGGTCGAGGACGCCGGAGCCCGCCGCTTTCGCGATCGAGCTGACGCTGCGCCCGCGCAGCACGATCGCGCAGCCGACGGCGATCAGCGCGCCTGCGATCGGCCCCGCGACGTAGACCCGGTACGAGGAGAAGTCACCGCTGACCAGCGCCGGCCCGAACGACCGGGCCGGGTTCATCGAGGTGCCGCTGACCGGTGCCGACCAGAGCCCGGCGAGGGCGATGTAGCCGCCGACCCCGAGGGCGGCGATCGCGCCGACGTTCTGCGCCGCCGAGGCGGTGCCGAGGATGACGCTGACCAACGTCCCGGTCAACACGACCTCCATCAAGAAGACCTGCCAGTTCGAGTAGCCGGGCCCCGGCAACGTCGCCCCCAGGTGCTCCACGTTGCCGAAGACCGCCAGCAGGAAGAGGCACGCCAGGGTCGCGCCGAGCAGTTGCACGATGACGAGCCGGGCAGCCGTTTCCACGGGAAGTCACCACGTAGGGCGAAGGCGAAGGAGACGGCCGGATTGAGGTGCGCGCCGGAGACGGCGCCCATGAAGAGGATGATCGCCGACACCATCAGGCCCGGCGCGACGACCGCCGCCGGCAGGCCGATCTGACCCTTGGCGTGAAGAAGGCCACCGCCCGCCGCGACGAGCACCAGCATGAACGTGCCGAGCAGCTCCGAGAACAGGCGCCGCCACTCCAGCCGCGAATCGTCAAAGTCCTTGCGGTCGCCGAACTCGAGCTCCAGCAGATGCTGCGCCCGTGGCGTGAGCGGGATTCCGGCGATGTCGAAGGCGGTGGCCGGAGGAGCCGGGTCTTTGACAATGTGGGTCATCTCGTTCCGCCTCGCTCCCCAGTGAGACGGTGAATGAAATGTAAAAAGCTGAGGCCCTTCCCACATCATCCGAACGGGGTGAACCGACTGCCTGCTGCGCTCGGCGCAAAGGGGCGCCCAAGGATGAAACACCGTGGCTTCAGCGGTCCGTCGGCGGCCCGCGTGTTGGACCCTTGATGAGCATCGTCGAACTTCGGCTGCGCAGCTTCGACCTCATCGCCTTCGCCTTGGCGGTTCTGGATGCGCACCGCGGACATCGGGGAGGAAGACGTGGAGCTGCTGAGGGCGCGCGGGATCGATCTCGACACGGTGCAGATCTCCTAGAGGCCGGCCGCCGGACACCGTCCCGACCAGCCGACTGACTAGCCTCGCTTGGTGATCGATTTCGGCGACTTCGAGCGACACAACCCGCTGGGTTTCTTCCTGCCTCCCGGCGTCGGCGGGGATCGACCTCCCCCGGAGATCAAACACGTCGGGGCGTACCTCACCTACAGCGAATTGACGGCCGCACTGGGCCGACCCCACACGATGACCGAGGAGGAGCTGATCACGCGCCTGGGGCGCCTCTCCGCGGCCGACTGCATGGCACACATCGGTTTTATGGCGAGCACGATGCACACTACCCCGGGCCCGTACTTCCGACCCGAGGTACAGCGGGAGCTGATCGGCTCGGTCGTCGGCCTCGACACGGAAGTGGGCCAGGTTCTGGACGGCGCGATCGAGCAGGAGGACCAGGGGATGACGATCTTCTGCGAGCAGCAGCTGGTCCATCTGGCCCGCCTGGTCGGCCTCCATGCCGACGATCGTGAATCAGATGATTTTGCCGACCGCGCCCTCTACGACGAATGGGCGACCTGCATATTCGGCGTGACCGACCTGCTCGATCGTGATCTCGTGATCGAGATCGGCGCGACAGGCTCTCCTGGGAGCTGAGGCAGTGCGGCGTCAACCACCACGACGATCGCCTACCGAGCATCGGTCTGCACCATGAGATCTACCGGGTGATGTTGCCGACCGATTTCAGTGACGCGGCGGAGAAGATCGAAGTCGCCTTCCGGCAGCACACCAGGATGAGCCTGGCCGACTTCTTCGTCGTGGGGGGCGCCGTCCAGGCCCGCTTCGACACCCACCCCGGGGCGATCCTGGTCCCCACCGAATACTTCAACTCGACCCGTCTTGCCAAAGACGTCTGGGAGCCGTTCTTCGGGCTCCTCGGCCAAGATCTTTCGGGGCTCAGGGCGGAACTCGAAGCCGAAGAGACGCGCTACGGACCGACGACCTACGGGGCTCTCGCCTTCGAACGGTTCCCGCTCTTCGAGGGCGAGCCCGGTAAATACTGTCTGATCTCTCCTTGGGCGCTGGCCCGGCGGGCCACGGAGGGCGTCTTCCACCTCCTGGCCGAGGCGGCAGAGGCCGAGGGGAAGAAAAGGAGTCTCTATACCGGTGAGTTCGGGATGCCGTTCCAGCGTTCGGTCGAGGAGACCTTGCGACGAGGAAACACCAGCACGGGCACCCCGGTGCCGATCACCGGTGACAACCTCTACGGCCCGTCGCGCTCAAAAATGCGTCGTTCGTCAGATGTGATCCTCGGATATGACGCCACGCCGATGTTCGTCGAGGTCGTGTCGGGGCCGTTGCGAGTCGGAACGCTCACCCGCGGTGACCTGGACGATTTCGACGCGGACCTCAACCGGCTGGTGATCGAAAAGGCACGACAGCTCGACACCTCGATCAAGGACTTCTTTGACGAAAAGCTGGCAATCGACGACATGGACCCGGCGATCACCAGACGGGTCTGGCCCGTGATCGTGACCTCGCACGCCTTCCCATTGCGGGATGAGATCAGCGAGGCGATCACCGACGGGCTAGCCGCAGCTGGGTACCTGCAATGCGAGAGGATCGCGCCGCTGGCGATCGTCTCGGCAGAGGAGCTTTTCTTCTGTGAGGGGTTCATGGAACAGGGCGAGAGTTTCCTGACCTTGATCTCCGGGTGGAAGCACGACCCGGATGCCGCTCCGCACTCCTTCAAGAACTTCTTGATCGAGCGGGCGGGTGGTCGAGCGCCCGGAGGAGACCACTTCGAGGAGCGGTTCGCAGAAGCAGCAGCAGAGCAGACGAAGAGGATCTTCGGGAGAGAGGAATCCGTCGACGAGGTGCTTTCTCATCTTCGGGACGAGCAAAGGTAGACCAAAACAGGCTAGCCGGGACGGCTTCGGTGCCGGTATCGGAAGTTCAACAAAATCGAGGCGTATCGCCATTATCCCTTCGCATCGATCTCATCTCGAACCGCCCCCTCGTTTCCCAGGCACTTTTCGCCGGAAGTCCCGGAATCGGCGACATATCCCTTCATATCCCTTCGCATCGCGGATTCCGGTCGCCAAATCGCATCCATCAAAGCCCTGCAAATCGACATGGTTTCGTGGCAGTCCGTCCTTCCCAAGCCGAATTCACACGCGAGAGGTCGCTGGTTCGAAACCAGCCGTGCCCATAGAATCCCTTTGTTAGAGCCAAAAACTGTGCGCTGGAGACTGGTAGAGAACCAACTAGCCGCGTAGAAGCGCTGAACGGCTCGAAGAGGCACTTCCGCCGATTACAGGATGCGGCGCCCGAAAGGCCGCTGCAAGCGAAGCCCAGGCGAGGGCGTCGGCGTCAATCTCGTTCTCGCCCCGGGATCGTCGGCGAGGCTCAAGGGGTCTCTAGCCCCAGGGGATCGAGGACGGGGAGAAGGCTGCTTGCCGCGCCCGGGCCGAAGCGCTGGGCGTCGGCGAGGAGCTCGGCGGCCGCGACCCGCTCGCGCGAGACCCGCAACCAGCGAAAATCGCCGCCCTGGGTCAGCAAAGGCGTCATAGCGAGCCACCGCCCGACGACCCCCGACCCGCGCGATCGCCTCCTGTAGTGGGTTGAAGAGGTCGTGCAGTCCGAAGCCAACCCGCACGCGAGCGAGGGGCCGATCGTCGAGCTTCCAGTTTTCGCCGAGGATCTTGAAGCTGCTCGGATTCGACCCCGCCGAGCCAATCCAGGTCGTCTTCACCCGGCACCGGGCTCGTCCGCAACGTTTCCCTCAGCTCCCTTGAATATGCCCGACGCAGAGATAGAGGCCGTTTTCAAAGAGCAACCGGATAAAGAGGACCCCAGCTATCGCACCTTGCCGAGCTCCGACAAGCTGCGCCTCCCGCTCGAACCCAGTACGAACGGGTGCGGTGACGCGACGCTGCAGGTTCGCCACTACCGGCGCAAGCGCCCAGTCGAGGTTTCGGAGCACGGCTACAACGTTGTCCTGCGTCACGTAACGGCGACATGGGCGGACCCGATGGCTCCGCAGCGATACGCCCTGGTGGTTCTGTTGACCGATGAGGAGCGTCCCGACGTCGACCTCCGCGCGAGTGTCCAGGCACTCGTCGAGGCGCGCGAGCGTATCTGCCTGCGACCGCGCGGTTAAGCATCTCCGTCACCGCGGGAGTTGGCGCTCGGCGGCGCCAGCAATCGACCGCGATGGACCTGGTCGCGGGTTCGAAACCAGCCGTGCCCGATTCCGCAATCGTCACATGACGGTGAGGATCCGGTCCACCCGGGCCCGGAGCGAATCCCTCCACCAGGCTCGGACTCTGATGTGGCCCATCTGTGTGGCCCATGATCCGCGCGGCGGGACGATTCCCTAGTTCAGGAATGTGGATGTGCCGCGCTAGAACGCGCAAGTCGCTGTGACGGGAGCGACGGGACTCGAACCCGCGACCTCCGGCGTGACAGGCTTACCGCCGTCGTGTACGGGACGGGTCGCGGTATGGTCCTCCGATGCGCAGGGGTGCTTCCGGTATTCACAACTTGCAATCCTTAACGAGGCGCCGCGGTCGACGCCGAGCCCGGCGCGCCCTTGTCGCAGCCGCCTTCGCGGCGCTGCTGTGGGCAAGCAGCTGTCAAGCCACGGTGGTGACTGTCGGTGCCGCGCTGCCGATGGCACCTCATGAAGGTTTCGGGCTCATCTTCAGCTGCAACACTTGCGTGATTACGAACCCGATCGTCCCGAATGGGGCTTCCGACGTCTCCCCGGTCGACGGCGCGATCATCCGCTGGCACCTGAACAAGGCAGTCCCGGGGGGCGCCTTTAGATTGCGAGTCCTTTCCCGACGGGGACCGGAATACGTGGGTGCCGGCCGAAGCGCCCAGGTGACCACCACCAGCGTCAGCGCGGTGGAAACCTTCCCGGCACATCTGCCGATCCAAGCCGGCGACCTGATCGGCCTGGAACTCGAAAACTCGCAATCGGAATTCTTGTTCGGTAGTTCCCTCGGGGCGGAACCAGTGCTGTTGGAACCGGCGATCGCCGATGGAGAACCGGGCACTCCACCCGCCTGGTGGCCGGAAGCCTGGTGGGCGAAAGGGGCCGACCTTCCCTTCAATGCCGAAATCCTGCTGCCTCCGAGGATTGTCAGCGTCACCCCTGGCCAGGGCCCAGGTGGGGGCGGGAACCGGGTCACCATCGCTGGTGAGAACTTCGCTGAAGTTACGAGTGTCGGTTTTGGGTCGACGGAAGCGGCCTACACGGTCGACTCGGAATCCGAAATCACCGTGACGGCGCCGGCGGGATCGGCGGGGTCCTCGGTGCCCGTCTCCGTCGTCACCGCGGCCGGTCGAGCCGAAGCCAGCAACGGCTACACCTATGAACCGTCTCAGGCGAGCGTCCAGCCGAACGTCGACATACCTGCCCCTAGCGGTTGCTTGGTCCCCCGTTTGAAGAACAGGCGGCTTGAGGTCGTGAAGCGGATGCTGAGCGGCAGCAACTGTCGCCTCGGTCACGTGAGGGTCCGTCGCCATGCAGCGGCAGGTATCAGACGAGTGAAGAGACAGAGCCCAGTTCCGGGAACGGCGCTGCCGCCGGGCGGGAGGGTCGAAGTCATGGTAGGCCCGACAACTTGAACGGAGCCCGAGGGCAAGCCCGCGCTCGCTTGCGGATGTTGTCGTGACGGGACTCGAACCCGCGACCTCCGGCGTGACATGCTGGAGTTCGAAACCAGCCGTGCCCATGGTTCGGAATCACCGCATGGCGGCGGCTCGGCCGGGGCCAGGGCCCCGCGCCTGCCGAGGCCGATCCTCCGCAGCCACCGCGGAGCGCAATGCCGAGAACCTCGGCGATCTCAGCCGCGGTCATCCGCGGCCGACGAAGGGCCTCGACCGTCTCACTTGCGGGCCGATCACTCGCTGATGCCGGCGACCTCGGCCGCCGGAATCAGCGCCAGCCTTCCTCCTCGACGCGCCTGACGGGCAGCCTGCGGGAGTTGGGGCAGGTGCTGGCGTTCGCGTGGATCTCATCCCGGTCCTCCTCGTCGGTGGGTGGGTCGCACCCCCAGCCGTCAAGGAGGCCCGGATGAACGACTGCAACCCAGGCGCCAGACGGAGACACTTGGGCGAGACTTCCGAATTGGCGCTTAGCCGCGTCCCATCCGGAAGCCAGACTTCACATCACGCCCCAAGTACGTGCACCGCGCGTCACGCCTGCGCCTGATCGGGCTGTTGGACGGGGGCGAGCAGAGTCGCCACGACGGCCAGATCGAAGTACTCGCGCCATTCGCCGACCTTGCCATCGCGGACCTGGAAGACGCCGGTGACCTGGAATCCGACCCATTCGCCGGCGTGGACGCCCTCAGTTGGACGCATCCAGTCGGTGCGCTCGGCGAAGACCCAACCGTCCTCGCCCGAGCAGATGCGCTGAGGTTCGATCCGCACGGCGCGGGTCTGCAACTCACTGTCGATCAGCTCGCGGATCGCCTCGCTGCCCTCCTTCGGTGATCCCGGCATGTCGGGGTTGGCCGCGTTCAAGAAACGTGCGTCGGGCGTGAACCACGCCATGACGCGATCCACGTCACCCGTCTCCCACGCGGCGAGGAGTTCCAGTACGACCCGCTCGTCGTCGTTATGCGCCACCACCGACATCTTTACCTCCGTTTTTCGCCCTCGGACTCCGCCCGATTATTCCTGCGACCGACCCGACGAGGTGGTCCTGGGAGAGGCTGACCCTTGGCGCAATTTCCAATACGGGCGCCCGACCCCCCAGGGCTTGCGAATCCGCCTACGGAACTATCACCACGCGTCCGAAGGCTCTTCGTGCCTCGACGTAGCGGTGTGCATCCGCTGCTTCGGAGAGGGTGAAGACACGGTCCACGTGCGCCCGCAGCTCGCCCGCGGCGACTCGGTCCAGCAACCCTTCGACCAGCGCGTGGGTGCGGTGCGGGTCGGACTGCATCTCGCCGCCGAAATAGGTCGCTTGCAGCCTGGCGTTCTTCAGCATCAGCGGCATCAGATCGGGCGGCGAGAGATCACGACCGACCCAACCGATGAATACGACCTGTCCGCGGTAGGCGACGGACTCGAGACTCTGCTTGAGAATCGGCCCGCCGACGGGGTCCAACACCAGATCGACCCCGTGCCCATCGGTGAGATCCCGGATCCTCGCCGGCAGGTCCTCGCGGGTGTAGTCAACCCCCTGATCCGCGCCGAACTCCCGCAGGCGCTCGATCCGCTCGGCACTTGATGCCGTCGCCAGAACCGTCGCTCCCGCCGCCTTCGCGAGCTGGATCGCGGCGAGCCCGACCCCGCTGGCGCCTGCCTGGACCAAGACGGTCTCGCCGCCGACGAGGCCGCCGAACTCGAACAGCGCATCGTGGGCGGTGCCGAACTCCACCGGCACCGTCGCTGCCTCCTCGAAGGACATACCCGCGGGCAGCTTCCAGGTCGTCTGCGCGTCGCTCACGGCCTGCTCGGCGTGGGACCCGGCGAACATGAAGGCGACGACGTGATCGTCGACGGCGAAGGCGTCAGACTCGGTGGCGGTCACCACTCCGGCCGCCTGGTAGCCGACGACGTGCGGGGTGGATCGGGGCGCCGTCAAGGCGCGGTTGAAGAGATCGCCTCCCTGAAGGCCGATCGCCCTCACGTCGATCAGAACCTGACCGTTCGCCGGGCTGGGGGCGCCGACATCCTCGTAACGTAGGACCTCCGGCGCACCCGCCTGGTAAAGGACCGCTGCTTTCATCGCCCCGTCCGCCGGGCTCGCTCGGATGGGCAGATGGGGGACCAGGTTCCTGACCCCGGGCGACACGCTGAGTGCACGGCTGACTCCTCTGGTAGGGACGCGAACGCACCGAAGGTAGGCGAGCGGTTTGAGGCCCGCAAGCGAGCGCAGCGACCAAACCCCCCGATTCATTGTCGAACCGAACAGTACGCGCGGGAAACTGCTGCACGGACTGTCCGCCATCGAGACTATTCGTCCCCCGCTATCGAGTTCCAGAGCGAGCCTGAGGCCGTCATCCGGATAGATATCTGACCGGGGTCAGTATTTATTGACACTCGCCTCGGCCGTTGTTAGTTTCGTCGCGGGTCCAGCTGTCCAATGCTCCGGACGATCCGGGTGGAGGAAAGACCGATGGGAACTGATGTGGCAGTACCGAACACGCGCCCGGACGCCTCCGGAGCAAACCGGACGGCGGCTGGGGTCGACGACTACAACGGTGTCGTAGATGCCTTCTGCAAGCTCGCCATCGGGCTCGACGAGGACGTCGAACTGGATGCGGTGCTCCATCTCGTCGCGCGCAACCTCGTCGCCCTGCTCGGGGTGAGGCGCTGCAGCGTGTACCTGCGCGACGCCGACTCCGAGCTCTTTCACGGCCAGGTGGCGGAGACGGGCGTGGACGAGGACGAAGACATCAAGCGGCTCACCTGTGGCACCGCCGGCGATCGGTTCACCCAGGAGATCGTCGCGACCGGCGAACCCGTGTTGATCGCCAATGCACAGCACGACCACAGGCCGATCCGCGCGACGATGCGCAATTGGGGCGTCCGCTCGATGCTCGGCGTCCCGATCAAGATCGGCTCGACCGTGGTCGGACTGCTCTTCCTCGACGATGGCAGCGACGCCCACGAGTTCACCGCCGACGAGCTCGCCGTCGCCTCCGAGTTCGCCGCCCTTGCGGCGATCCCGATCATCCAGGCGCGCCACGCCGCCAAAGTGAGGCAGAGCCTGGAGTCGGCGGTCCGACGCAACAGCCTCCTACGCCGTTGCAAGGCCCTGGACGACGAGTTGACCGAGCTGCTGCTGGGCAGCGGAGGACTGAGCGACATCGCCACGACGGTCGCCCGGTCGATCGGTAAGCCGGCGGCGATCTACGACGCGGAGTTTCGACAGCTGGCCGCCGCCATGCCCAACGAGACGGCCGACCCTCCGGCCCGGTTCTTCGATCCTGGCCTGCGCCAGGTTCCGGAAGTCGAAGCGGGTTGCGCCGCTGCGGCGGCCAAACGTCCTGCCGTGGTCGGGCCGGTCAGCTCAGGCGCCCTCGTCTGTCACTACCTGATCGAACCTGTGGCCAGTGCTACCACCACCTTCGGGTACATCGTCCTGGCCGATCGCGGCAGCCGTTTCGGCGCCCTCGACAGGGTGGTCGCCCGACGCGCCGCGACGGTCGCGGCCTTCGAGTTCACCACCAAGGGACGGTCAGGTGACGGAGAACGGCAACTCCGCGAAGCTCTGCTCAGAGACCTGATCAACGGGACCGCCGACCCCCAGCACTCCAGCCGACGCGCCGAGTTCGCCGGCCTCCACCTCTCCGGCAGATACGCGATCTGTCTGCTGCGACCGCGCGGTGAGGATGCCACTCCTCCAGCCCAGGAGAGCGTCGAAGCCGCGTTCGACGCGGCCGGGGTCGACTACTGGCCCGGGGGCTGCACGATCGAGGGAGGGGCGACGGTGATCGTCGGCGAACTCGACGACCGGTTGTCTCCAAGACTGGCGAAGAAGCACTTCAAGCAGCGTGTCCGCGATGCCGTCACCAGACTGGACCCGGCGGAAGGAACCGCGTGCGCTATCTCGACGGTGCTGTCCTCGGCCGAGGAGTTCCACCGCGGCCACCGCGAGGCACGGCAGGTGATGCGCTGTCTGCTCAGGATCGACGCGGACCGCGCCACGGTGATGACCGCAGACGACCTCGGGCCCGGCCGCCTCTTCCTCGCCACCGCCTACGAGGCGGAGATCGACCGCTTCGTCGACGACGCGCTCGGCCCGCTGATCTCTGACAACGCTCTTGGACCGGCGCCGCTGGAGACGCTCGAGGTGTTCTTCGAGACCGGCCGAAGCGTCCGCCTGACCGCGCTGGACCTGGACGTACACGAGAACACCGTGCGCTATCGCCTTGGCCGGGTGACCAAGTTCACGAACCTCAACGTTGCCGCCGATGCCGAAGATCAGCTCACAGTTCAGATCGCCCTGGTCGCCTTGCGACTTCGCGATCCCGCGAGAATGTCCGGACCCGCCTGAGGAACCACGCCCGAGCCTGCCTCCGCCGCAGGCCCGAGCTTGGCCGACGAACCGCCTCAGCCGACAACCGACTCCGGGAGACGCACCGGAGCCTCTTCGGCCTGGACGACCGGGAGCACCTCCTTGGCGAAGAGCCGCACGCTCTTCTCCGCCTCCTTCAGCGACATCCCACCGAATTGCGGCACGATGGTGATCTCCTTCGCGCCGGTGTTCTTCTGCAGCACACGAAGCCGCTCGATGATCGTTTCCGGCGTCCCGATCGGCTGCGTATCGTTCTGGACCATCGCCGCTCCTTGACCGCTGGTCCCGTCGGGCCCGCCAGATGCGTTCGCGATGTCGGCATAGGCCTCGTAGCCTTTGACCCCGTCGAACTCGCCGGGGCGGGTGAAGCCGTAGTGAGTTGCCACTTCCAGTCCGTTCCTGACGAAGTACTCGTTGCCGCGCTCGGCCTCGCGATCGTCTTCGGTGCAGTAAGCCCACATCAAGACGGACGGCTGATCAGGCTCCAAGCCTTTACTTGCACGAATCGTGTTGTAGAGATCGACGCCTACCGACATCTCCGCGAGGGGCGCGCCGGTCACGAACAACTGCTTGAACCCCTCCCTCGCCGCCATCTCCATCGACTCGGGCGTCGTGAACGCGCAGGCGGCATGGTCGAGAAGGTCGTCATGACGCGGGCGCGGTCGAATCGTGGTTTCGGGGATCTTGTAGTAATCGCCGTCGTAGGAGATGCGCTCTTGGGTAAGCGCCAGCTTCAGGATCTCCCAGACCTCCTTGAATCGTCCACGTGCCTCGGCGCGATCGATTCCGAGCGCGTCATACTCGGATTTCGCCACGCCGCGCCCAACTCCGAGGGTGAACCGACGGCCTCCGAGCATGTTGTCGAGCATCGCGATTCCGTGGGCGAGGCGAACCGGATGGTGCCAGGGCAGCACGATGACACAGGAAGCCATGTCGACTCGTTCGGTTCGGCCGGCCCAGTAGGCGAGGCTTTGAGTGGCGCTGGGCCACATCGAGTACGGAGTGCCAAAGTGCTCACCGACCCAGATGGAATCGAATCCCAGCGGCTCGGCGAGATTGCCGAGGGCCATGGTCTCGTCGAGCACGACATGGTCGGGGACCTCGATCGGCTTGTCCCAGTCACCGGCCTCGAAACGGGGGAGATCCTCCGTCTGGAACGAGGCTACGGTCATTCCAACCTTCATCACAAACCACCTTTTCCACGGTTATGGATTACTCAGGTCAGGATCAAGCCCCGAAGCCCGAGCTGCAAAGCCGGCCGCCTCGTCATCGATGTGGGTTCCTCCACCTCGATCGCGGGGCCCGGGGGCAGCGGCCGACTCACCGCAGCGCCCTGCTGAAATGGTCCCGCGCGCGCTGGGCGAGAGCCGGGACGCCGAGCCGGAGCGAGGCGAAGAACTCGTCGTCGTCGGTTCCCTCGAGGTAGCGCCGATAGCTGCCCTCCAGGAGGATCGCCAGCTTCCAGATCGCCAGCGCTTCGTACCAGTGCAGCAGCTCGAGATCCAGATCGGAGCCGAGGCCGTATCGCTCGATCAGAGTCGCCGCATCGGGAAAGCCCGGCGTGGCGGTCACCCGCGACAGCCCCAGGAGGCCATCGGGGTCACGACCGCCCAGCCACATCGCCGCCAGGTAGCCGAGATCGGCCAGCGGATCGCCGGCCGTCGCCATCTCCCAATCGAGGATCGCGACCAGGCGCGGCGCCCCGGGGGTGGCGAAGATGACGTTGTCGAGCTTGTAGTCGCCGTGGACCAAGGTCGTCCGCTGGGAGCGCGGCAGGGAGGCGGCGAGCTCGGCGCCGAGCGCCTCGATCTCATCCAGCTCGCGAACCTTGTTCTCCTGCCACTGGGCTCGCCACAAAGCGACCTGCCGCTCCAGGTAGGTATCACCGCCGCGGTAGGGAAGGCCGAGCTTCTGGGGCTCGACCGCGTGTAGGTCCAGCAACCGATCGACCAGCTCGGCGACGATCGCGTCCTCCTCTCCCCCGTTCCAGTCCGGCGGCAACTCGTCGCGCAGCACCTCACCGGGCACGCGCTCCATGAGGTAGAACGGCGCCCCGATGTAGCGAGGATCCTCACACCGGAGCGCCACCCGCGGCACCGGCACCGGGGTCGGCCGGAGCGCTTCCAGCATCGTGCACTCGCGCATCACGTCGTGGGCGCGGGACGGGTAGGGCGGGCGCGGCGGCCGCCGCAGTACCCACTGTTCGCCGCCGCGGCGGACGAGGCCGGTGACGTTGGAGTGACCGCCGCCGATCCGCTCGAACTCGACCGGGCCGCTCCCGACGACGATCTGCTCGAGGCCCTCGCGGACGATCAGCGGCGGCTGGGACAGTCGCGCCGCTTCGGCGAAGGTGTCGACAACGTCGACCAGCTCGATTCCCGATGACGACATCGCGGCACTATCAGCAGCGCCCGCGCCGACCGCCAAGAGTTCCTCGGACCCCGCGTTGTGCGGGTCTCCAGCGGTACCTGGAACTCAGTCGCCGCCGATCACCGCGCTCAAGATGGATGCATCGTCGAGTCCGTGCTGCGCCTCGATGAAGCCTTGCGAGCCACATTCGTTGAAGCGATCTTCGATCCCGAACCGCGTGAGGGGAACCTGGATGCCGGCTTCGTAGAGCGCCTCGACGACGAGCGTCGCCAGGCCGCCCGAGCGTTGGTGGTTCTCCAACGTGACCAGGCGCTTGACCCCGGCGGCGAACTCGCAGACCGCGTCGCGGTCGAAGGGCTTGATCGTCGCCACGTGCAGAACCCCGCAGGAGACGCCCGCGTCCTGCGCCCGAGCCGCGATGTCGAGCGCGCGAGCGCTCGACGAGCCGCAGCTGACGATGCCGACGTCGCCGCCGGGGGCCAGCTCCTTGGCCCGGCCCAGCTCGAAGCGATGAGTCTCAGGGTCGAGCGTGACCGGCACTTTGCCCCGCAGGTTGCGGACGTAGACGGTGCCCTCGACATCGGCGATCGCTCGGATCACCTGTGCGAGCTCGGTGGCGTCGCACGGATCGATCACGGTCAGGTCGGGGATCAGCCTCGTGATCGACAGGTCGTCGGTCGCCTGATGGGTCGCACCGTAGGGATTGATCAGCCCCGGCATCCCGGCGATGATCTTCACGTTGGCCCGCCCGTGCGCGCAGGCGATCGTGATGAAGTCCAGCGCGCGACGGGTGACGAAGGCGGCATAGGTGGTGCAGTAGGCGATCTTGCCGGTGCTCGCGATACCCGCGGCGATCGAGATCAGATCCTGCTCGGCCATGCCGACGTTGAAGTAGCGATCGGGATGCGCTTTCGCGAAGGGCAGGATGTCCGAGTAACGCCCCATGTCCGCGGTAAGACCGACGATCTCGGGTCGTTCGGCCGCGAGCTCGGCGAGCGTCTCGCCGAACGGCGCCACCACAAACGGTCCGCTGACGTCGAGCACCTCGCCCATCGTTCCGGCTCGCTGCTGGGACTCAAGCATGGGTCTCCTCCAGCTCGGCCTTGAGTGCGTCCCACTCATCGTCACCGACCCGTACGAAGTGCGCTCGCTCGCGGGCCTCGATGGTGGGCACACCCTTGCCGGGCGTGGTCCGTAGCACGATCGCCTTCGGTCGCCCGTCCCTCGCCCGCAGCTGATCGAAGGCGGTCACGATCGCCTCGACATCGTTGCCGTCGACCTCGCGTACGTCCCATCCGAAGGCGCGCCACTTGTCCGCCACCGGCTCCATCGCGAGGACCGTCGGCCCGTCGGCTTGAATCCCGTTGCAGTCGATCAGAGCGATCAGGCTGTCGAGGCGGAAGTTGGAGGCGGCCATGGCCGCCTCCCAGGTCGACCCCTCCTGCAGCTCGCCGTCCGACACCTCGAGGATCACCCGCGAATCGCGCCGATCGAGGCGCAGGCCGAGACCGATGCCGACGGCCTGTCCGGCACCGTGGCCGAGCGAGCCGCCCGTCACCTCGACGCCCTCGAGCTCCTCGAAGGTGCTCAACGGCAGCCTGCTGCCGTTGAGCCCGAAGCTGTCGAGCTCCTCCGTGGGCAGGACCCCGGCGAGCGCCAAGGCGGCATAAAGAGCGATCGAGTAGTGCCCGGTCGAGAGCACGAAACGGTCGCGGTCCGGCCAGTCCGGGTTCCGAGGATCGTGGCGCAACTCGCGGAAGTAGACGACCGCGAGGGCGTCGGCGATGCCGAGGCCCTGGGCGATATACCCCTCGCCCTTCCCCGCCGCCATGCTCATCATCAACCGACGCAGGTCGAGAGCCCGGGCGCGCAACTCCTCGACCGAGGTATCCGTGGCGGGTGACCACGCATCGGTCCTCGCGTCAACTTGGGAATTGCTGGGGATCGTCATGGCCGGCATTGATAGCCGGCCCCGGCAGCGACCGGAATCGGCGCGGGCGCCCGGGTTTGGACCAGTTTCCAATCGGCGGCGCGGGCGCCCGGGTTTGGACCTCCGAACAACACTCGCCCACCCTCGCGGTTGGTGAAAGCGACCGCATTCAAACACCCTCCGGACGAGGAACAAACCGAATTGGTCGATCCAGGAGGGCAGGTCCGAAGATGAAGGTCGGAGTTACCGTAGCGTCGTTTCAAACCACTGACTGGCCGCGGATCAAAGCGGAAGACTGGAGCGCGCCGATCAAGGTGCCGGACTCCCAGATCCTGTCCGAAACCCTGGACCTGGGCCGGATGATCGAGCCGCTCGGCTATGACTCGATCTGGGCCACCGAGCACTTCGGCTCGGCCTACGGCATGTGGCCCGATGCGACCCAGACGCTCTCGTACTGGGCCGGGCAGACCGAACGGGTCGATGTCGGCTCCTGCGTCATCGTCCTGCCCTGGCACCAGCCGATCACCCTCGCGCACCGCATCGCGATGCTCGACAACCTGCTCGAGGGTCGCCGCTTCCGGATGGGCGTCGGCCGCGGTGTCGCCCGCAGCGAGTACGAGGCTCTTGACATCCCCCGGGCCGAGGCGCGCGAGCGCTTCAAAGAGGTCTGGGACATCGTGAAGCTGGCCCTCACCGACGAGCGCGTCTCCTACGACGGCAAGCACTTCAAGGTCCCTGAGACCTCGGTCCGACCGCGGCCGCTCCACGCCGACATGCTCGACTACGCGGCCTGTGCATCAACCACGCAGACGTCGATGGAAATGGCCGCACACGAGGGCTTCAGCCAGCTGTTCGTCACCGGTGCGCCGTTGAACGAGATGTCGAAAGTGATCGATGACTACAACACGATCCGCGCCGGCCGAGGGCTCGAGCCCGACCAACCGACGATCCTCCTCTGGATGTACTGCGCCAAGACCGACGCCGAGGCCGAGCGGGCACTCGACTGGTTCACCACCTACGGCGACGAGGTCGCCACTCACTACGAGTTCAACAAACCGGGGGCATTCGACGGGGTCAAGGGGTACGAGGCCTACGCCGAGATGCAGGCGAAAGTCGTCGAAGACGAGCAGAAGAACGGCGCCGCCCGTCAGGGAACCTCGCTGGTGCGCTTCGACACGCAGCCGATCGGGACCCCCGAGACGATCATCGAGCGCCTTCGCATCCTCCAGCGCGAAACCGGCGCCAAGGAGATCGCGCTCCTGCCGCAGTTCGGGGGCATGAGCCTCAGCGAGGCGAAGGCGAGCCTGAAGCTCTTTGCCGAGGAGGTCCTGCCCGTCATCCAGGCCGACCCCGCGCCTTCGCGCGAGGCACCGGTGCCGATCGCCGCCGATTAGTCCGACCGCGGCCCAGATCGCGACCGTCACGCATGTGGATCGAGCGAGACCTCGAATGCACCATGCGGGACGGTTGCGTTCTGCGCGCCGACCGCTATCGGCCCGACGGCGATCAGGAACTGCCGACGCTCCTCCTGCGCACGCCGTACGACAAGCGCCGCTGCCACTACTCCGTCTACGCCCACCCCGGCTGGTACGCGCGCCAAGGCTTCAACGTCGTCCTCCAGGACGTGCGCGGCAGGTTCGCCTCCGACGGCGACTTCGACCCGTTTCTGCAGGAGGGACCTGACGGCTTCGACGCGGTCGAGTGGGCCGCGCGACTGCCGGGCGCCGATGGAGCGGTCGCGATGTACGGGCAGTCCTACTCCGGCTACGCCCAACTGGCGACCGCCGCGGAACGGCCGGCGCACCTCGTGGCGATCGCACCGGCGGTCGTATCGGCCGACCCTTATGGCTGGTTCTACGAGGGCGGCGCCCTACGATTCGCCTTCGCCGCCAACTGGGCAGCGACGCTCGGCGTGCACGAGTCCGCCCGTCGCGGCGACGACCGGGGCGCCGCCTCGCTGTCGGCCGCCCTGGCCAATTCGCCATCGTGGCTGCGACCGGGCGCACCGGCCGCGCTCGAGCCGGTCGCCGACACCGTGCCCTGGTATCGCGAGTGGGTGACGCGCGGCGAGCCGGACGATCCCTACTGGAAGGCGCGAGACCTCAGCGGGAGGCTCGCGTCGATCGACGTCCCCGCGCTCCTCGTCGGCGGTTGGTACGACATCTTCCTCGACGGGACGCTCGCCGCCTTCGAGGCGTTGGCAGGCCGGGACCCGGCCGTCGGCCCGACGCGACTCGTGCTCGGCCCGTGGTCCCACGGCCCGTGGGCCGACCTTGTGGGCGATGCCGACGTCGGGGCCGCGACCGGGTTCGAGGGCGTCGCCGTCGACCGCGAACAGATCGCCTTCTTCCGCCACTGCCTGACGCCCGGCGGCCCGGCGGTGGGCGAGCCCGAGATCCGATACCACGTGATGTTCGACGGTTCGGGCTGGCGGGAGAGCGTGGGTTGGCCGCCTCGGCCTGCGACGGCGTCGACCTTGTTCCTGCGCGGCGGCGGCCTCGCCAACACGGCCACCGGCGACGGACGCCTCAGCCCCACGCCGCCCCGATCGGATCCACCCGACATCTACGCCTATGACCCGCTCACACCGGTGCCGGCGATCGGCGGCCACGCGTCGGCCCACGCGGACCTCGCCCCGCTGGGGGCGCATGACCAAAGGCGGCGACAGCAGCGACCGGAGGTACTCGTCTACACCAGCGCCCCGGTCGCGCGTCGGCTGGTCGTCGCGGGCGACATCGAGCTGGATCTGTTCGTCGCCTCGACCGGGGCGAGCGCCGACTTCGCCGCCCGGCTCTCGATCGTCCGGACGAGCGGTGAGGCTCTCAACGTCGCCGACGGCATCGCCCGCGTCGGCGCCGAACTGGAGGGTACGGCCGCGCGCGAGGAGCCGATCCGGGTCAGGGTGAGCCTGCGCGGCGCCGCGTTCGCGCTCGCGGCCGGAGAGCGGCTCCGCCTCGACGTGACCGGCGGAGCGTTCCCCCACTTCGCCTGCAATCCCCAGACGGGGTCTGCCGGCGCCCGGTCTGACGCTCCCCCCACGCCCCAGACCCATCTCCTCTTCCATCGGGAAGACGCACCGTCGGCGCTGACCCTGGGTGTGCTGGAGGGCGGGTTCGTCGCCACCGAGGAGGGACGGGAAGGTCAAATGGAGGCAGGGCGAGCCGATAAGCTCGGCGGTCGGCGCCATGTCCAAGACGACCAAACGAGCCGTGAGCAAAGCTGACACCACGGGCCGTCGCGCCCCGGGGCGTCCGCGCGACCCCAGCTACGACGCCCGCATCCTGCGCGAGGTGCTGAAGGAGATCGCCCAGAACGGCTTCCGCCAATTCAGCGTCCAGAGGGTCGCCGACCGCGCCGGGGTCGCCAAGACGACGGTCCGTCTGCGCTGGCCGAAGCGTGACGAATTGATCCTCGCCGGCCTCGGCACCACGAGCGCTTCGGTCAGCAAGCCGGAAACGGGCAGCCTGCGCGGAGACATCGCCGAGGTCGTGCACCAGTACGCCGAGGTCTATCGCGACGACGAGTTGATGCGGCTCTACGCTCACCTACAGGCGGAGCAGAACGACAACCCGATCTTCTTCGAACAGTTCCAGGAGTCGGTCGCGCGGCCGGCCAACCAGATAGTCCTTGACGTAATCGTCGACGCCCAGGAGCGCGGCGAGGCGCGCCCCGACGCCGCCCCGATGGCGGTGGCGCGCTGCCTGGTCGGATCGCTCTACCTCCAGAGCATCGCCAACCGGACCGACATCTCGGTCGACTTCGAGGCCCAACTCGTCGAGCTGCTGTGCGCGGCACTGGCCGCGGACGACTGATCAGCCGGCGGTCCAACCGCCATCGACGGCGATCGACTGGCCGGTGATGTAGGCCGATGCGTCGGAGAGAAGGAAGGTGACGGCGCCACCGAGATCCTCTGCGCGTCCGAGCCGGCCCATCGGGATCCGTGAGCGGATCCAGGCGGCGCGGTCAGCGTCCTCGAAGGCCGCCGCCGTCAGCTGCGTTTCGTAGTAGCCGGGGGCAACCGCGTTGACCCGAGTGCCGGCCGCTGCCCACTCGACCGCCAGCGTCTTGACCACGCCCAACAGGCCGCTCTTGCTTGCCGCATAGGGCGCGATCCCGGCGATTCCGAGCGTCGAGGTCAAAGACCCGACGAAGACGTGAGAGCCGGCGATCCCGGCACGCTCCTGGTGGCGGCGCAGCGCCGTGCTGAGGAAGAAGGGGACCTCGAGGTCGAGCGCGAGAACCCGACGCCAGTCCTCGACCGACACGTCGACGGCGGGTGAGCGGTGCTGGACCCCGGCGGCATGGACGACGCCCCAGAGAGGCCCCGCGGACTCCGCCGCGGTGGCGACCAGGCCCTCGATCGAATCGAGCTCCGAGAGGTCCCATTCGAGCGGCGAGATACTGTTCCCGGCCGCCGCCGCGACCGTCTCGGCAAGCTGCGATCCGGTCCGGGCGACGGCGACCACGTGACCGCCGGCCGCGGCGATCGCCAGTGCCATCCCCTGTCCCAGGCCGCGTCCCGCACCGGTGACCAAGACCACCTTGCCATCGAGGGCGAAGGGAGCCACGGTCGCGGCCGGCCCAGGCTCGAGTTCACTCGACCGCGGCATCGAGGAAAGCCTCGCGGAGCTCGCGCTTGAGGATCTTGCCGCTCGGATTCTTCGGCAGCGACTCGGCGACGAAGATGCGCTTGGGAACCTTGTAGCCCGCCAGGTGGTCTTGCGCGTGGCGGCGGACCGACTCCGCGGTCACCCCGGCGCCGTCCTTCGGCACGACCGCCGCGCAGACGACCTCGATCCAGCGCGGGTCGGGCAGGCCGAAGACCGCGACCTCGGCGACTTCAGGCATCGTGTGGATCGTCTCCTCGACCTCGCGGCTGGCGACGTTCTCACCGCCGGTCTTGATCATGTCCTTCTTGCGGTCGACGACGGTCAGGTAGCCGTCCTCGTCCATCACGCCGAGGTCACCGGAGTGGAACCAGCCGCCCCTGAAGGCCTCGGCGGTGCGCTCGGGGTCGGCGTAGTAGCCGACCATCGCCTGTGGCGAGCGGTGGACGATCTCTCCCACCGTCCCGGGGGGGACGGGCTCGTCGTCGTCATCGACCAGGCGCGTCTCGACGTTCAGTCCCGCCCGCCCGGCAGCGCCGGCGCGGCTGAGCTGGTCCTCGGGCTGCAGCACGGTCGCCAGGGGCGCCATCTCGGTCTGCCCGTAGAAGTTCCAGAGCCGCACATCCGGCAGGCGTCGCTGCAGCTCCAGCAGGACATCGACCGACATCGGCGAGGCACCGTAATAGCCCTTCTGCAATGAAGACAGGTCGGTGGTATCGAACTCCGGGCTGCGCAGCAGCGAGATCCAGACCGTCGGTGGGCAGAACACCTTCGTCACCCGCTCCCGCGCGATCGTCTCCAGGAGCAGGCCGGGCTCCGGCCGGGGCAGGATCACGCTGGTCGCGCCGAGGTACACGTCGGGGCCGAAGAAGCAGTCGAGCGCGGCGCAGTGATACATGGGCAGGGAATGGACCTCGACGTCGTCGTGCTCCATCCGGCCGTCGACGATGCAGGTCATGTACTGGGCGATCAGGCTGCGACTCGAAAGCAGCGCCCCCTTCGGCCGCGACTCGGTGCCGCTCGTGTACATGATCCGCAGCGGGTCGTCGTCGGCGACGTGGACCGCCGGCGGCGCCGCGGTCTCGTCGGTCACCCAAGCGTCGATCGGCTCCCAGTCCGCGGCGGGCGATTCGCCCGCGAGCGCGATCCAACCGCGCAGCGAGAGATCGTTGCCCGCGATCCTCAGCGCCTCGTCGATGACCGGGTGCAGGGAGTCCTCGACGAAGGCGCCGGTCGCGCCGGAGTGCTCGAGGATGAAGGCGACCTCGGCGGCCGTGAGCATGAAGTTGATCGGCACCATCACCGCGCCGAGCCGAGCCAGACCGAACGAGACGACCGCGAACTCCCAGCCGTTGTGGGAGAGCACAGCGACGCGGTCACCCTTGGCGATGCCACGGGCGGCGATGTTGCCGGCCACCCGGTCGACCGCGGTGTCGAACTCGGAGAAGGTCCAGCGGACGTCGCCGGCGACCAGCGCGAGCTTGTCCGGATAGCGCAGGGCGGAGCGGCGCAGCAGGTCGCCGAGGGCGAACGAGCGGGCCTCCTCGACGAATCCGGCGTCCGCCGCCGGGAACCCCGACCCGCTCATCCGAGCCCGGGCCCGTGGAGGGGGACGAAGTGTGCGACGGTCGGTTTGTCCTCGTAGAAGCCGCGAAGCAGTTCGCGAAACTCGAGGAACGACTCGTCTTCGGCCGCCTTCTGATGCTGCTCGACCGAGTCCCACTCGACCAACAGCAGGTAGGTGGAGGGGCTCTCCACGCCGCGGCTGACGATGACCTTGCCGCTGCCGGGGGCGCTCTCGAGGATCTCGCGACCACGCACCATGGCCCGCTCGAACTCCTCCTCCCGCCCGGGCGCAACCGGCAGCTTGGCGCTCTCGATGACCATATCCGTCCTCTCCTCTCCTTTCGCCACGGGACCCTGAGCCACCGTCGGCACCGTCATCTACAGCCTCCCAACGACCCGGCTCGTCGCTCAAACACGGTGCCGATGTCCCACTGTGCACCCGTCCAACGCCGCGGCCGCGTCGCCATCCGGCGATCGGCGTTGGAAAGAACGCCAAGGGTCGTCCCGGCCCTGAACTTGTCCGGCGTCCCGCCGCCGCCCATAGTGGCCACGCGGCACCGGGGAGGGACCCCGCTGCACGGGGAAGGAGGAAGTATGTCCAACGTTCAGATTCGCGACATCTCAAAACGCTTCGGAGCGGTGGTTGCCCTCGATGGCGTCTCGATGGACGTGAAAGCCGGTGAAATCCACGCCTTGGCAGGCGGCAACGGCTCGGGCAAGTCGACGCTGATCAAGATCCTTGGCGGCGTCTACCACGGCGACGCCGGCACGATCACCGTCGGGGACTACAGCTACGAGGCCACCGACGCCAACCCCCGCCACGCGCGCGACGCTGGACTGCGGTTCGTGCATCAGAACGCAGGCGTCTTCCCCGACATGAGCGTGGCCGAGAACCTGATCGCCGGTCGCGGCTATCCCACCGGCCCACTCTCGACGATCAAGTGGCGCAGCCTCCGGCGCTACGCGGCCGAGGTCCTTGAGCGCTACGAGATCCCCGCCGGCCCGGACGCTCAGCTGATCGGGCTGCGGCCCGCGGCCCGCATGCAGATTGCGATCGCCCGCTGCCTCGAGGAGGGTCGCACCGCCCTCGTCGATGAGGGCCCGGCCGATCGGGTGCTGATCCTCGACGAGCCGACCGCCTCCCTCCCGGCCCACGAGGCGACCGAACTCGGCAACGCGCTGAAGCGATTCGCCGCCGCGGGCGAGACGATCGTCTTGATCAGCCACCGTCTCGACGAGGTCTTCGGGCTCGCCGACACGGTCTCGGTCCTACGTGACGGCAAGATGGTCGGCAGTCGCTCGATCGCCGACCTGACCGAGGACCAGCTGATCGAGATGATGCTCGGTCGGTCCCTCGAGCGGGTCTACCCCGACCACGCCCAGCAGCCCGCTTCCGAGGTGGTGCTGCGCACCGAGGAGCTCAGCGCGGGACCGCTGCGGGACGTCGACCTGGAGCTGCGACGGGGTGAGATCGTCGGCGTCGTCGGGCTACTGGGAACCGGGCGCAGCGAGCTCCTGCTCTCACTGTTCGGAGCGATCCCCCGCGCCGGCAAGGTCGAATTGAACGGCGCCGTCCTGCCTCCCGGCGAGACCGTGGAGGCGATGGACGCCGGCATCGCGCTGGTGCCCGAGGACCGGCTGGGAGAGGCGGCCTTTCTCGACCAGACGATCACCGAGAACCTCACCGTCGCGCGACTCTCACGTTATTTCCGCGGCGGCTTCTGGAGATCCGGATCGGCCAACCGCGACGCGGCCGACGCGTGCCGCCGCTTCAGCGTCAAGGCCGCGGGCACGAATTCACTGCTGAGCACTCTTTCCGGAGGCAATCAGCAGAAGGTGATGCTCGCCCGCTGGATGCAAAGGGAACCTGAGGTGCTGCTCCTAGATGAGCCCACCCAAGGCGTCGACGTGACCTCGCGGGCCGAAATCTACCGCATCATCCGCGACGCCGCGGACGCCGGCACGGGGGTGCTGATGGCCTCATCCGACTTCGACGAGGTGGCCAACCTCTGCGATCGGGTGATCGTGATCCGCAAGGGCTCGATCGCCGATACGGCAGCCCAACCACTGACCGCCGAGCAACTCACCCAGATGGCCTACGGCACCACGGTCACCTATTAGCGCCCCCCAACCAACCTGACTGGAGTCGCATCACGATGAGCACCCAACCGCAGACGTCAGCAAAGGCCTCCGGGCCGGCAGTCGAAGGCAAGCCCCCTTCGCCGAGCCGGCGGATCAGCGGCGATCTGGCGCTCGACTTCGCCGAGCGTTACGGCCTGGTGATGCTGCTGATCGGGCTGATCGTCCTGTTCAGCGTGTTGCCCAGCACCAGCGCCACCTTCCCGACCTCAGCCAACATCAACACGATCGTCGGCAACCAGTCGGTGCTCGCGATCATCGCCCTGGCGTCGATCGTCCCGCTGCTGACGGGGGAGTTCGACCTCTCGGTGGCCGCCATCCTCGGCGTATCCGGGGTAGTCGTCGCCGCGTGTACCAACGACCTCGGCTTCCCACTCGGGCTCGCGATCGTCGCCGCGCTGGCGTTCGGGCTCCTGGTCGGGATCATCAACGGCGTCCTCGTCGCCTACGTCGGGATCAACTCGCTGATCGGGACCCTCGGCATGACGACCTTGCTGTTCGGCGTCGCGGCTGCCTACCGGGCGACCCCGATCGTCGAAGTTCCCGCCCAGCTGACCCGCTTCGGGTCCGGCAAATGGCTTGACCTCCCCGCGATGCTCTTTGTCCTCATCGTCTTCGCCGCGGCCCTCTACTGGCTGCTCAACTACACGCCCTACGGCCGCCGCCTCACCGCGATCGGATCCTCGCTCCCGGCAGCCCGACTGGTCGGCATCAACGTCCGCCGCGTGGTCCTGAGCAGCTACATGTTCAGCGGCACGATCGCGGCCGCCGCCGGGGTCTTCCAGATCGGCCGCTCCGGTGCCGCCGACGCCACGGTCGGCAACAGCTTCCTGCTGCCGGCGATCGCCGCCACCTTCCTCGGCGCGACGACGATCAAGCCGGGTCGCTTCAACATCCTCGGCACCCTGGTCGCGATCTTCTTCCTCGCGGTCGCCGTCTCGGGCCTGACCCTGGCGGGCCTCGAAGCCTGGATCCAGGACGTCTTCAACGGACTCGCCCTGATCGTCGGCGTCGGCGTCTCGGCTCTGATCGGCAAGCGCCGCCGCGGCTCCGAGAGCGTCTAGCAAGCGGTGGCGAAGTAGGGGGCGGCGGGGCGGCGTGCCGGCCGCTCCGGCAGTCCTATGTCGTCCTGTGGGAGAGGCGGCACAGGGACGGCACGAAGTCGGACTTACGTGAGAGGTTCGACGGCCTGGGACCCAACCCATAGACCTTTGTAACCCAGAGGGTTACAAAGGTCTATGGGTTGCTCCGAAGGGCGGCAAACCGTGGCGGAACCCGCGCGGAAGTGTGGACTTTGTAGCGTCTCCCTCACGTTTCCCAGGACGGTGTCGGACTTCCGGAACTCCTTTCGTTCCCGGCACGCCTTGCGTCCCTTGACTCGGGCCTCGACCGACTCCGGCCGTGGGGTCGGCCGTCCGGGCTAGGCGCGAGGAACGCCGATCATGCGGGTCTCCAGGTACTCCTGGAAGCCGAGCATGCCGCCCTCGCGCCCGAGACCGCTGTCCTTGCAGCCACCGAACGGGACGTCGGCTCCGCGGCAGCTCGCGCCGTTGACGTCGAGAACGCCGGTGTAGACGCGGCGCGCGACCTCGAGGCCGTGCGCATCGGAGCCGCTGAAGATCGCTCCGCCGAGACCGTAGTGGGAGTTGTTGGCCAAGTCGACGGCGCCGTCGTCGCCACCGTCGTAGGGGAGGATCGTCAGCACCGGGCCGAACACCTCCTCTTGGACGATCTCCGCGTCAGGGGAGACGTCGGCGAGCACGGTCGGGGGGACGAAGTAGCCCCGCTCGACCTCCGGCCGCTCCACCGAGCCGCCGATCAGACGCGCACCCCCCTCGACCGCGCGCTTGACGAAGCCGAGGACCCGATCCTGGTGGCGCCGGTCGATCATCGGCCCGAGCTGGGTTCCAGGGTCGGATGGATCGCCCCAGACGACCTCCCCGCAGGTGGCGGCCGCGACCTCGAGGACCTCGTCATACTCGCTGCGCGGGACCAGCAGCCGAGTGAGGTTGGTGCAGCCCTGCCCGCCATTCAGGCAGACGCGGACCACACTGGCCCTCGCCGCGGCGAGGGCGTCGGCGTCTTCGAGGACGATCGAGGCCGATTTGCCGCCGAGCTCGAGCACCGCCTTGGCGAAGCGCCCGGCGGCGACCTCGCCGACCGAGCGGCCGACCGCGGCCGAGCCGGTGAAAGCCACCATGCCGACCCGCGGGTCGCCGACCAGCGCCTTGCCGAGCTCCGGTGAGGTTCCGATCACCACGTTCAATACCCCCGCGGGGATGTCGGTCTCCTCGGCGGCCAGCCGCGCCACCAGCAGCGCGGTGCGGGGCGCCTGGGCGGACGGTTTCAGCACCACGGTGTTGCCGGCCCCCAGGGCGGGGCCGATCTTGCCGAGGATCATGGCCAGCGGATAGTTGTAGGCGGAGAGCGCGCCGACGACGCCCCAGGGACGGTTGAGGACGATGCGCCGGGCGGGCTTCGGCGCGCCGGGGGCGTAGTTGACCACCGCCTCGACCTCCGGCGCGTCGAACTCGAATTCGTAGGCGCGGGTGTACTCGATCGAGGTCGTCAGCCACTCCAGGGCGCCGAGCAACTGCGCCGATTCGGCGAGCTTCCGTACGCATCCGATCTCGGTCACCAGGTGATCGACGAACTCGTCGCGGTGGGCGGACACCGCGACGTGCAGCTGTTCGATGCAGCGTGCCCGGAACTCGGGGTCGTCGGCCCAGCCGGATTGCTCGAAGGCGGCACGGGCAGCGCCGATCGCCGTCTCCATGTCCGCGACGCTCGCGTCGGGGAACGGGCCGAGCTCCTCTTCGGTGTAGGGGTTGCGGTGTTGGTAGGTGGCACTTGCGCTCGCCTCGCAGAGGCGCCCGCCGATCAGCATTCGGGCGGAATTCATCTCGTCTCCTGGTCAGAAGTTCAGGAAGCCGGCGTCGACCGGCAACGCGGCGCCGGTGACGTAGGCGGAGTCGTCCGAGGTCAGGTAGACGACGGCGCGGGCGACCTGCTCGGTCGGGATCAACCCGTCCGGCAGAAGAGTGCGGTCGGTCCCGTAAAAGCGGGGGTGCCAACGCGAGGAGACCTCGATGCTGTCGCCCTCCATGCTCAGTGGGGTGTCGATCGTCCCCGGCACGATGGCGTTGACGCGAATCGCCTGCTCGCCGAACTCCCAGGCGAGCGTACGCATCAGCCCGATGATCCCGTGCTTGGCGGCCGTGTAGGCGATCGACGAAGGATGCGCCTTGAAACCCATGAGCGAGGACGTGAGGACGACGGCACCGCCGCGCCCGCCGTCGATGATCTTGGGGATGAACGCGCGGGTCACCTTCCAGGCTCCGGTCAGCAAGATGTCGATGCTCTCTTGCCAGTCCTCCTCGGAGAGCGTCAACGAACTCTCCGCGACGGCCCAGATCCCGTGATTGACGACCAGCACGTCGACGCTGCCAAGCTCGGTGACCGCCCGGTCGGCGAGGTTCTCGAGCGCCGGCAGGTCCCGCGCATCGGCCTTCACCGCGATGCACGCCTGGCCCTCCTGCTCGACCAGGCGGGCGGTCTCCTGCAGATCCTCCTCGGTCGCCGCCGGATGCCGGGGCGAGCGCAGCGGCTCGCAGATGTCGAAGGCGACGATCGATGCGCCCTCGCGGGCCAGCGCCACAGCCTCCGCCCGACCCTGGCCCCTCGCGGCGCCGGAGATGACGGCGACTTTGCCGTCCAGACGAGCCACGACTAGCTCGCCTTCGCGGCGGCCTGGTCGAAGGCCGCTCGTAGGTCGCCGATCACTTCTCCCATCGCAAGGTCGGCTCGGCTGATCGCGCCGGTCGCGAGCAGGAACCCGTGGGCGGTGCCCGGATAGACCTCGCAACGGGTCGGCACCCCCGCCTGGCTGAGCCGATCGGCATAACGGACCTGGGAGTCGCGCATCGCGTCGACCTCAGGGACGACGACGAACGCCGGCGGCAGGCCGGATAGATCGGCAGCCTTGATCGGCACGCAATAGGGGTTCTCGCGATCCTCGGGCGCGGCAGCGTAGAGATCCCAGAAGTGCTCATATACCGGCCGGTTGATCACCTGGACCTCGCTGAACTCATCGTTGGAGACGACATCGGCGAGGGCCGGGTAGGCAAGCAACTGGTAGACGAGACCAGGCCCCGAACGGTCGCGAGCCATCAGCGTGACCGCCGCGGCGATGCCGCCACCGGCGCTGTCCCCGCCGATCGCGATCCGCTCGGGATCGCCGCCGAACTCGGCGATCCGCTCGGCGACCCAGACGAGTGCGGCGTACGAGTCCTCGACGCCCGCCGGAAACGGATGCTCGGGCGCCAGCCGGTAGTCGACCGAGACAACCACGGCAGATGCACGGTCGGCCAGCTCCGAGCAGGAAGAGTCGAAGAAGTCCGGCTCGCCGAAGGCAAACGCGCCGCCGTGGATCCAGAGCAACACCGGCAGGCCCTGGTCGGCGCTGGGGACGTAGATCCGCAACGGCACGTCGCCGTTCGGCCCAGGCGCGGTTACGTCCTGCACGGCGTGCATCTTCGGGCCCGGGGGGACCAGTGCGTACAGCTCCTGCATCCGTCGGCGGGCTTCGTCGATCGGCATCTCGTTCAGCGGTGCGCCGAGGATCTGCTCGGTCCCGTCCACCACGGCCTGCTGGTCAGGATCGAGCGCCGCGACAGCCCCGGCGTTGGTGTTTCCCTCACTCATCTCCCAGTTCCTTCCGGTTTGTACGTCGATACAACGCCGCGAGCTCAGTTGTTCGGGGCGAGCTTCACGCTCTCGAACCCGAGCAGGATCAACGAGTGGATCGGCGTCGGTGGCTCGCTCATGTGCATGTCGCCGAGCAGCGGCAGCAGCGAGCGCATCGCCGTTTCGGCCTCCAGTCGCGCCAAGGCCGCACCGACGCAGAAGTGGATCCCGTGCCCGAACGAGAGATGCGACGGCTCGCGGGTGATGTCGAAGCGGAGTGGATCCTCGTAGACGGCGGGGTCGTGGTTCGCGGCGCCGACCAGGCCGACGATCAACGAGTGTGCGGGGATCTCGGTTCCGCCCAGGACGGTGTCCTCGAGCGCCTCGCGGAAGGTCACCTGGGCGGGCCCGCGATAGCGCAGGGTCTCCTCGATACCCGACTTGACCAGGTCCGGCTGCTCGAGCAGCAGCTCCAGCTGATCGGGGTTCTCGTAAAGCGAGACGATCATGTTGCTGATCAGATTGGTGGTCGTCTCCTGTCCGGCGCCCATCAGGATCAGCAGGAAGTAGAGGGCGTCGGCGGTGGAGATATCGCCGTCCTCGGTCTTCTGCACGAGGACACTGATGATGTCGTCGCGGGGGTTGACGCGACGATCCTCAATCTCCGGGCTGAAGCGTGCGACGAACACGCTGAAGGCCGTGAACTGGCGTTTCGAGGCCTCATCGCTGCCCCGATCGGCGTTCTGGGAGCCCTTCATGATCTCGTCGCTCCAATGCTTGACCCGACCGTACTCCGACGGTTCCAGCGAAAGGACCTCGCCGATCACGCTGACCGGGAGCGGCACGCAGAGCTCTTGGACCACGTCGAACGATTCGTCGGCGCTGACCCCGCGCAGCAGTTCGTCGACCCGGTTCTGGATCCAACCCCTCCACTTGTCCATCTGGCGCGGGACGAAGGCGCGGTTGACGACCCGGCGCAGGTGCGTGTGCAGCGGCGGGTCGGCGGCGATGATCATCCGGGCGCTCATCAGGTCATCGGCCGACACCGGTAGCCCTTCCGTCATCGCGACGAATCGGGCACGGGCGTCCTCGGTCGCCTTCGGGTCACCGTCGGTGGCCATCCCCAGCGCCTCACTCTGATTGGGTCGCGAAGAGAACAGCTTGGGCTGACGGATCAGGTCATGAACGTCCTCGCGTCGCGCCGCGACGAAGAAGCCGGACTCGGTTTCGTACAGTCCGTCGTGTGCGAGCAGTTGCTGGTAAGTGTCAAAGTCGAGCGCACCCACTCCGAATGGCTCATAGGCGATGGTCTCGGTAGACATCTCTCTCCTCCGGTCCTTGGTAGCGACGCCAAGCCGACGGTAGGTGCTCGGACGCGGCGTCAGGTAGGCGAGTCCGCCGACCGGATTGTCTACTCGTCCAATTCGCCTATCGGACCGGCTCGAAGTGGCCCACGTCGGGGGCCTCGGCGACGAAGGAGCGGGCCAACTTGTCGAGTTCTTGAAGCGCCGCGCTCTCCCCCGCGGCGGCATGGACAGCGACCGACTCCCACTCCATCAGGAGTACGAAAGACGACGGCTTCTCGACGCAACGGCCGATCGCGAGAACCCGACCCCCGGGGGCCGAGGCAAGGATCTCCATCGCCTTCGGCAGAGCCGCTTCGAACTCCGCCTCGCGCCCGGCCTCGACGACCAGCTCCGCGCGCTCGATGACCACGCTCAGACCCCCTTTCCGGCGCCGACCTTGGCGCCCGACCAGACCTCGTCGAGGAACGCGACCAATGCCGGGTTGAGTTGATCGGGAGCCTCCTGCTGCATCCAGTGGCCACAGTTCTCGAGCAGGACCTGACCGCGCAGATCTGGCACTTTCTCCGCCATCCGCTCGATCGCCTGGCGCGCCACGACCCACGGGAAGTCGAAGTCGGAGCCGATGTACAAGGCCGGCACCGTGACCGGCAGATCCTCGTAGGCGGCGAGGATCTCCCAGTTGAGGTCCATACAGCGATACCAGTTGAAGCCGCCCCAAAGGCCGGTCCGCTCGAACTCGCCCACGTAGTGATCGAGCTCTTCCTGGCTCAACCAGTCCGGCAGTGCGTCCGGCGTGACACAGCCGTCGCGGAGCTGTCCACCCGGGGGGATGCAGATCGGCGACGATCGGATGATCTCGACGATCGCTGCTTCGTCGAGACCGGACACGTCGGGGGCCGGCGTACCCGGAGGGTGGACCGACGCGGAGGCCGTATAGAACAGGTCGCGAAGCCAACCGTAGACATCGCGGTCGACCTCGGCCTCGGCACGTCCGACGAGATCGAAGTACTCGGTGTAGAAGAGCTTGTCCGGTCCCGCGAGCTCGCGCTCGAGCACCGAGGGACGCACCTCGCCGAACGGGCTCCGGCCGATCCCCATCAGGCCACGGCCACCGAAGGGCGGGCTCATGCCGACGACCGAGGTGAACACCTCCGGCCGCGTCCAGGCTGCCGTCCAGGCGACCAGTGACCCCCAGTCGTGCCCGATCACCGTCGCAGTTTTGGCACCAAGCTCGTGAACGACCCCCTCGGCGACCGCGACCAACTCGGTGACGCGATAGTCGTGGATGTGTGGCGGGCGCGAGGACCGGCCATAGCCGAGGCCGTCGATGGCCACCGCGCGGTAGCCGGCGTCAGCGAGGGCGGGCATCTGATGCCGCCAGGAATACGACGTCTCCGGCCATCCGTGCAGCAGCAGGACCATCGGTCCCGAGCCCGCTTCGCGCAGGAAGATCCGATGTTTGCCGACTTGGATCGTACGGGTCGACTCGTGGGTCACGGGGGCCACCTTTCGAAATCGTGAAGCCTTTTTTCGACTCTAGACCCGCCGCTGCGAGCGGTGCCGGGATTTGGCGGCACAGTCGTTGGCGGGCATTCCAAGCTCGAACCTGAGCCCGGGCGATCGCGGCCGGCTGAGGTCAGCCGGCCGCGATCTTGGGTGGGAGAACGCTCCCGTCGGGGTGGTGTTACTTGGCCAGCCCCCAGCGTTTTTCGTAGTCGGCCTTGAAATTGACCGGGGCTTCGTATTCTTCGCCCTTCGGCAGGCCTCGTTCCTTGTCGAACGCCTGCCAGGCGTTGCCCGATTCGACCGGTTCCTTGCCGTCGAGCAGAGAGGCCGCGCCGTCGAACAATTCATAACCGCGGGACTCGGTCGAGATGCCGACGTTGAAATCGACCTGAGGGCTGTTCTGCCTCATCAGTTCGATGCCCTGCGGCGAGGCGGCGCCCGAGGCGACGAAGAAGTCTTCGTCAGATCGCCCCGACGCCTGGATGGCGGCGCCGACACCGTTGAGGATGACGTCGTCAGTGAGCGCGACCAACGCCTTCGCTTCCGGGTACTTGGTCAGCAGAGCCTGCGTCTTTTCCTGCGCTTTCGGCGGGACGAAGTCACCGGCGTTGAGGACGAGCGGGATGATTTCGCAGTTAGGGCAGTACTTCTTCAACGCTTCTTCGCCGCCCCTGGAGATCGCTTCGCCGGCTTCAGTGAACGGGTTCTTCTCGACGATCACCTGGCCACCACCGGTCGGGTTGACCTTGCTGGAGACCCATTCGCCCTCGATACCGCCCAGCTGTTCAAGCGCTTCTTCGTAGGTTTCCGCCCCACTGACGAGGTTTTCGGCTTCAAACAGGGGTGGATCACAGTCGATCCCCGTGCTGCTGATGATCTTGATGCCGGCCTTCTTGGCTTCTTCCAGCGGCTGTTTCACCGCCGAGCAGTCGATGCTCGAGATGCCGATCACTTCGGCGCCCGCCGCGATCGCCTGGCGAACCGCGTTGCCCTGGATACTGGGGTCCTGCTTCCCGTCGACCTTGGTGATGTCCCAGCCGAACTTCTTACCGGCTTCTTCGAAGACTTCCCAGACGTTCGTGCAGTTCGGGATTTCGTTGCCGCATGCGATCAGCCAGGCCTTCTTGCCTTTCGGGACTTCGAGCGGTTCAGTCGGCGGTTCGCCGAAGTTTTCGCCCGTGTACCAAGCTTCCAGAGACTTGGCCAATTCGGCTTCCGACCCCGTTTCACTCTTCTCGCTTGCTTCCTTCGATTCGGTCTTGCCACCCGTTTCGCTTGCGGTCGTGGTCGATTCACTTGAACTGCTGTTCCCACCACCACCGCACGCCGCCAGCCCCACTCCGAGGGCGAACAGCACAAACATCAAAGGTACGAGTCTGCGACTCATTCCACTTTCCTCTCTGTAGTAACGGCTCGCCTGTGGCACGGTCTCGACGCCGGGAGGCATCTCCGAACCCTTCCGCGTCCACGCGGCCCAACACCCTTGTTTCAGAGCCTGCACTTCACCCGGCCGGCGGGCCGCGGCGCTACTCGGAGGGCTGCGGCCTATCGGAGGATTTCCCAATGTCCATCGTCCTCACCGGTGGCCGATAGCCGGGCAACCTGGGAGTGCCGACGGGCCGGAGCGGCGGAGGAGTTGCCGCCCCGGCCCGCTGAGCGCATAAGCGCCGCAGGGGGGTGCTGCGGCGCCTTGATCCCGCGCCCCGAGAGCACGGCATCATCCTCCGCCATCTCGACCGCCTCGGCACGTCAGACCGGTCGCTCGGACTGTGACAAAGCCCAAGGGCCAGGGTCGAGAAGGCGGCCGGCGATGCGCTCCCCGATGTCGGCCGGCGCGCCACCCGCGACGAGATAGCCCTCGACCCCGCCGTAGGACTGCCGCAGGTCGGCGACCACGCTCCCGATCAGATCCTCCGGTTGTGCGCGGTGCCATTCGTGCACCCGCTTGCGCTCCGCGTCGGGCTCCGTTGCGATCAGATCGTCGAAGGTGCCTTGAAGGCAGGCCCGACTGAGGGCGTAGTCCTCAACTATCGCCTCGTCGGTGGCGCCCGCGAGCAGGAGCAGGAGAGCGACGACGATTCCGGTTCGGTCGCGACCGAGGCGACACTGGACCAACACCCCACCGGGACCGGCGTCGGCGACCGCGGTCACGGCGGCGGCGAATCCCGTCTGGAACCGGCTCAGCATCTCCCGATACGCCTCTTCCCACTGCGGCAGCGGCTCCGGCAGCGCTGCTTCCTCGGGGCCGATCACGTCGATGATCGGCGCGTGCCGGTAGGCGACGCCGGCCGGGGCCCGAACCGGATCGAGCCGCACCTCGTCGGTTCCACGGAGATCGATGATCGTGCGGATGCCGTAGCCGACGAGCGCCTGCAGGCCACTCGGACCCAGTGAGGAGACCGAGTCGCTGCGCACCAGGGCGGCGGGCGCCACCCGGCCGTCGGCGACCGTCACCTCACCGAGGTGCCGCGTGTTCACGCAGCCGTCCCAGGCCAGGCTCGAGCCTGCGTTCACAACCAGGTGCCGAACTGGTGGGTGTTGTTGTAGACGGCGTCGATCCGGCCGTCGGTGACGTGGAAGACCTCGATGCTGCCGAGCTGCTGATCGACTCCATCCAGTGTGGTCTGCTCACACTGGTAGACGATCGCCACATGCTCGCCGTCATCTCCGGCGACGATCACCGGCAGGGTGAAGTGGATGGCGCTGTAGTCGGCCCAAAGGCTTTCGATCCGCCCCACCGCCTCGGCACGCGTCAGGACGACGACTTCGTCGACGCCGTGGCGCACGACCTCGTCGGCGAGTAGCTCCCACGCCAGGTCGAAACGCCGCTTGCCCCACACCTCGTAGTTGTATAGCTCGACAACGTCGCGGGCCGTCCGCACCCCACTCATCCCGACACTCCCAATGCGTCGGTGTCCTCGATCGTCGCGATCGCCCGCTCGGTGAGCTCCAGGCAGAGCGCCTGCGCAGTGTCAGGGAGCTGCTCCCAGGTATGCATCGCGGTCACCGGGAAGGCGAAGAACATGAGGACTCCGAGCCGGTAGTGGCGCCACGCCTCACGCTCGTCGTATTCGCGGCCGCCGGCGGCGACGTAGGCGCGCAGGTAGTGGTCGAGAAGCTCTTTGTCGCGACGGTCGCGCTCCGCCGTGGTCATCCCCTGGCTGATCACGTAAGCCGCATCGGCGATGCCGCTGCCGCGGGTCAGCAATTGGAAGTCGATCATCGCGACCTCGTCGCCGCGGAAGAACATGTTGTCGGCGCGGATGTCGCCGTGGATCAGCTCCAGCCGCTCGGTGAGGCCGCCGACAAAGGTCTCGAAGCGCTCGCCGAAGGTGGCCGCCAGCGCCTCTACCGCAGCGGGGATCGGCTGCCGCGCATGCTTCTGGTAGACCGGCCAACCGGCATCGAAGAGCGCGCAGATCGTCCGCCGATAGCCGGGATTGTCCAGGGTCGGCACGAGCGAGTCGA
>JAFDWD010001089.1 GCA_018268695.1 Actinomycetota bacterium
GTGCCAGAGCACGGTCAACTCATGCAGCGCGAAGTCGACTTTGACCACACCAGGCCGTCGCCTCACCTCCCTTCCCAGTCCGCCGCCTACGCCAGCCGAAACCCGCTGAGCAACCGCTTCTCGGTCTCGCCCTCGATCTCGGCGATCACTTCGACCTTGCCCTCCAGCGGGGTGCCGCGGATCTTCGTCGCCAGGAGGTCGTCGACCTGGAAGATGCCCGCGGAGTTGTTGAGCTGGATCTCGATCCGGACCGGATGTTCCTCGCCGGCGCTGATCCGGACCTCGTCGATGGCGGCGGCGGAGATCGAGTGGATGCCCTCGTGGCCGGCCTCGATCGGGATCCGGGTGCGGCCCTGGGCCATGTCTAGAGCGTCGGCGACGCGGACGACTCCCGCCTCGACCGTGTAGGGCTCGCCGCGGCGGCGATGGCCGATGATCGAGTGGAGGATCTCGGCGGCGACGACGGTGCGCTCGGGCTGTTTGTAGGCATCCGCGAGCAGGCGGTCGAGGGCGCTCTGGGCGAGGAAGAGCGAGTACTCCTCGTGGTCGGCGCGGTGGATCGACATGCCGATGTCGTGCAGCAAGGCCCCGCCCGCCACGACCACCTCGGCGTCGCGATCGCGCATCCCGTGGTCGGCGACCATCGCCGGCTCCACCCCCGCTTTCACCAGCAGGCGCAGCAGCCGCAGGGAGATGTTGAGGACGATCTGCATGTGGACCCAACTGTGGTCCGACATGCCGAGCCGCTCGGCGTTGACCTGCGCCATGTACCACCAGCCGCGCACCTGGTCGTCGGAGTTGACCGCGTCGATGAAGCTCTCGAGCCGCCGGTTGCCGCGAGTCGGCACGCGCACGTGGGCCTCGGCGATCGCCTCGCGCGGGGGCTTGCGCGTCGGCCCGCCGGGATCGGGGGCGGGGACCCCCTCCTCGACCTCTCTCACCTCATCCGACGCCATCGAACCGGGATCGTAGTCCGGTCGCGTGGACGCCGGTGTTTATCGACCGTGTATCTCAGCCGCAGACGGGCCAGGGACTGGAGCCGGACCGCGAGTAGAGAAGCGCCGCGCGGTACTCCTGCTCGGCGGCGGAGGCTTCGGTGGGCAGGCCGCTGCCGCCGACCGATTCCCAGGTCCCCTGGTCGAACTGGAAGAGGCCCATGTAGGTGCCGTCGGAGGAGACCGCTTCCGGATCGCCACCGGACTCGCAGGCCGCGATCGATTCGAGCGTCCCCATCGAGACCCCGCCCGGAAGCTGCGCGAACCGTTCTTCTTCTTCGCGCGCTTCCTTGGCTTCCCGATGCTTACGGTGCTGCACCTTTTGGCGCCGTTCGGCGATCTGGGTGGTCGCGGCGATCAGCCGGCTGAAGCGATCGACCGGGTCGAGCAGCGGGCCCTCGACGGCAACCGCCTCCCCGATCGCGTTGCCGGTCGCGTTGCCCGAGCTGGCCCCGATGTTCGCCGCCACGGCGCGAAGGCGCACGCGCGGCGGCAGCTTTTCGTCCGTGGGCTGAGCGGCCGAGGCGACGGCCGGCGACGCCAGCGCGATGACGGCCCCAAGCAGCGCAATATGTTTGCGTTCTGTGAGCAAGCCGTGAACCGTCGCGGTGAATTTCGCCCCTGTGTGTGACGCTCGTCACCAAAGGAACCCGCGCTTTACGTGGCTTTGGCTCCAGAGCACGCTTTGCGGGGCGAATAGGAGATGATTCCCTGATCGCTCCGAGTGCCGACACCATGCGCCTGTTGCTTGCCTGCCCGGATCGGCCGGGGCTGATCGCGACCGTCTCCGGCTTCCTCGCCGAGGCCGGGTTGAACATCGTCGACGTCGATCAGCACTCGACCGCGGCGGGGCGGTTCTTCATGCGGATGGTCTTCGACTCGCCCGCCGCCGAGGAGCGGGATGCGCTGGAGGAGCGGTTCGTCGCCGAGATCGCGACGCCCTTCGAGATGGACTGGTCGTTCGCCGACGCGACACGGAGCAAGCGCGTCGCGGTGATGGTGTCGCGCGAGGACCACTGCCTCTCCGACCTCCTCTGGCGCCGGCGCAACGGGCACCTGGGCGGCGGCGAGATCGCGATGGTGATCTCCAACCACGAGGATCTCCGGGCCGAGGTCGAGGCGGTCGGCCTCCCCTTCCATCACGTCCCGGTGACCCGCGAGACCAAGGACGAGGCGGAGCGCCGCGCGCTCGAGCTGATCGGCGAGGTCGACCTGCTCGTCCTCGCCCGCTACATGCAGATCCTCTCCCCCCCGTTCCTCCAGGCCCTGGGCGCGCCCGCGATCAACATCCACCACAGCTTCCTGCCCGCCTTCGTCGGCGCCGATCCCTACGCCCGCGCCCACGAGCGCGGCGTGAAGCTGATCGGCGCGACCGCCCACTACGTCACCGCCGAGCTCGACGCCGGGCCGATCATCGACCAGGACGTGGTCCGGGTCGGCCACGAGGACGAGGTCCCCGACCTGGTGCGGATCGGGCGCGACGTCGAGCGGCTGGTCCTGGCCCGCGCGGTGATCGCGCACCTCGAGGATCGCGTGCTCCTCGACGGTGGGCGGACGGTCGTGTTCTGAGCTGGGGCCCGAGGAAAGGGGCGCAAGGGATCTCGGCAAGAGGGCCGTTCGTCGCTTGTATCCCATATGGGGGGGCAAACGACGAACGGCTACCTCCCGGCGCGACGGAACTGTCCCGAGGGTGTGGAGTTCCGGGCGGAAGCGTGACGAACCCTCGGAGATTCACACGGGACCGTCACGTCCTGGGCCTGCTGCCCCGCCCTACGTCGCAGCTGTCTCCGCCGCCCCCTGCGCCGCCTCCCACTGGGCGACAAGCTCCTCGACCGCCGCTTTGGCCGCCTCGTGCTTGGCGGTCGCCTGCTCGGTGCGGGTCGGGTTCGCCCAGGCCGCCGGGTCGGCGAGCTCCTCCTCGACCGCCTTCAGCTCGGCTTCCGCCTTTTCGATCCGCTGCTCCAGACGCGCCGCCTTGCGCGTCGCCTTTTCGGCCGCCTTGTCGTCGCGACGCTTCGCCGCCGCGCCGTTGCCGTTCGCGGCCTTCGCCTTCTTCGCCGCGCCCTTCGCCGCCGCGTCCGACTCGGCCTCACGTTCGTCGTGGCGCCGCTGGTACTCGGCCCAGCCGCTCTGGTGGCTGGTCAGCTTGCCGTCCTCGAGCACGATCGTCCGGCTGCCGACCGCCTCCAGCAGCGCCCGGTCGTGGGAGATCAGCACCACCGAGCCCTCGAACTCGGTCAGCGCGTCCTCGAGCGCCTCGCGGCTCTCGATGTCGAGGTGGTTCGTGGGCTCGTCGAGGACCAGGACGTTGGCCCCCGAGGAGACCAGGATCGCCAGCGACAGCCGCCGCTGCTCGCCGCCGGAGATGTCGGAGAGCTGCTTTTCGACGTCGCCGCCGGAGAAGAGGAAGCCGCCGAGGAGGGCGCGCGCCTTCGGGCCGGTCAGCCCGGTCTCGCGCTGTGCCGCGTCCAGCACCGTCCCCGCCCCGGAGGCCGTGTCGGCGTGCTGGGAGAGGTAGCCGAGGTTGACGTTGTGGCCGGTGCGCACGATCCCGGCGGCAGGCGGGCGCTGCCCCGCCAGCGTCTCGATCATCGTCGTCTTGCCGCTGCCGTTGGCGCCGACGAGGACGACGTGCTCGCCGCGTTCGACCTCCAGCTCGGCGTCTTCCAGCAGCACCCGTCCCGGCACCTCGATCTTCGCCTCGGCCATCTTGAGGACGACGCGGCCCGGGCGCTCCGGCGGCTTGAAGGAGAAGCGGAGGTGCCGCGTGTCGCGCTTTTCGGCCCGCGGGCCTTCTTTCTTCTTCTTGTCGATCTGCTTGACCCGCGACTGGGCCTGTTTCGCCTTCGAGGCCTTGTAGCGGAAGCGCTCGACGAAGCGCTCCATCCGCGCGAGCTCGGCTTCCTGACGGTCGATCGCTTTGCCGAGCGCGATCTGGCGGGCGGCCTGCTCTTTGCGCCAGGCGTGCCAAGGGCCGGCGAAGAAGCGGGCGCGCTGCGCCTCCAGCTCCAGCACCGAGGTGCCGACCGCCTCGAGGAACCAGCGGTCGTGGGCGACGAGGACGACGGCGGAGTCGATGGTGACGAGATAGCGCTCGAGCCACTCGAGCGAGGGGATGTCGAGATGGTTCGTAGGCTCGTCGAGGAGGAGCAGGTCGGGCTTCGCGGCAAGGGCGCGGGCGAGCGAGGCGCGGGTCAGCTCGCCGCCGGAGAAGGTCTTCAGCTCGCGGTCGGCGTGCTCGGGGCCGAAGCCGAGGCCGCGCAGCACTTCCAGCACTTCGTCGCGCCAGCGGTAACCGCCGCCCGCTTCGAGGCGCGCCTGGGCCGCCGCGTAGGCGTTCATCGTCTCCTCGGAGGCGCCGCCTGACATTTCGCCCTCCAGACGCGCCAGCTCGGCCTCCGTCTCCAGCATGTCGCCGCGGCCGGAAAAGACGTAGTCGCCAAGCTTCACCGAGGAATCGCGCGGCGGGCGCTGGTCGTGGAGGGCGATGCGGGCGCCGCGCTGGATCGAGATCGAGCCTTCCTCCGGATTCAGCTCGCCCGCGAGCGCCCGCAGCAGCGTCGACTTGCCCGCGCCGTTGCGCCCGGACAGCGTCATCCGATCCCCGGCCTCGAGCTTGAAGGAGACGTCGCCGAAGAGCAACTTGCCGCCGACGTAGACGGTCAGTGAGGTAGCGGTCGCGATGGCCATGAACATTCCAAGGTAGATGACGCCGCGCTTCGGCGGCGGCCCGGGGCACGGGGCGGCTCAGCCGCAGTACTTGGCGGCGATCTGCTCGATCGTCCCGGCGGTACGGGTGGTGCCCTTGCCGAGCGCCTTGTCGAGCGCCTTGGTGTCGACCTCGGTTTCGGAGAGGCCGACGGCCGGCAGCCAGTGCAGCTCGCGGTCCTCGACCACCATCAGGTCGCCCTCGGGACAGAGCGCCTCGACCGCTTTCGCGGCCTTCGCGGTCGGCTTGCGCCCGAGCAGGACGACCTGCGGTTTGCCCTTGTTCGCCCCGGCACTCTTGATCGCCTTCGCGTCGAACGGCGCCCGCGCCGCGATCGCGGCGACCTCGGCGGCGGAGCGCAGGAACACCGCCACGTCGTAGCCGAGCCGCTCGTCCAGCTCACTTTCGAGCCGCTTCTGCAGTTTCGACTCCGATTCCCCGGCCGGGTCGACGAAGACGACGTTGCCGCTCGCCCGAAAGGTGGCGACCTCCTCCAGCCCCATCGCCTCGAAGTGCCCCACCAGCTCGGGGTTCTTGATCCGCCGGTTGCCGAGGTTCATCCCGCGGAGGAAGGCGACGTACCGTTCCATCTCGCCACCGTATCCTCCGGGTCGGTGGGTGGTCCGCTGCGACACCTGGGAGAGCTGGCGCAGGCCCCGCTGCGGCGACGGGCCTCGGCGCGCGCCGACAGCGAGATGCTGGGCGAGCTGGAGGCGCGGCCGCTGCCGCTGCCCCCCGGCCTGGATATCGAATGGCTCGGTGTCTCCGGCTACCGGCTGACCTACGAGGGCCACACCCTCTTCGTCGACCCGTACGTCTCCCGCGTCCCGCTCCGCGACCTGCTGCTGCGGCGCCGCGCCCTCCCGGACCGGGCGGCACTCGATCGCTTCGTCCACGCGCCCGGGACGACCGTCGGAGTCCTCGTCGGCCATACCCACTTCGACCACGCGATCGACGCCCCGGCGCTCGCCCGGCGCCTCGACTGCAAGGCCTACGGCTCGGCGTCGCTGCTCAACCTGATGGCGCTCCATGGGATGGCCGAGCGGGCGGTCGAGGTCGATCCCTATCGCGTCTACGAGCTCGGCCCGTTCGAGGTCAGCTTCACTCCAAGCGCCCACTCGAAGCTGTTGCTCGGCCTCGCCGTCCCCTACGACGGCGAACTGACCTGCGAGCAACTCGACTCACTGTCCCCCGCCGCCTACCGCTGCGGCCAGGTCTGGGGAATCTCGATCGCCGTCGCGGGCGTCCGCCTCTACCACCAAGGCAGCGCCGACCTCGTCGACGACGCGGTCCGTGAGCGCGGCGTCGACGTCTTCCTCGCCGGCGTCGCCGGGCGTTCCTTCACCGACCGCTACTGGCAGCGCATCCTCCCCAGACTCGAACCCCGCGCCGTCGTCCCCACCCACTACGACAACTTCTTCCGCCCGCTGGGCGAGGACCTCGAGTTCGTCACCGCCGCCGAGCTGGCGCGCCTTCCGGACGAGATCGGCGCCGTGAGCCGAGACATCGAACTGGCGGCGCTCCCCCGCGCCGATCTCCCGCCCGCGGTGTGAGCGCGCCTCCGCCGGTCCTCCCCGACGTCCTCGCGCCTGGCCTGCGCGTCGTCTTCTGCGGCACCGCACCGGGGACCGCGTCGGCCCGGGCGGGCGCCTACTACGCGGGACCCGGCAACCGCTTCTGGCGGACCCTCCACGAGGTCGGCCTCACCCCCAGCCTCCTCCACCCCGCCGAATTCGCGCGGCTGCCGGAGTTCGGCATCGGCCTGACCGACATCTCGAAGACGGCCTCGGGCTCCGACCAGGAGGTCGGCCGCCGCGGCTTCGACCCGGCACGCCTCGAGGCCGCGATCGCCGCCGCGTCCCCGGCCCACCTCGCCTTCAACGGCAAGAACGCCGCCCGCGGCGCCCTTGGCCGCCCCGTCGACTACGGCCCCCAGCCCGAGCGGCTGGGCGGCGCCGAAGTCTGGGTCCTCCCGTCCACCTCCGGCGCAGCGCGAGGTTTCTGGGACATCGCCCCATGGATGGAGCTCGCCGCGACGGCGCTTTCGACTTCAGGTCCCCTAGAAGGGCCTTGAGGTCGGCAGCGCGAAGCACCCCGGCTGGGCCGGGGTGCTTAGCTGATGGAGGCGCCGAGATTCGAACTCGGATCCGCGGACGCTGGGCGAGGGTCTCTACAGGTTTAGCCGGTGCTTTGTTCTCGTCTCCCGGGGTCCGCACCGACGGGCACTACGGAAGACAAAGCCCTTTGAATTTCCCCGGTTGGACAGGGCAGGCCAACCAGGTGAGCCCGATTTCTGAAGCCGGTGCCCCTCCCCTCGGGCGAGGGAGGACCGACTCTCACAGCGACTTAGTTTCTAGCTAAGCGGCGAGGGCGAACTCATGGTCCGCACGTATTGGTTTGTGCCGGGGTTTAACGAGGCCTCCGGCAACCTCGACCTGCAACCGTTCGCACGAATCGACCACGTCGAAGCCTGTCGCCCCCGTGCTGGATGCATCTGGAAGTGTACGCCCAATGAGCAACCGCGCCTATGACGCGATCGTCCTCGGCGCCGGCCCGGCGGGCGAGGTCGTGGCAGGCAGGCTGGCCGACGGCGGCTGGAAGGTCGCGATCGTCGAGAGGGAGCTGATCGGCGGCGAGTGCTCCTACTGGACCTGCATGCCCTCCAAGGCGCTCCTCCGTCCCGCCGACGTACTCGCCGAGGCCCGGCGGATTCCCGGCGTGCCGGTCGGTGAGGACGCCGAGCTGGACCCGGCCGCGGTCCTCGCCCGTCGCGACCAGGTGATCCACAACGAGGGCGCCGACGGTCCCGACGACTCGGGGCAGCTCCCCTGGCTCGAAGAACGGGGGATCGACCTGCACCGCGGCGCCGGGCGCTTCGTCGGCGAGGGGCGGATCGAGGTCGGTGGCACGTCCCTCACCGCCTCGCGCGCGGCCATCGTCGCCACCGGCACCGGCGCGGCGATGCCGCCGATCGACGGCCTCGACTCGGTCCGCACCTGGAACAACCGCGACGCGACGACGGCGAAGAAGGTGCCCGCGAGCATGGTCGTCCTCGGCGGCGGCCCGGTCGGCTCGGAGCTTTCCCAGGCCTGGGCCTCGCTGGGGACGAAGGTCACGCTGGTCGACGCCGCCGCGCACCTGCTCGGGCGCGAGGAGCCCTACGCGGGCGAGGAAGTCGCGGCGGCGCTACGGGAACGCTTCGGTGTGGACGTGCGGCTCGGCGTCGAGGTCGAGTCGGTCCGGGAAGAGGACGGCAACATCGTGGTCGAGTTGAAGGGCGGCGGCGCGGTCGAGGGCGAAGAGCTCCTTGTCGCGGTCGGCCGCACGCCCCACACCGAGGACATCGGGCTGGACGCGATCGGGGTCGAGACCGACGACCAAGGCTTCCTCGAGGTCGACGACCGGATGCGGGTCGGCGGCCGCGGGAGCCTCTTCGCGATCGGCGACGTCAACGGGCGCGCGCTCTTCACCCACGTCGGCAAGTACCAGGCCTGGATCGTCGCCGAGAACCTGCTCGGACGCGACGTCGGCGCGATCGTCGAATCGCTCGGCTCGCCCCGCGTCACCTTCACCGACCCGCAGGTGGCGGCGGTCGGCAAGACCCTCGCCGCGGCCGAAGAGGCCGGGATCGACGCCCGCGCGGTCGAGGTCCCGACCGACGGCTCGCCCGGGGCCAGTTTCCAAGGCAAGGGGACCGGCGGGAAAGCGCGCCTGATCGTCGACCGGGCCACCGACACGATCGTCGGCGCCACTTTCACCGGCTTCGAGACGGCCGACTTCCTGCAGACGGCGACGCTGGCGATCGTCGCCGAGGTGCCGCTGGCGCGCCTGCGCCACGCGATCGCCCCCTACCCCACGCGCAGTGAGATCTGGCTCAAGCTCCTGGAGAAGTGGGAAGCGGGCGACGACCAGACGGTCTAGATCGTCGCGCGGGACTTCAGGTCCGCCAGCACGTCCTGCGGGAAGCCCGCGACCTGATCGAGGTCGTCGACGGAGCTGAACCCGCCCAGCCGCTCGCGGTGGGCGAGCAGGCGGGTGGCCTGGGTGACGGAGAGGTTCTCGGCGCGCAGCTGCTCGAAGGTCACCGAGTTGAGGTTGATCTGAGCCCCGGAGGCGGGCGCGGCGTCCGGAATCGGCGCGGGCGGCGCGGGCGGGGCTTCGAAAGCGGGGGGAGCGGGCTCGTCCTGGGGCGGCGCGGGCGGTAGCCCGAAGGCGTCAGGCGCCTCGGCCGGCGGAGGCGGGGACGGGGACGTGCCAAAGGCGCTCATCGTGTCCTCCGGGGCCCGCGCGGGCGGCGAGCCGAAGGCGTTCGGCGCATCCGGCGGCGGCGACCCGAACGGCGCGGGTGCCGACGAGGGCGTCCCGAACGGCGTCGGCGCGGCGGGAGGCTCGGCAGCAGCGAAGGGCGACGGCGGCGGGGTCGACTCGGCGGCCGGCTCGGGTGGCGCGAACGGACCGGGCGACTCGGGCGCGGGCGACGGCTCGACCGGCGCGAGGGGCGCCGGCGGCGGGGTCGATTCGACCGGCGTCAAGCCTACGGCGGGACCCGGGTCGGGGGTCGGCGGCGCCGGTGCCGGCGGGAGCGGCGCGCTCAGCGAGCGGATCACCTCTTCCTCGGCTTCGCGGGCACGACGCTCGGCCTCCTCGGCGCGGCGCTCGGCTTCCTCGACGCTGCGCTGCAGCTCTTCGAGCCGGCGCTGCTGGGCTTCTTCTTCGGCCCGGTAGCTCTCCAGGCGATGCGCGGCGGCGGCACGCTCTTCGGCTGCCTTGGTGCGCTCGTCGATCTCCCGCAGGCGCTGCTCGGCTTCGGCCATCGAGCGCTCGCGGGCGGCGCGACCCTCCTGCAGGCGCTGCTCGGCGAAGCTGAGATCGGCGGCGGGGACGGCGGGCGTCGCGGCCGGCGCGGCGGGAGGCGGGGGCACGTCGAAGGCACCCGTCGGCGGAGCAGCCTCGCTCTGGAGGCGCTCGGCCTCCTGCATCCGCCGATCCGCCTCGGCCCTGATCCTCTGCTCCTCCTCGCGCACTTCCGCAACTTTGTCACGGACGCGCTGCGCCGCGGCGGCCGCATCGGCGTCGGTCGGCGTCGTCGAGGCCGGGGTCGGTGGCGGGCCGGGCGACGCCGCGGGCGGCAGCGGGACCGGGGTCGGCTGGGTGATGGTCGGCGGCTCCAGCGGGTTCTCGGGCGCCAGGCCCACCTGGCCGCCGGGAGCGGCCGCGTTCAGGTTCTGGACGGGAGGCGGCGGTTCACGAAGTGGGTCGCCTGGCTGAGGGCCGGCCTCTGCTGGGGCCACCGCGGCGTCGGGCGCCGGCGGGGCGCCGACCGGAGGGACGTCGCCGACGCTCGCCCGGGCCTCCTGCACGGCCCGTTCGTTGTCGGCGCGGGCGGCGGCGAGCCGCTGCTCGGCTTCGGCCCGTTCCTTCTTCTTCTTGCCGCCGAACTGGATCCCGAACAGCGACATCTCCATGAATCCCTTCTTCTTCGGGCCGTCGTCGACGGAGGTCGCGGCGGCCGAGGTCGCGGCGGCGGCTGCCACGGGAGGCGCGCCGGGCGCGGGAGGCGGCGTCGCCGCGGCCCCCGGACCCGGTGGCAGCGAAGGTTGCGCGGCTGGGGCGGCCGCTGCCTGGCCGCCGCGACCGGCGGCGCGATCGGCCTTCCGTTTCTCGACCGCTTCGCGACGCTCCTGGCGCATCTGCTCGCGCGCCTCGCGCTGCTCCTTGCGCAGTCGGTCCCGCCGCTCTTTGCGCGTCTCGCTGGTCGGCGGCGCCGGCGCGGCCGGCGCGCCTGGCGCACCCGGAGGCGCTCCGGGGCTCACGGCACCCGCGGCCGTCGGCGGCACCGCGGGCGGCTCGCCCGGTCCCGCGGCGGCTTTGGCCTTCTCTTCTTCCTCTTTGCTGCGGCGGTTGGTCACCATGACCACCAGCAGGAGCAGGAGGATCGCTGCCGCGAGGGCGGCGATGAAGTAGCCGGTGTGACCGGAGATGTAATCGCTGACGTTCGCCGCGAGCACGCACCCATCCTTACAAAGGATCCCGCAGGATCAACCGTTCGGCCAGTCCCCTGGTCCTCCCCATTCAGACTCACCGCATGCGCCCCTTGAAGTCCCGTTCCACTTCGCGGCGCACGTCGCGGTCGGCGATCTCCCGCCGGCGGTCGCGCCCCTCCTTGCCGCGGGCCAGCGCCAGCTCCACCTTCGCCCGTGGCCCTTTGAAGTATATCCGCACCGGCACGAGCGTAAGGCCTTTCTCGGCCGTTTTGCCGACCAGGCGCTCGATCTCGTCGCGGTGCAGCAGCAGCTTGCGCGGCCGGTCGGGGGTGTGGGCATCGACCGCCGCGAACTCGTAAGGCGGAATGTGCAGTTTGCGCAGCCAGACCTCGCCGTCGTCGACGATCGCGTAGGAGTCGGTCATCTGGGCCTGGCCGCCGCGCAGCGCCTTCACCTCGGAGCCGGTGAGGACGATCCCCGCCTCCATCGTTTCGACGAACTCGAATTTGTGGCGCGCGCGGCGGTTGGTGACGACGTCGCCCGAGGCGGCCGCGCGTTTCTTCGACTTCTTCGCCACTACTTGCCACCTCCCCCGGTGAGCTCGAGATCGACGCGCCCGCGCTCGGAGTCGACGCCGGTCACCCGCACCCGCACCGGATCGCCGAGCGCCAACGCCGTCGCCCCGTCGCCACTGCCGCGCAGCGTCACCTCGGGGCGGTCGAGCTCATAGCGGCCGCCCGGCAACGTCCGCGCCGGCAGCATCCCTTCGTAGACGTCGCCGAGCTCCCCGCCGAAGGCGACGAACGCCCCCGCCCGGATCACGCCCGACACCTCGCCGTCGAATTCGGCGTCGAGCCCGCGCTCGCCGAGCTCCCGTTCCAGCAGATAGGCGGCGCAGACGTCGTCGGCATCGCGCTCGATCTTCGCCGACTCGCGCTCCTGGGCGGAGCTGTGGGCGGCGACCTCGCGCGCCTCGGCGAGCGTCGGCGCCTCCTCCCCCTCGCCCAGCGTCGCCAGCAGCGCCCGGTGCACGAGCAGGTCGGGATAGCGTCGGATCGGCGAGGTGAAATGGGTGTAGGCGTCGGAGGCGAGCCCGGCGTGGCCGGTGTTCGTCTCGCTGTAGGCGGCCTGTTTCAGCGAACGGAGCACAAGGGAGGTATATGCGGCCCGGCCGTGCCCGCGCCGTGCGGCCTCCTGGCGCGCGAGGCGGCTCGCGTCCGCGGCCATCTGCCCGGCCGAGCGCGGCGACAGCCCCTGGCCGAGCGGCGGGGTCGGCACGTCGAGTGCCGCGAGCTGCTCGAGCAGGCGTTCGATCCGCGGCGGGTCGGGCTGCGCGTGGACGCGGTAGACGGCGGGGACGCGGCGGTCGACGAGGAGCTCGGCGACCCGCTCGTTGGTGAGGATCATCAGCCGCTCGATCAGGCGGTGGGCCTCGGTCCCGGGCACCCGGTGGGCGGCGACGACATTGCCCTCGGCGTCGAACTCGAACTCCGGCTCGGCGGACTCGACGTCGAGCGAGCTGGTGCCGCGGTGCTCGCCGAGCGCGGCGGCGACGTCGCGCGCTGCGGCGAGCGGTTCGGCGACC
>JAFDWD010000108.1 GCA_018268695.1 Actinomycetota bacterium
CGCTGCTTCTTGAAGTACTGGGCGAGCTTCGCGCAGGCGGTCGTCTTACCGCTGCCCTGCAGGCCCGCCATCAGGATCACGGTCGGGCCGGAGGCGGCCATCGTCAGCTCGACGCTCTCGCCGCCCATCAGGTCGGCCAGCTCCTCGTTGACGATTTTGACCACCTGTTGGCCGGGGTCGAGGCTGTCCATCACCTCGGCGCCCAGGCACCGTTCTTTCAGCGTTTTCGTGAACGCTTTGACGACTTTGAAGTTGACGTCCGCCTCGAGCAGCGCGAGCCGGATGTCGCGCATCGCCGAATCGATGTCCCCCTCGCTCAGTTTGCCGCGCGAGCGGACGTCCGAGAGGGTCGACTGGAGGCGGTCGGAAAGCTGGTCGAACATCAGGTCAGGCTACTCCCCGCTACTCGGACAAGAGCGCGGCGGCGTACTCGGCGGGGTCGAAGGGCCGCAGGTCCTCCAGTTTCTCCCCGACCCCGATCAGTTTCACCGGGATGCCCAGTTCGGAGGAGATCGCCAACGCGATCCCGCCCTTGGCGGTCCCGTCGAGCTTGGTGATCACGACGCCGTCGACCTCGACCGCCTCGGAGAACACTTTCGCCTGGCGCAGCCCGTTCTGGCCGGTGGTCGCGTCGATCGAGATCAGCGTCTCGTGCGGCGCGTCGGGGATCAGTTTCCCGATCACGCGCCGGACCTTCGCCAGCTCCTCCATCAGGTTGTCCTGGGTGTGGAGGCGCCCGGCGGTGTCGACGATGACCACGTCGGCATTGCGCGCGACCGCGGCCGAGACCGCGTCGTAGGCGACCGACCCGGGGTCGGCGCCGGCCTGACCACGGACCAGCTCGGCGCCCGCCCGTTTCGCCCACTCGGCGAGCTGCTCGGCGGCGGCGGCACGATAGGTGTCCCCCGCCCCCATCACCACCGAGAGGCCGAATTCTTTGGAGAGGTGCCAGGCGATCTTGCCGATCGTCGTCGTCTTGCCGGTGCCGTTGACGCCGACCATCATCAGCACCGCGGGCTGGGCCGAGAGGTCGATCTTGGCGCGGGCGGTGGAGGCGACCTCGGCGAGGATCTCGATCAGGCGGGCGCGGATCGGCTCGCCCTCGGCCGGCACGGCGCCGGAGTCGACCTCGTGCTCCAGCCGTTCGACCACCGCGGCGGTGGTCGGCGCGCCGACGTCGGCGAGGATCAGCGCCTCCTCCAGGTGTTCCCAGGTTTCGTCGTCGATCTTCTCGAAGACCGAGGCGGTGATCTCCTCCTGCAGGGCCTGCCGCGATTTCGACAGCGACTCGCGCAGCCTGCGGAAGACGCCGCGTTTGCGCTCCGGCTCAGCCTCCTCGGGCGGCGCGACGTTCACGGGCTCGCGCGAACCGAGGTCGATCATCTCCTGCCAGGTGGTCGCCATCGACCGGGGAGGCTAGCGGCGCCGGCGCCCTGCCTGCTGCCTCGCCCAGCTCGGCGACCGCCGCGGACAGGTGCGCGGCCAGCCGCTCGGCCCCGGGAGCCGAATCCGGATCGGCGAGCAGGCCGAAGCTGACGCGCCCGTTGTAGGAGAGGATCGCGATCGCGAGGCCGTGTCGGCGGGCGAGGAAGCCGACCGGGTGGATCGCGGTCAGCTCCCGGCCGCGCGCGTAGAAGGGGATCTGCGGGCCGGGGAAGTTGGTGACCAGCAGGTTGAAGAGTCGGGTCGAGAAGTTGATCGCCGCGGTCGGCGCGAGCAGGACCGGCGGGGCGAAATCGCGGAACCAGTCGTTCAGGCCCCAGATCGCTTCGGCGCCGAGCGGCTGTTTGGAGGCCTTCAGGCCGTCCATCGCCGCGCTGATCAGGGCGAGGCGCTCGGCGGGATCGGCGATCCCGACCGGCAACGGGCCTCGCATCGCCGTCAGTTTGTTCCCCAGCTCACCGTGCTCGTCGACGGTGCGGATCGAGACCGGCACGAGCGCCTTCAGCTCGAGCCCATCGGTCCGTTCGCCGCGTTCGGCGAACCAGGAGCGCAGCGCACCGGTGGCGACGGCGAGCGAGACGTCGTTCACGGTGCCGCCGAGCGCGTTCTTGATCCGCTTGAACTCGGCGAGGTCGAAGTCGGCCCAGGCGAACTCGCGCCCCGGCCCGACGCCGCGCGGGTTGATCGGCACCCGCGGGGCGGCGCGCAGCAGGTTGAAGGTGACCTCCCAGAGGCCCGCGAGCCCGTCGCCGGCCCGGCGCGAGGCGTCCCGGGGATCGCGGGCGGCGCGCGAGAGCCAGCGCGCGAGGCGCCGCAGCGTCGCCAGGACCCCGGTCGCCGCGTGAATCCCGAGGCCGGCATGGGACGGCGAGCGGCGCGGGCGCCATGGCTCCTCGTCCGCCGGCGCGGGCGCGTCCGGTGCGACGTCGAAGAGCAGCATCCCGATGTCGACCGCGGAGATCCCGTCGGCCATCGCGTGGTGGGTCTTGTAGACGATCGCGAAGCGGTCCTCGGCGAACCCGTCGACCAGGGTCAGCTCCCAGAGTGGCTTGCCCCGGTCGAGCGCCGGCGCCAACAGCTCCCCGGCGAGCGCCCGCATCTCGACATCGGTCCCGGGAGTGGGAAGGGTCACCCGGTCGACGTGCCGGCGCACATCGAAGGTCTCGTCGTCGACCCAGAACGGCGTCCCGAGGCCGAGCGGCGGCGTCAGCAGGCGCTGCCGCAGCCGTGGCAGCTGGTGCAGGCGCGAGCGGATCTGCGCCAGGAACTCCGCCTGCGTCGGCGGCTCGCCCTCGAACATGAGCACGGCCCCGATCGCCATGTGGGCGTTGTCCTTCTCGTTGGCGAGGAACGACGTGTCGAAGCTCGACAGCCGGTCCATATGGCGTTGCCCCATCTCCCTCCCTCCTTAGAGAGAGACTAGCCATGGGACTGAGAATCCGTTCGCGAAGGCCAGGTTAAGCGGGCGGCGCCGAGCCATGCGGCCAGCTGTTCCTTTTGCCGGTATAGCCGAAGAAAGGAACAGCGGAGCGTGGTGCGGGCCCCGCTGGCTGTTCCTTATGGTCGCCAGGGGTCCATAAAGAACAGCTGGCGGAGGGCGCCAGAGCTTCCGCTGTTCTTTATGGCGCCGTTGGCGCTAAAAGGAACAGCCAGGCGACGGTCGGCGAATATCGGACGGGCGGCACCGGTACTGCCCGAGTTTGAGAGAGGAGGGGGTCAGGCCTCCCGCGCCTGGGAACGCTCAGGCCACGGCGGTGAGAGTGTCCGGTCCGGACTCGTCGCCTTCGTCGCCGAGGTCTTCGCACGCTTCGCGGGGGAGCTTGCGACTGACGACTTTGGTGACGCCGTCGCCGCCCATGGTCACGCCGTAGAGGACGTCGGCGGCGTCCATGGTGCGTTTCTGGTGGGTGACGATGACGAACTGGGCGCGGTCGGAGAAGCGGCGGATCAGCTGCAGGAAGCGGTCGATGTTGGCATCGTCGAGGGCGGCCTCGACCTCGTCCAGGATGTAGAAGGGGCACGGTCGGGCGAGGAAGACGGCGAAGACGAAGGCGAGGGCGACGAGGGACTTCTCGCCGCCCGACATCAGCGAGAGCTTGCGCGTCGACTTGCCCGCCGGGTTGACCTCGATCTCGACCCCGAACTCGTCGCGTTCCTCGCGCTCCTCCTCGTCGGGATCCGGCTCGGCCGCCTCGGCGCCCTCCTCGCCCTCGCCTGCCGGCTGCTCCTCCTCCTCGCGGACCGCCCGCAGGCTGACCCGGCGCAGTCGACCGCGGCCACCGGGGAAGAGGTGTTCCACCATCTCCTCGAAGTTCGTCGCCGTCGCCTCAAAGGTCTCCTCGAAGGCGCGCTCGATCTCCTCGTCGATCTCGCGGATCAGGGACTCCAGCTCGCGCATCGCGCGCTCGGTGTCCTCGCGCTGGGCCTGAAGCTGCTCGACGTGGTCGGAGGCCTCTTCGTATTCGCGCTCGGCCAGCGGGTTGACCGGCCCGATCTGGGCGCGGCGCCGCTCCAACCGCTCCAACCGCCGGTCGATCTCGGCCCGCTCCTCGTCGGTCATCGCCGACTCCGCCGCCGGGACCTCCTCGCCGAGCTTCTCGACGATCGCCGCCATCTCCCGTTCGGCCTCGGCGCGGCGGTCGCCCAGGTGGGCGGCCTCGACCTCGGCCTGGGTCAGCTCTTCGGAGACCGTCCGCATCTGGCCCTGCAGCTCGAACTCCAGTTTCGTGCAGGCCCGCAGCTCGTCGGCGATCTCGTCGCTGTCGCCGTCCTTGCCGACGACGGCCGACTCGGTCCGGTCGACCCGGGCGCGGATCGCCTCCCCCGCCGCCTTGACCGCCTCGAGCGCCGCGCGCACGTCGTCGAGCAGCTCCTCGGCGCCCGCCAGGCGCGCCCGCACTTTCTCGCGGTGGCGCTCGCCGAGCAGGCCCTCGGCGCGGCGTGCGTGGCGGATCGCCCTCTCGCTGCCCGCCCGGACGTCGCCGAGCGCGTGCTCGCGAGCCGTCTCGGAGGCCTCGTCGGAGCGCGCCGCCGCCAGGCCGTCGAGGGCCGCCTTCAGCCCGGCGTCGACCTCTCCCAGCTCCTCCTCCAGCTTCCGCGCCCGCTGCGTCGGCGCGTCGCCGCCCGCGACCTCCAGGGTCAGCGGCCCGAGCTCCGCCCGCAACCGCTCCAATCGCGCCTCGACCTCGCTCTCCGACCGCGAGAGGCCGGCCACCCGCACCGCGACCCGCTCGGACTCGGCGCGCAGTTTGGTCAGCACGCCCCAGGCCTGGGTCCGCGCCCGGTCGCGCTCGGCGAAGCGCTCCTCGGCGGCGGAGCGCCGTTTGCTCACCTCGGCAAGCGAGCCCTCGAGCTTCGTCCGCGTCTCCCGCGCCGTCGCCGCCGCCTTCGCCGCGGCGGCGGCCCGGTCGGCGCCGAAGCGCAGTTCCTCGGAGACGATCTGGCCCTTCAGCTCGGCTTCCTCGCGGTCGATCCGGGCGCCGATCTCGGCCGCCTGGGCCTGCCGTTTCAGCGGCCGCAGCCGCGCCCGCGCCTCGCGCTCCACGTCGAGCGCCCGGTCGAGGTTGTCCCGCGTCCCCTTCAGCTTCAGTTCGGCGCGCCGCCGCCGTTTGCGGTGCTTGCCGAGCCCGGCGGCCTCCTCGATCAGGAGTCGCCGCTCGCGCGGCTTGGAGTGGATGATCGTCTCCACCCGTCCCTGCGAGATGACCGAGTGCATCTCCCGCCCCAGGTTGGTGTCGGAGAGGACTTCGATCACGTCGGCGAGCCGCGCCCGCGCCCCATTCAGCCGGTAGCCGCCGTCGCCGTTGCGGTCGAGGCGCCGCTCCACCGCTATCTCGGAGAACTCGGTCTGCGCCCGGCCGTCGGAGTTGTCGATCACGACCTCGACCTGCGCCTCGCGCCGGGCGCCGGTGTTTTTGCCGCCCGCC
>JAFDWD010001090.1 GCA_018268695.1 Actinomycetota bacterium
GAGGTCGAACTGATTTCCTGCACGTTGTCGGCGCTCACCTGTTCGACGAAGAACGGCTGGTAGGGGACCTGCGGCCTGCTCGTGTGGCCGGTGGCGAGGATCGAGATCAGGACGTTCACCGCCAGCAGCCCGACGAGGACCCAGAGGAAGGTCCATTTGCGGGGGATGAACGGCGGCTTCTGCGCCGGCGGCGCGCCACGCCCGTCGGGCGCTGGATCGATCCGCCAGCCGGAAGGGTGCGAGGTCGCCGGTGGGGCTTTCGGCGGCGGTGCCTTCTCGGCGGTCTGCTGGGAAGGCGGGTCGGAGGCCAAGCACCCAATGTACCTCCGCCGCCCCGCGGCCCACTCCGCCGCCCGCGACCCTATTGTTGCCCACCCTTTGTACGACGCTGTCCAGCACCAGACCGGCGGCGGGGGCCGCGGCCGATCCATCCCTCCCTGGCCCGACGCCCGGCCCCTGCGGGCGTGGCAGAAAGAGGCGACCGAAGCCGTCCGCGCGCACTCCACCGGCAGCTCCGGGAGCTTCCTCGCCTCAGCGACGCCGGCGGCCGGGAAGACGACCTTCGGCCTCCACATCGCCCATCGGATGCTGGTCGCCGGGTTCGTCCAGCGGGTCGTCGTCGCCGGGCCGACCACCCACATCTGCCGCCAGTGGGCGGCCGACGCGGCGCGGTATGGGATCGACCTCGAGCCGAACCGGCCGAACTCCGACGGGCCCGAGTCGAACGACTTCCACGGCGTCGCCGTCACCTACCAGACGATCGCCGCCGGCCCCGACACCCACCGCGACGCGGCGAGCCGCCGGACCACCCTGCTGATCGCCGACGAGCCCCACCACATGGGCGACATGGCCGCCTGGGGCCTGCGCGCCCGGCGCGCCTTCGACGGCGCCCGCTTCCGCCTGCTGCTCTCGGGGACGCCGTTCCGCTCCGACAACTCGGCGATCCCCTGGGTCGCCTACGACGACGAGGGCATCAGCCGCGCCGACTACGTCTATGGATACCCGCAGGCGCTGCGCGACCGGGTCTGCCGGCCGATCACCTTCCTTCCCTACGACGGCGAGATGGAGTGGGTCTCCGACGGGCGCCTTAAAACCGCCGATTTCGACCTCGTCCTCCCCGCCGCCGAGTCGGCCCGGCGCCTGCGCACGGCGCTCTCACCGGAGGGCGAGTGGATGGGCGAGGTGCTGCGTGACGCCGATGCCCGGCTCAGCGAGGTCCGTGCCGAAGGACACCCGGACGCGGGCGGGCTGGTGATCGCCTCCGACCAGGAGCACGCGCGGGCGATCGCGGCGCGGCTCGGGATGATCGCCTCCGAGCAGCCGGAGATCGTGATGAGCGACGAGCCCGGCGCCAGCCGCCGGATCGCCGATTTCGCCGCCGACGACCGGCGCTGGCTGGTCTCCGTTTTGATGGTCTCCGAGGGCGTCGACATCCCCCGCCTGCGGGTCGGCGTCTACGCCACCGCAGCCCGCACCGAGCTCTTCTTCCGCCAGGTCGTCGGCCGCTTCATCCGCGTCACGCCCGGCGGTCCCCGACGCCAGATGAGCTACCTGCTGATGCCGGCGGACTCGCGCCTGAAGGCCCTCGCCCACGACATCGAGATGGAGCGCCGCCACGCGCTGGACCTGTCGCCCGCGGGCGAGGAGGACGAGGGCGAGGAGTTCGACGAGCCCCCCAAGGAGTGCGGCGAGGGCGGCGGCTTCGCCGTCCTCAGCTCCGGCGGCGCCGAGCTCGACGACGCGATCATGAGCGAGACCGCCCTCCAGCTCTTCCCCACCGACGATCCGAAGCCCGTCGCCAAGCCGATCGTCGCCCCGATCGCGGCCCCGCCCGAACCCCGCGAGCCCGAGCGCGAGTCCGCCTACGAAACCCGCGAGCGCCTCCGCGCCGAGCGCAGCCGCATGGTCGGCGACCTCGCCCGCCGCACCGGCAAGTCCCACCGCGAAATCCAGTCCCGCATCAACCGCGAAACCAAGGTCAAAGCCGTCGCCAAGGCGACGATCGGGCAACTGGAACGCGGCAACGAGCTGCTCCGCCGCGAACTCTGGCGCTGAGAGAACCGACGAGCGCGCGGCCCGATCTCTCGGGCCGCGCGCCGGTCTCCCGGCCTACGAGCGTCAGCCCTGCTTGCTCGCCGGCTCGTAGGTGCAGACGACGGGGCCGGAGCTCGACGTGGTTATCGGCGTGCTCGCGAAGGCGCTGACGTGGGCAGCGCCATCGACGCTCGCGGTCCAGACCGCGGGGGTAGCGGCGCTGGGCGAGTCGAGCCAGATACCGGTGGTGCCCGTGGGCGTGCTCTGGTTGCCGGCGGTCTGGGCGAGCTGCTCGAGCTGCGCCGCGCTCGGCAGGGTCGCGTCCGGGACGATCCCCGAGCAGGCGGCCACGGCCTGGGCCCAGGTGTGGGAGCCGGTGGTGATGACGAACCCGCAGAAGCCGGCGCCGCCGACCTGGAACGGACCCGTCGCGCCGACGGCTTCGATGATGTTCGGCAACGGCGTGCAGCCGAAGGTCAGCGTGTTCTCCAGCACATCGCTTCCGGTGATCGTCCCGTCCTCCACCTGGACCAGTCCGGAGACCGAGTTCGGGGCAAGTTTCGAGGACGTGACCGCGTTGTCGGCGAGCTTTCCGGTCGTCACGGCGTTATCGGCGATTTTCCCGGTCGTCACGGCGTTGTCGGCGATCTTTTCGGTGGTGACGGAGTTGTTCGCGAGCTGACCGGACGTCACCGCGTTGGCGCCGAGCTGTCCGGTGGTGACGGCGCCCGTGGCGATCTTCCCCGTGGTGACGGCGTTGTTCGCGAGCTGCCCTGAAGTGACGGCGTTGGCGCCGAGCTGACCGGTCCCCACCGCCCCGTTGGCGATCTTCCCGCTCGTCACCGCGCCGTTCGCGAGCTTCGCCCCGGTGACGGCACCGTTCCGCAGGTCCTTGGTCATCACCTGCCCGTTCTTGATCGCCTTGCTCGTCACCGAGTTCTTCGGCAATTGGCTGGCGGCATAAGCACTGGCGCCGCCGATCGCGAACAGCACGGCGATCGTCGACATCACGTTCGAATAGGTCAGGTGTACACGAATCCGACGAAACATTTCTCTCTCCCGGTCCGGTTTGAACTTGCGCGAGACAACCGATCGACATTAACCGCGCGATCGACCGTAGGGCAAACCGAGCTAGATCAAGCGTCCGCGGGCCGGCCGCACAGGAATCGTCTCGCCCACGTCCGCACGGACCCGAGGCCCCTGGCCTGGCTAGAGTGCGCGGCGTGTCCCGTTCGATCTTCGAGCAGATCCCGAGCGCCCGGGAGGCGGCTCGCGCGGTGGTCGACCGCAGCCCGACCGTGCAGCGGATCGTCTATGCGCAGAGCAACCGGCGACTCTTCTCGGACTTCTTCCAGCACGACCGGATGCTCGGTGATCGAATCCGCGTCGAAGCCTACGAACGGGGATTCGACAAGCACCTTCGCGCCGACGACGTGGTGGTCGACCTCGGCACCGGTACGGGGGTCCTGGCCTTCCTCGCCTCACGACGGGTGGCACAGGTTCACGCCATCGACCACGGGCCGATCATCGAGGCCGCCGAAGCGGTGGCCGCCGACAACGGGATCGGCAACGTGACGTTCCATCGCACCCACAGCTCGAAGCTCGAGCTGGGCGAGAAGGTCGACGCGATCGTGCACGAGCAGATCGGCGAGGCCGCCTATGACGAGCGGGCCGTCGAGAACCTGGCCGAGCTGCGCGAGCAGGTGCTGAAACCGGGCGGCCGCATCTACCCCGCCCTGCTGGACCTCTACATCGAGCCGATCCAGCTGCACGACGACTTCCGCGCGCCCTTCGTCTGGCAGCAGCAGATCGACGGCATCGACTTCCGCCGCCTCCGCGATTACGCCAAACCGACACCCGACTACCTGATGAAGCGCTTCCGCCCGTTTCCGTTCGGGCACTTCCTCTGCGAGCCCGAGGCGGTCGTCTCCCTCGACCTCCAGACGGCGACCGCGGACTCGATGCCGCGATCGATCACCTACGAACGGCAGGTCACGAAGCCGGGCATCCTGGACGGCTTCTGCGTCTACTTCGGCGCCAGCTTCGACGAGGAGCTGCGGTTCAGCTCCGCCCCCGACGCTCCCGGGACTTCCTGGGGCCAGATCCTCCTGCGGGTCGAATCGCAGGAGGTCGCCATCGGCGACACGATCCGCCTCGACCTCGAGGCCGATCCGCTCTCGCGCGTGAACAGCTGGCGCTGGGCCTGGGATCTGGGCTCGACCGTCCGCCGATAACCCTCGACCTTCTGCAATTCACGACCGAGGACGGCCGTCGGTAGGCCTCGCGGCCGAACCTTTTCGGGGGATCGTCCGTACACCGGCCGGTGGAAGCAGTAAGCGCCAGAGAACCGGCCCACGCCAATCCGACGCCCGGCGCGGACG
>JAFDWD010001091.1 GCA_018268695.1 Actinomycetota bacterium
CGCGAGTTCAACGAGATCTTCGACCTCACCGCGATGCGGGTGATCGTCGGCTCGGTGAAGGACTGCTACGGCGCGATCGGCGTCATCCACTCGCTCTGGAAGCCGCTGCCCGGACGCTTCAAGGACTTCGTCGCGATGCCGAAGGCCAACATGTACCAGGCGCTCCACACGACGGTGATCGGACCCGAGGGCAAGCCGCTCGAGATCCAGATCCGCACCGAGGAGATGCACAAACTCGCCGAGTACGGGATCGCCGCCCACGTCGCCTACAAAGAGGGCGGCCAGGGCGACCCGCAGCGGGAGAAGATGACCTGGCTGCGCCAGCTGGTCGAGGCGGAGGGCGAACAGGACCCGACCGAGTTCCTCGAATCGCTGAAGGTCGACCTCTTCGAGGATGAGGTCTTCGTTTTCACGCCAAAGGGCGAAGTGAAGAACCTCTCGGCGGGCTCGACCCCGCTCGACTTCGCCTACGCGGTGCACACCGACGTCGGCCACAGCTGCGTCGGCGCCAAGGTGAACGGGGCGATCGTGCCGCTCCACTACCAGCTGCGCTCGGGCGACATCGTCGAGGTGCTGACGGCGAAGCAGAAACGCGCGCCCTCGATGGACTGGCTGAAACTCGTCCGCACCAGCCGCGCCCGCAACAAGATCCGCGCCTGGTTCAAAGAGGAGCGGCGCGAGGACGCCGAGCGCGACGGTCGCGAGGGCCTCGAAGAGGCCTTGAAAAAGCGCGGCGTGCCGATGCAGAAGATCGCCGGCTCGGCCCTGCTCGCCGACGTCATCCGCGAGACGGGCTTCCGCAAAGGGACCGAGTTCTACATCGCCCTCGGCCAGGGCAAAGTGTCGACCAAGACGGTCGTCAACAAAATCCTGCAACGCCTGAAAGCGGGGGAGTCACTCGACGCCGATTCCGTGCTCCCGGCGACCGAGCACTCCGATCGCGCCCGTCGCACCAAGGACGCCTCCAACTACGGGATCGTGGTCAAGGGCGTGGAGGATGTCGCGGTGCGCTTGGCGAAGTGCTGCCGGCCGGTCCCCGGCGACGAGATCGCGGGCTACGTCAGCCTCGGCCGCGGGATCACCATCCACCGCACCGACTGCAAGAACGTGAAGGCGCTGAAACGGGCGCCGGAGCGCTTTGTCGACGTGGCGTGGGAAGGCGACAACGAGGCGTCCTACCGGGTCGAAGTCCAGATCGACGCCTACGATCGCACTCGCCTGCTGGAGGACCTGTCGCGGACCTTCTCCGAGGGCGGCATCAACATCATCGGCGCCTCCTGCACGACCAACCATCCGATGGTCAAGAACAAGTTCGTGATCGAGGTGGGCGACACCGAGCAGCTCAAACACTGCATCACCCGCCTGCGCAACGTCGAGTCGGTCTTCGACGCGTACCGGATTACTCCGACCGCCTAGCGACGCTTGACTCTCAGGCCGTAGGCCGGAAACTGTCGTGATGGGACTGACCGTTGCGGTCACCGGACCGACCGGCGAGGTCGGCGCCTCGCTGATCGACGCGCTGGAGGCGAGCGCGGAAGTCGACGCGATCCGAGGCATGGCGCGGCGTCCCTTCGATCCCGCCGCCGCGGGATGGCGCAAGGCGACCTACCAGCGCGGGGACATCCTCGACCGTGGCCACCTGGCCGAGCTCTTCGACGGCGCCGACGTCGTCGTCCACCTCGCCTTCGCGATCTTCGGCGACCGTGAGGAGACGAGGCGGATCAACCTCGAGGGCAGTCGCAACGTCTTCGAAGCCGCGGCCGAGGCCGGGGTGGGGCGGCTCGTCTACGCCTCCTCGGTGGCCGCCTACGGCTTCCACCCGGACAACCCGCGGCCGCTCACCGAGGAGACGCCCGCGATCGGCTCCTCTCGCTTCTACTACTCGCAGCAGAAGGCGGAGCTGGAGGAGACGCTCGACGACGTCCTGGCCGGCTCCGACATCGACGCCTACGTCTTTCGTCCCTGCATCGTGGCGGGGCCGCGGGCGACGATGCTGATCGAGCAGACGGTCGGCGCCGCCCGCCTCGGCGACCCGACGCCGCGCCTTCGCCGCCACGTCCTCGATCGCATCCCGCTGCTGCGCCCGATCCTCCCTGACGCCGGCGTCCCGCTTCAGCTCGTCCACCACGACGACGTCGCCTCCGCCCTCGCCGCCGCGGTCGAGGGCCAGGGCGAGCCTGGCGCCTACAACCTCGCCGGAGACGGCGAGATCACCATCTCCGACATCGGCGGCGCCCTCGGCTGGCGCTCTGTCCGCGTCCCCCGCCCGGCCCTCGGCGTCGGTACCACCGTCGTCGGCCGCCTCTCCTTCATCAGCCCCCAGCTCGAGTGGGCCACCGCACTGACCACCCCGGTGATCATGGACACGACGAAGGCCCGCGAGCAGCTCGGCTGGGTCCCTAGGTTCGACGCGCCCGAGACGCTGATGCAGACGGCGGTCTCGGCCCGCGAAACGGGGTTGCTGGACTGAGGTAACGGACGCGAGGGTCTGCGGCGAGCCCGGCCGTCTCGTCCACGGACCCTGCACGCTTGTCTCGCTATGCGAGACAAGCGTGCAGGGGGCTGTGGGGCCGTGGCGGGGACGGCCGGGTCCGTGAGGAGTGGAGAAACGGCGACGCCGTCCCGGGAGACGTGCCGGAGACGTCACGAACTCCACCCTTCCTCCGGCCTTCTTCCACGGTTTGACCGTTCCAGGACCGACCCTTAGACCTTTGTAACCCTGTGGGTGACAAAGGACAGAGGGTTAGGTCAGGGTCCTACGGAACCGTGACGAGGGCCTGGAGTTCCGGGCGGAAGCCTGACGAACCCTCGGAGATATCCACGGAACCCTCACGTCCTGGGCGTCTCATGGAGGTCACAGCCTGCCAGGACCTCCATGAGAGGCCCAGGGCACCGCCCCTCGGACGGCCGCCCCCGCTCAGGCGATGATTGTCAGCGCACCGGGCTCGATCCCCAGCTCGACCTTGGTGCGCTCGCCGATGTAATCGCCGTCGACCTGGAGCTGGAAGGAGCGAGGGGCTCCGGAGCGGTCCTCGGAGATCGACTCGATGGTCGCCTTGGTCACGCCCTCGAAGCCGATGATCTGGCGGTGGCGCACCGCGGGCTTCTTCTGCGAGAAGAGCTTCGGCAGGAGGGTGGGCATGTCGCGCTGGGCGGCACGCTTGAGGACGGCGAGCGAGAGGGTGCCGCTGTCGATCGCGACGTTCTCGTTGACGTAGACCGGTTTGGTCGAGAAGTAGGTGAAGGGGTCGGAGTTCTGGGCGATCGCGGTGACACCCTCGACCGGGGCGCGATCGTCGGCCGCGACGCGCAGGCGCACCGGGTTCACGAGGTACTGGCGGTAGAAGGCAGAGACGCCGCACCAGCTGTAGAACCAGGGCCCGAAGCGGGCCTTCAGTTTGGGGCGCGCGTCGACCCGCTTCACCACCGTGGCATCGATGCCGGCACCGCAGGCGAAGACGAAGTAGCGATCGTCGACGCGGCCGAGGTCGATCTTCCGCGGCTTCCACTCGTCGGCGAGGGAGAGGAGGTGCTCGGTCGCGTCGACCACGTCGTTGGGGATGCCGAGGCTGCGCGCCACCACGTTCGCCGAGCCGCCGGGCAGGATCGCCATCGGCATGTCGGTCCCGGCGAGGCCGTTGGCGACCTCGTTCAAGGTGCCGTCGCCGCCGAAGGAGACGACCACGTCGTAGCCGCCGTCGCGCGCCTCGCGGCCGATCTCGGTCGCGTGGTTCTGCGCCTGCGTCTGCACCGCCTCGACCTCGTAACGGCCCTGCAGCGCGTAGACGACCAGGTTCCGCAGCCGATCCGACACCGTCGTCGCGTACGGATTGACGATGATCAGCATCCGTTTCTTTGCCGGTTTTCCCGACCTTCGCGCGCCGAACGAGACCATCTACGCCGAGAGCCTACGCGACCGCTTCGAAGCGGATCACGCCCGCGTCGTCGATCTCGCGGACGCGGCCTTCGTCCTCGAGGATGTCCATGTGGCCGATCACCTCGGAGAGGGTGAGGAAGGCCTGGGTGACGGCGATGTTTCCCCACATCGACTGGGCCAGCTCGTAGCCGGAGCGAGGGCCGTCGGAAAGCAGGCGGAGCAGTTTCTCCTTGCGACGATCGGTGGAGGCGAAGCGGGTGTCGATCAGGGCGCGGTGGTCGTCGATCGGCTCGCCGTGGCCGCCGAAGAGGATGCTGCCCTCGGGCAGCTCGCGGGTCTTCGCCAGCGAATCCAGGTAGGCGATCAGGGAGCGGGTACGGCCGGGCGAGCCGTCGAGCGGCCGGCTGATCAGCGGGTTCGAGGAGATGTGGGGGAGGAGGTGGTCGCCGACGAACCCGATCTGCCGCTCGGCGTCCCAGAAGACGGTGTCCATGACGCTGTGCCCGGGACGGTGCTGGACCTCGAGCCTGCGCCCGGCAAGCTCGATCACGTCGCCGTCGGCCAGCGGACGCGTGACGTTCACCGGCGCGCCCCAGCCGCGGTAGGAGGAGGAGACGGAGCGCAGCGCCAGCGCGATCTCCTCCGGGATGCCGCTGCTCAGCATCAGCTCGACCGCCAAGGCGTCGTCGGCGTCGGCTTCGGCGCTGTAGTTGGCAAGGCGCTCCGCCGCCGCGCCCAGCGCCGCGACCTCGGCGCCCGAGTGCTCGACCAGGATCTGGGCGAGCCCGAGGTGGTCGGTGTGGTTGTGGGTGAGGAGGATCAGGCCGATGTCCTCGATCGAGTGCCCGTGGGCCGCGATCGACTCGCTCAGCACGTCGAGTGCCGTCCCGTAGTTGGGACCGCCGTCGACCAGGGTGAGAGGGTCGTCCTCGATCAGGTAGGAGTTGACCTTGCCGACCGCGAACGGGGTCGGGATCGCCAGACGATGCACGCCCGCCAGGGCTGCCTGCTCGAGCGCCTCCTCGGGGGTGGTCGTCACCCGCGGATCAGTCCCAGGACCTCGTCGCGGCGGCGCTCCATGTCCTCCCGGGAGGCCAGCGACTCGAGGTTCAGCCGCAGCAGCGGCTCGGTGTTCGACGGGCGCACGTTGAAGTGCCAGTCCTCGTAATCGACCGAGACGCCGTCGAGTTCGGAGATCTTCCCGTCGGAGTAGCGCTCGCGGATCTCGTCCAGTTTGGCCGCCTGGTCGGCCACCTCGGAATTGATCTCCCCGGAGATGAAGTACTTGGCGCGGAACTCGTCCATCAGCTCGCCGATCGTCCTCCCGTCCTTGGAGAGCAGCTCCAGCATCAGCAGCGCCGGGATCGTCCCCGAGTCGGCGTTCCAGAAGTCGCGGAAGTAGTAATGGCCGGAGACCTCGCCGCCGAAGGCCGCGTCCTCCTCGCGCATCCGCGCCTTGAAGAAGGCGTGGCCGACCCGCGAGAGGTCGGAGCGACCGCCCTCGGCGGCAACGAGATCGGGGACGGCGCGGCTCGAGCGCGGGTCGTAGAGGATCGTCGCGCCGGGGTTCTTGGCGAGAATCGAGCGCGCCAGCAAGGCGCAGATGAAGTCGCCGTCGCAGAACTCGCCGGAGCCGTCGATGAAGAAGCAGCGGTCGGCGTCGCCGTCCCAGGCGATGCCGAGGTCGGCGCCGGTCGAGCGCACCCGGTCCATGATCATCCGCCGGTTCTCCTCCAGCAGCGGGTTCGGCTCGTGGTCGGGGAACTCGCCGTTCGGCTCGAAGTACATCTTCTCCAGCTCCAGCGGCATCTTTTCGAGGATCG
>JAFDWD010001092.1 GCA_018268695.1 Actinomycetota bacterium
GAGGCGACCTTCGCCGCCACGCCGCCGGCGAGTCCGGACGCACCCGCGCCGCCGGACCCGGCGGCCCCTGCCGCGCCGCTCCCGGCCGCCGCCGATGCGCCGCCGCCGGCCGCGACGCTCCCTGCGGCGCCGACCCCGGACGCTCCGCCGCCCGCCAGCGCGCCCTTGGCGATCGCCGCCGCGGCGATCGCCGGCAGCGGCGCGATGCCGGCCAGGGTCTCGCTGCGATCGCGGATCCCGTCGGCGAAGCCGCGGCACTCGGAGCAGTCGCGCAGGTGGGCGCGGACGTCGCGGCGGCGGGCGACGCGCCCGTCGCCGTCGGAAAGCAGCGCGGTGACGGCGTCGCAGTTCATCTCACGTCCGTCGCTCATCTGCTGGAGGCCGCGGCGCGCCTCGTAGAGCACCTGTCGGGCCGCCCCGGGCGAGGTGTCGAGCGCCTCGCCGATCTGGTCGAAGTCGAGGCCGCCGAGCTCGCGCATCACCAGGGCGCCGCGATGGCGCTCGGACAGCTCGCCGATGTCGGCGAGCAGGTCCCGCAGGCGCCCGCGTTCGGCGGCGGTCTCCTCGAGGCTCGCGATCGGCGCGCCGAGGTCCTCGTCCAGCGGCTCGCTCGGCCGCGCCCGCCGGCGCAGTTCGATCGACTCGTTGTGGGCGACCCGGTAGAGCCATGGCTTCAGCTCGATCTCGCGACGCTCTCCGGGCAGCGCCCGCAGCGCCTTGACCATCGTGTTCTGCAGCGCGTCCTGGGCGTCCTGCCGGTCGCCGAGGATCGCCACGCAGTAGCGGTAGATGTCCTGCTGGTAGCGCCGGAAGATGGCTGCGAAGGCGTCCTGATCCCCACGTGCCGCCCGGCGGGCGAGTCGTCGGTCATTCCACACGCCCCTCTCATACCCCGGAGCCGGGAGTTCGACCCCGGGGCGGGGTGAGGCTCAGCTTGCCGCGGCTTCCTTCTTGACCTGCGCGGCGGCGACCACGCAGCGGGAGAATTCGGTCCCCTTCTGGCCCGCGACGTGTTCCTTGGAGAGCGCCTTGCAGGCGACCTTGGCGGTCTTCTTCGTGCTCGCGGCGACCGCCATCGCCTTCACGCAGGCGCTGAACGGCGTGCCCGGGACGCCCTTTTCGTGCTTCTTCGAGAAGCCTTTGCACCGCGCGCCGTACGCTTTCGCCAGTTCCGGCAGCGTCGCCTTCGGGCCCGGCATCGGATGGGCCGGATGGGTGGGATGCGTCGGCTTTTCGGGGGCGTAGGTCGGCCCTTCGGCGAGCGCCGCGGCGGGCACGACCAGCATCGCCGAGGAGGCGAGGAGGGCGGCGGCCTTGGTCTTGAGGTTCATCGTCACTCCTTTGTGGATTGGCGTATCACCCCTCAAACGGGCCGTGGCCATCGCGTGTCAGGGGTATTCGGCGGATCGTGGACGAACGTTCGCCGGGCGAGGTGAACAACCTGTGCCTGGCAACCCACGGCCGACCGCGTTGCCATCGGCCTGGTCCGCCGCGTCCTCCAGGCCCCGAGCAGTGGGCGGTCTGGTCAAAACGCTCCCCGCGGCGCGAGGTGCTCGTCGACGACCGTCGGGTGGACGACCCCCGCTACCGCCGGTAAGGAGAGGGATCCTGCGCAAGGGACGCAAGGGCCTGCGGCAGACACGGCCGTCCCGTCCACGGCCCTGGCAGGCTGTGGCCGTGGCCGGGACGGCCGGGGATGTGGAGAGGGATGAGAGATCGTCGCCTCCGGGTCACGCGAGGCGCACGGGAGGGACACGGAACCGACACCGATGTGTCACGGCGTCGCAGAGAGCGTGAGAAGCCCCGACTTCGGTGCGTGTTGCACAACACCGGATTCACCGCTGTCGACTTTGACCACACCAGGGTGTGGTCAAAGTCGACAGCGCGTCCCGGGCCCCGATCCGAGGTCCGGGACCGTCACGGAAGTTCGCGGAAACGGGCCGAAGGCGTGAGGCGGTGTGGAGTTCTCACGCTCTTCGTCGACGGATCGGCCGAGGTGTGGCCTCTCACGCGCGGACCCTCGGAGAAACACCGACTCCCTCCGTCCTGGGCGTCTCATGGAGGTCACAGCCTGCCAGGACCTCCATGAGACGCCCAGGACGGCGAATCTAGGACGGCCTCCGCGCTCCGGCCCCTACGGAGCCAGTCGCTGGATCCGCCAGGCCTCCTCGTCCCGCGTATAGAGGAAGCGGTCGTGCAGCCTCGCCTGCTGCCCCTGCCAGAACTCGATCGCCTCCGGGCGCAGGATGAAGCCGCCCCAGAAGTCGGGGCGAGGGACGTCCTCGATGCCGTCGAAGCGCTCGCGCACCTCCGCCAGGCGGGCGTCGAGCTCCGCCCGGTCGGGCAGCGGCCGGCTCTGCGGCGAGGCCCAGGCGCCGAGGCGGCTCTCCCGCGCCCGGCTCGCGAAGTAGGCATCGGAATCCGCGTCGGGCAGGTGCTCGATCGGTCCGCGCGCCCGCACCTGGCGGTCGTGCTCGCGCCAGTAGAGGATCAGCGCGCCGCGCGGGTGGGCGTCGATCTCGCCGGCCTTGGCGCTGCCGCGGTTGGTGAAGAAGCGGAAGCCGTCGGGCCCGTGGCCCTTCAGGAGCACCATGCGCGCGTCCGGGTCGCCGACCTCGTCGACGGTGGCCAGGGTCATCGCGTCGGCCAGCGGCACCTCCGCGCTCGCCAGCTCATACCAGCGCGCGAACTGCTCGGCCGGGTCGGGTGAGAGGTCGCCCTGGTGGAGCGGGGGGAAGGCTCGTCGCTCGGTCATCGCCGCAGATCTTCGCGCAGCGCGTTCGACAGAGCCGACAGGGGTACCTCAATACGATCTAGAGGATGACCGAAGCGGCAAGGGACATCGAGGCGGGCGAGCTCACCCTGCTGCGCGCCGACGAGGTCGACGGCTTCTTCGCGGCCGACTCGATGGTGCGCCGCCTCCACCGCGAGCGCGTCGTCGCCTTCTCCGGCCTGCGCGCTCTCTTCATGCAGGCCTGCGAACCGCTCGGCGTGGTCGGCTTCGAGCAGCACTCGATCATCTTCGACGACCCTCGCACCCGCCTCTTGCGGACCGACGAGCGGATGTCCCGGATCTACTTCGGCACCGCCGAGCAGGCGGAGCGGACGGGGCGGATCGTCCGCGCCATGCACCGCCGCGTGCGCGGGGTGACCGAGGAGGACTACGGCCCGATCCCCGCGGGGACCGCCTACGACGCCTCCGATCCGGCCCTCGGCCTCTGGGTCCTGGCCACGCTCGCCGACTCGGCGCTCCTCTACCACGAGCGCGTCATCGGCACCCTCGACCCCGACGACCGCGAGCGCTACTGGGCCGAATACCGCCGCGTCGGCGAACTGCTCGGCCTGCCGCCCGACTCGATGCCCTACCGCGTCGCCGACCTGCGCGACTACGTCGACGGCCGCCTCACCGACGGCAGCCTCTGGATCAACGAGGACCGCCGCGAGCGGGCCAAGAAGATGCTCCTCGAGCCGCCCTTCACCGGCTTCATGCGCGTCGCCATCGCCCCGATCCACGAGACGATCAAGCTGATCTCGATCGGCATGCTCCCGTCCCAGATCCGCAAGCTGCTCGGCTTCTCCTGGGATCCCGCCCGCGAGGCGCTCCTGCGCTCCTACCTGCTCCAGCTCCGCCTCGGCTCCCGCTTCTGGCCCGACGCCGTCCGCCTCCACCCGGCGGCGCGCGGCGAGGCCGGCGAGGAGTACGGCGCCTTGGCCGCTTAGGGCCGACGCAGCGCGTAGACGACGATCGGGTCGCCGTGGAGCTGGTCCTCGCGCAGCGGCTCCATGCCGAGGCGCTCGGCGACGGCGATCGAGGCGGTGTTCCAGCGGTCGATGTTGGCGGTGAGATAGGGGAGGTCGAGTTCGCGCAGGCCCCAGTCGAGCCAAAAGCGGCCCGCCTCGGTCGCGAGCCCGCGTCCGCGCGCCGCGGCGAGGAGGCTCCAACCGACCTCGACCTCGTCCAGTTCGGGCCAGTAGCGGAGGCCGCTGCGGCCGAGGAAGTCGCCGCCCTCCCGGTCGAGGACGACGACCCGCCCGTGGCCGCGCTCGTCCCAGTCGCGGCGGGCGATCTCGATCCATTCGCCGACTTCCTCACGGGTCGCCTCGCCGAAGATCTTCCGCACGACCGGATCGTCGTGGAAGGCGTGGAGGTCCTCGAGGTCGGCCTCCTCGGGCGGGCGCATGATCAGTCGCTCGGTCTGCAGTTCGACGTTCACGACTCCGAAGCTTGACGGCAACGCGCCCGGGGTAGGCTCGGGCGTACCACCCGAGCGTCGACCACCGCCGAACCAGGAGAACCGAGATGCCTTTCGTGACCGTCGGAAAAGAGAACAGCGCCGACATCGACATCCACTACAACGACCACGGTTCCGGCAAGCCGATCGTCCTGATCCATGGCTACCCGCTGGAAGGCAACTCGTGGGAGAAACAGGAGCCGGACCTGCTCGCGGCCGGGTGGCGGGTGATCAGCTACGACCGGCGTGGCTTCGGCAAGTCGAGCCAGCCGACGACCGGCTACGACTACGACACCTTCGCCGCCGACCTGAAGGCGCTGCTCGACCACCTCGCGCTGGACGAGGACGTCGTCCTCGCCGGCTTCTCGATGGGGACCGGCGAGGTTACGCGGTACCTCGGCAACTACGGCTCGGCCGGGATCAGCAAGGCGGCGCTCCTCGGCGTCATCCCGCCCTTCGTCTTGAAGACCGACGACAACGAGAAGGGCGTGCCGCAGGAAGTCTTCGACGGGATCAAAGCGACGGTGGCGAAAGACCGCTACCTCTGGTTCGAAGAATTCTTCAAGAACTTCTTCAACACCGACGAACTCGCGCCGGAGAGGATCGGCGACGCGGCGCTGCAGGCGCACTTCGCGACCGCGCTGAAGATGTCCCCGTACGCAACCTACGCGTGTGTCGACACCTGGCTGACCGACTTCCGTGACGATCTGCCGAAGATCGACATCCCGACGCTGGTCATCCACGGGAAGAAGGACCGCATCCTGCCGTTCGAGGCGACGGCGCAGCGGCTGCAGGAGGAGAACCTGATCGCCGACCTCGAGTTCGTCGCGATCGAGGACGGCCCGCACAACGTCGGCTGGACCTTCCCCGAGGAGGTAAACCCGGCGCTCCTCTCCTTCCTCGCCAAGTAGGTCGCCATGGTCGAACGGATCGAGGAGATGCCGGCGGGGACGATCGGTTTCAAGGTCGTCGAGGAGCTGACCGGAGCGGACTACCGGGAGCGGATCGAGCCGGCCCTCACCGAGGCGGCGGAGAGCGGGGAGGTGCGCCTCCTCTTCGAGATCGACTCGGGTTTCGGCATGGACGCCGGGGCGGTGATCGAGGACGCGAAAACCGGGCTGAAGCTCGGCATCGGTCACATGAAAGCCTGGAAGCGCACCGCGATCGTCACCGAGGTCGACTGGATCCGCAAAGCGATGAAGGCGTTCGGCTTCATGGCGCCGGGGGAGGTCCGGGTCTTCGAGCCCGCCGAGCTCGGCGCCGCGAAGGTCTGGGTCGCCGAGTAGGGCCAAAACATACGCGTCAGGTTCGCTCCCTCTGAGGGGGTCAATCTGACGCGCGGATCGACGCGCGCCCCAAACTGGCTGACTAGCCGGCACAATGCGCGAGATGCCGCCCGGGGAGAGGGACCACGACCTCGCGTTGTTCGGCGCCACCGGCTTCACCGGAGGGCTGACCGCGGAATACATCGCCGCCAACGCGCCCGCCGGCCTGCGCTGGGCGCTGGTCGGCCGCAACCGCGCCAAGCTCGAGGCGGTCGCCGCGCGCCTCGCCGCCACCGGCCCGCAGGCGCCCGCGCCGGACCTCGTCGTCGCCGACGCCGCCGACCGCGCGGCGCTCGCCAAGGTCGCCGAGTCGACCCGCGTCGTCATCACCACCGTCGGCCCCTACGCCCTCTACGGCGAGCCGCTGGTCGCCGCCTGCGCCACTGCCGGGACCGATTACGTCGACCTCACCGGTGAGCCCGAGTTCGTCGACCGGATGTGGCTCGAACACCACGCGACGGCGGAGCGCACCGGCGCCCGCATCGTCCACTGTTGCGGCTTCGACTCGATCCCGCACGACCTCGGCGCGTATTTCACGGTCCAGCGGCTGCCCGAGGGCGTACCGCTCACCGTCAACGGCTACGTCCGCACCAACGCCCAATTCTCCGGCGGCACCTACCACTCGGCCGTCAACGGCTTCGCCCGGGGACGCCAGACGCTCGCCGCCGCGAAGGAGCGGAAGGCCGCCGAGCCGCGCCCCTCCGGTCGCCAGATCCACTCGGCTCCCGCACGGATCCATCACGTCCCCGAGCTCGGCGGCTGGAGCGCGCCGCTGCCGACGGTCGACGGCACGATCATCCGCC
>JAFDWD010001093.1 GCA_018268695.1 Actinomycetota bacterium
ACCCCCGATGGTCGTCCAGATGGGCCGGATCCGCATCGGTGAAACCACGGAGACCAGGTATCTTCGCGACGTGTCCGTCCCGACCGATTCGCTGCCCCTGCTGGGGCGCGAGGAAAGCCTGGCGCGCCTGGAGGCGTTGACCGACGCGGTGCGCGCGGGTGCCGGCGGGGCGATCCGGATCGAGGGTGCGCCGGGGGTCGGCAAGAGCGCTCTGCTGGAGGCCGCGGCCCCCGCGGACCTGACGGTGCTGCGGGCGGTCGGCGTCGAGGCCGAGGCGGGCCTGCCGTTGGCGGGACTGGAGGACCTGATGCATGGTCTGGACGCGGCGGGCTCCGGCGCGTCCGGCGCCGCCGAGTGGCCGGGCCCGATCCCGATCGGGGACGCCGCCGACGGACGAGACCCGGTCGCGCTGCTGCGTGCGGTGTCGACGCGGCTCGCCGAGGCGGAACCGCTCGTCTGCCTGGTCGACGACGTGCAGTGGCTCGACCCCTCCTCGCGCGCCGCGATCGCCTACCTGGCGCGGCGGGCCGAGCGGCTCGGGATCGGCGTGATCGCGGTCTGGTCGTTGCGCGGCGAGGCGCCGGAGGAGTGGCCGGGGGTCGAGACGCTGCCGCTCGAGGAGCTGCCGCGGGAGGACGCGCTGGCGCTGGCGCGCCGCGGCGGACTGGCCGACCCGGTGGCCGAGGCGCTGGTCGCGGCGGTCGGCGGCAACGCTCTCGCCCTGGTCGAGGCTCCCGCCGAGCTGAGCGCCGCCCAGCGCGGCGGCCGCGCCGTCCTCCCCGACCCGTTGCCCGCCGGCGAGCGCCTCCAACGCGCCTTCGCCGCCCGCGTCGCCGAGCTGCCCGAGGCGACCCGGGACGCGCTCCTCCTCGCCGCCGCCGGCGCCCCGGCGACGATGGTGGCGAGCGAGGGGGCCGGGACGCTGGCCGACTCCCTCTCCCCCGCCGAGGACGCGGGGCTCGTCCGCCTCGGTCCGAGCGGCGTCGCCTTCTCCCATCCCCTCGTCCGCGCCGCCGTCTACCACGGGGCGCCGCCCTCGGGGCGGCGCGAGGCGCACCGGCTGATCGCCGCCGCGGTCGCCGAGCCGGAGCGCTCCTGGCAGCTCTCCCAAGCCGCGCCGGCCCCGGACGAGGACCTCGCGGCGCGACTGGAGGAGCTCGGCGAGGAGGCGCGGCGGCGCGGCGCGCCCGGCCCCGCCGCCACCGTGCTGGAGCGCTCGGTCGCGCTCAGCCCGGATCCGGCCGATGCGACCCGCCGCGCCCTGCAGACCGCGATCGCCGCCGGGACTGCCGGCCGCCCGGCGCTCGCCCGCGGCGTCCTCGACGCGGTCCTCCCCACCGTGACCGACCCGGGCGCCCGCGCCGACGTGCAGATGCTGCGCGGGATGGCGATCCACCAGGGCGGCCGGCCGCGCGAGGCCTTCGCCCTGCTCGAGGCCGAGGCCCGCGTGATCGAGGAGGAGGACCCGATGCGTGCCTCGGCGCTCCTCACCCAGGCCTGCATCGCGCTGATGGGGACCGGGCCGATGGCCGGCCTGCAGGAGACCGCCGCCCGGGCCCGGTCACTGGCCCCGCCCGGCGCCGACACGATCCCGAGCCTGATCGAGGCCGAGGTGCTGGTCAACCTCGGTGAGCACGGGCGGGCGCGGGAGATGCTCGACCGGATCGAGCCCGGCCTCGTCGCCTGGGACCCGACCGCCCCGGGCCACGAGGTGCTGGCGATCGACGCGCTCTGCCGCCTCTGGATGGGCGACCACGATGTCGCCGAGCGGGTGCTGACCCGCCTGGTCGAGGCCAACCGCGCGGCGGGGGCGGTGACGCCGCTGGCGCTGCCGCTCGCGGTCCTCGCCACCCTCCACATCCGTCGCGGGGACCTGGCGCTGGCCGCCGCCTGCGCCGAGGAGGCCAACGAGATCGCCGAGACGGGGCTCGGCCCCGGCTTCGTCGCGACCCTCTCGCTGGCGGCGGTGGCGATGGTCGCCGGGCACCGCGGCGATGCCGAGGCCTGCGAGCCGGCGGCGGCGCGCATGCTGCGGCTGGGCGAGGAGATGGAGCTGCCCTCGACCCTCGCCTGCGCCGAGCAGGCCCTCGGCCAGCTGGCCCTGGGACGCGGCGACGCCGAGCGCGCCGCCATCCACTTTCGCGCCGCCCTCGACCACGCCGCCGTCCACGGCACCCGCGATCCGGCCTTCCTCTTCAGCCACGCCGATCTGGTCGAGGCGCTGGTCCGCCTCGACCGCGCCGCCGAGGCGGAGGCGGTCCTCGCCGAGCTGGAAGTCGGCGCCGAGCTCTCCGGCGGCGCCTGGCCGCGCGCCGCGGTGCACCGCTGCCGGGCGATGCTCGGCCCGGAGGAGGAGATCGACGCGAACCTGGCCACGGCGCTGGCCGCCCACGCCGACCCGCCGATGCCGTTCGAGGCGGCGCGAACCCGCCTCGCGGTCGGCGAGCGGCTGCGACGCGCCCGCCGCCGCGCCGATGCCCGTCCCCTGCTCGCCGAGGCCCAGGACGCTTTCGCCGCGGCCGGGGCGCGGAGCTGGAGCGCCCGCGCCGCGAGCGAGCTGAGCGCGGCGGGGCCACCCGGCAGCGGCACGGGAACGCCCCCGACCCCGATCGACGACGCCGCCACGTCGTCGCCCGCGGACCCCCTCACCTCGCGCGAGCGGGACGTCTGCGAGCTGGTCGCCGCGGGCCGCACGAACCGCGAGGTCGCCGCCGCGCTCTTCCTCTCCCCCCGCACGGTCGAGCACCACCTCCGCTCCGCCTACCGCAAGCTCGGCGTGCGTTCGCGCACCGAGCTCGCGGTGCGCTTCGCCGCTGCCGCGTAGCTCCGGCGGACGGGCAAGGGACGCAAGGGTCTGCGGCGAGCCCGGCTTCCGTGCGTGTCGCGGAGCCGGCGAGGAGGTGCGTTCGTACTTAGGGGTCATATACGGCTCTAAGTACGAACGCACCCGATGATCCCCACCGAGGTGTGGCCTCTTACGCACGGACCCTCGACGAAAGACGCACTCCCTCCGTCCTGGGCGTCTCATGGAGGTCACAGCCTGCCAGGGCCTCCATGAGACGCCCAGGGCACCGCCTCTCGGACGGTCGCCCCCGCCTAAACGTCCGGCGCGGTCGCCGACACGATCCAGGTCGACGACGGGGCGACCACGCCGTCCTCGGTCTCGTACTGCTCCAGCACGCCGCGGATCTCGGCGGTGATCGTCGGGCGGATCTCGTCGGCGCGGTCGCCCCAGAGGCGCAGGACCTCGCCCGCCGGGCCGATCGACATCACCAGGTCGACCGCCCCGTCGAGGTCGGCACCCATCTTCAGCGGCAGGTCACAGCGGCGCAGCTCGATCGCCGCGAAGCCGGCGATCGCCATCTGTTCGCTGACGACGTCGGCGTTCGCCATCGAGAACGGCCCCGGGCCGCAGGTCGGCTCCTCGGTCTCCTCCGGGTGCTCGAGGTAGCGCTCGACGACCTGCTCCGCTTCGTGGACCCAGCCGTTGTCGAGCTTGCGCCGCCAGACGACGAAGCAGACCCGCCCGCCCGGCCGCATCGCCCGCCGCACGTTGCGCAGCGCCTGCACCGGATTGGCGAAGAACATCACGCCCATCCGCGAGAAGACGTAGTCGAACGGCCCGCCGAGGTCGGCGATCTGGACGTCCCCGACGAAGTAGTCGACGTTGGCGAGGCCCTCCGCCTCCGCCTCTTCCATCGCCAGCTGCACGAAGGGCTGGGACACGTCGACGCCGACCGCCACGCCCCTCTCACCGACCATCCCGGCGAGCCGCCGTGTCGTGTCGCCGAAGCCGCAGCCGATGTCGAGGACGCGATCGGCGGGACGCGGCGGATGCGCGGCGATCGCCGCCTCGCCGTGCCGGCCCAGCCCTTCGGCGACGTAGGGGCGAAAGCGGACGAAGCGCTCGAAGAGCGGCCCGCTCCAGGCCTCGGTCGACTCCGCGTTGGCGGGGGCGACCTCCGCCATCACTCCCTCTCGACCGGCCGGTACCCCGAGCAGACCGTGCGCATCCAGCCGATGCGGCCGTCGCGCTCGCCGAGGAAGGCCTGCTGTTCCACTTCGAAGAGCCCTTCCGGGTTGCGGACGAGGAAGCGGTAACCGACCCGCTCGCGGTCGGCGAAGGCGCCCGTCTCCAGGTCCAGGAGCTCGAGTATCTCGTCGGAGTCTTCGAACCAGACGCGCAGGGCGCCGCTGACCACCGCCTCGGAGTCCTCCCCCTCCCAGAAGCGGCGCGGCGTCAGCGCGCGGAAGTCGATCTCCGGGTGGAGCAGGTCGCGGATGCGGTCGAAGTCCTTCAGCGCCAGGGCGGCGGCGAAGGAGGAGCCGAGGGACGCGGACCGGTCGACGCTCGTGATCTCGGACATGGGATCGATCCTCCTCGCGACGGCCGCGGCTGTCAACGCCTCACTCGATCAGGTCCCGGCGGGCGACGATGATCGCCAGCGCCAGGGCGGGCATGACGATCGCGGCGACGGCGCCCGCGCGCCAGCCCAGCGCCTCGACCAGCGGGCCGACCAGGGCCGAGCCGACGCTGGCGCCGACCGTCGTCGCCAGCGCGACCCAGGTGAAGGCCTCGGTCGCGGTGCCCTGCGCCAGCGTCCTCTGGATGACCTGGTTGCGCACCGTGATCTGCGGGGCGAGCGTGACCCCGGCGAGCGCGGCGAAGACGAACATCTCCGGGATCGAGGTCGCCACCACCAACGGCAGGCAGCTGAGGACCATGAGCGCGCCGAGCACGATCAGGGAGCGCCGCGGCGGCCCGAAGATCCCCGGACGGGCGCCATAGGCGATGCCCCCGGCACCGGAGCCGAAGGCGAGGGCCGCCGCGAACGGGCCGCCCAGGGCGGCCGCGCCGTGGTGGGCGCCGAAGGCGGGCAGCATCACGTCGAGAGCGCCGAAGGTCCCGGCCAGCGGCAGGTCGGAGAGGACCAGCAGGCGCAGGTGGGGCGAGACCAGGGCGCCGAGCCAATGGCGCTCGGCGCCGGGATCGCCGCCCGGCTCGACGGTCGAGAGGCGGGCGAAGCCGACCGACCCGAGGATGCCGAGCGCGCCCGCGACGAGCAGGCCCCCGGACGGGCCGACGGTCGCCGCCAGGATCCCCGCCAGGAGCGGCCCGCTTACGAAGACGACCTCGATCATCACCGCGTCGAGCGCGTAGGCGGTCGGCAGCTCCGCCGGTCCGACCAGATCCGGCCAGCGCTGGCGGAAGATGCCGCCGATCGGCGTCGACCCGGCGCCGGCGACGAAGCCCGCGGCGACCAGCGGTACCGTCCCGGCGCCCGCCTCCCCCAGCACCACGAGCGCGGCCATCGCCACCATCACCAGGAGCGCACCGGGGACGATGACCAGGCGCGAGCCGTGCCGGTCGATGACCCGCGCCAGCCACGGGCCGGTGATCCCGAGGCCGATCGTGTAGGCGCCCGCGACGCCGCCGGCGATCCCGAACGAGTCGGTCTGGCCGTGGATGAAGAGGATGACCGCGACGCCACCCATCCCGATCGGCATCCGCGCCAGCAGGGCGAAGCCGACCAGCGGCCGCACGCCCGGCGCCGCCAGCACGCGGCGGTAGGCGGTGAGGCCCTGGCTGGGCGGGACGGAGGCGTCGGTGGCCATCCCACCAGCGTCCCAAAAGAAGGGTCAGTCGGGCTTGACGCCGGGCAGGCCGGCGCCGGCGAGCTCGGCTTCCTCGCGCTCGCGGCGGAGCTCGCTCGGCGTCGGCTCGTTGCCGCGACCCAATCCCCGCCCCGGCAGGACCCAGGCGACGACCGCGGCGAGGACGCAGATGCCGACCCCGGTCCAGGTGATCGCGTCGTAGCCGGCGAGGCGCGGCAGGCGGCTGCCCGCCGGGGTCTGTGAGGCGAGCAGGGTCGCGCCGATCGCGCTTCCCATCGAGAAGCCGATGTAGCGGACCACCTGGTAGAAGCCGGTCGCGCTCCCGGTCTCGCTTTCCGGCACGGCGCGGACGATCATCGCCGGGATCGCGCCGTAGGTCAGGCCGTATCCCAACCCCATCACGCCCATGATCACGAAGGCGCTCCAGATGCCGCCGTTGAAGAGGGCGAAGACGACACCGCCCGCGGCGACGATCAGCGCGCCGACCGGCAGCAGGTTCGACGGGCCGAGCAGGCGGGTCCAGAACGGCAGCGTGCGCGAGCCGACGATGCTGAACACCGAGAACGGGACCAGGCAGAGGCCGGCGAGAACCACCGAGGCCGAGAAGCCGTAGCCGAGCTCCTTCGGCGCCTGGACGAACTCGCTGACCCCGGTCAGGTACAGGTACATCGCGACGCCGAGCACCAGCGCGGCGACGTCGACGCTGAAGACCGCCGGGTGGCGGGCCAGGCGGAGGTCGACCAGCGGTTCCGGCGTGCGCAGCTCCTGCGCCCCCCAGAGCAACAGGAAGACCACCGCGACTCCGAAGAGGCCGAGCGTCGCCGGCGCCCCCCAGCCCCAGCGGCTGCCCTCGGCGATCGCGATCAGGAGCGCCGCCAGGCCGATCGTCAGGAGCGTCGCGCCGATCACGTCGAGCTTGCCCGCGGGCTGACCCGCGGTCGAGGGGATGAAGAGGACGGCGAGCACGAGGGCGAGCGCCGCGACCACGGCGCCGAACCAGAACGCCGCCGAGAGGCTGATCCCGGCGAGCAGGCCGGAGATCGGGTAGCCCGCCCCCACCCCGGCCGCGCCCGCGACCGAGAGCAGGCCGATCACGGCGGGGACCCGCTCCGCCGGCAGCTCGTCGCGCGCGGTCGCCATCCCCTGCGGCACCAGGCCGAGGCCGAGGCCCTGCATCGCCCGGCCGAGGACGAGCACCGGGAGGCTCTGCGCGAGCGCCGCGATCACGCAGCCGAGCGCGACGACGGCCAGCCCGCCGATCAGCGTCTCGCGGCGGCGCGGGCCGTCGGCCAGTCGTCCCATCACCGGCGAGGAGATGACGCCGACCAGGAGCGTCGCGGTCAGCGACCACTGGGCGGCGCTGAGCGAGACGCCGAGATCGTCGCTGACGCTCGGGATCAGGGGCGCGCCGAGCGATGAGATGACCCCGGTGACCATCACGATCGACACCAGGACCCCCGGCAGGAGGCGCGCCCGCAGCGCCGGGCTCATGCGTCGCGGGGCAGCAGCGTCTCGATCAGGCCACCGAGGGTTTCGGAGGCATGGGCGAGGTCGATCAGCTCGTCGTCGGGAAGGTCGGCGAGCGCCTCGCGCATGTTCTCGCGGATCTCCGCCCGGACTTCCTCGAAGACCTCGGTCCCGGTCGGCGTCACCTCGACCATGACGACCCGGGCGTCTTCGCCGGAGCGGGCGCGGGCGACGAGGCCGCGGCCCTCGAGTTTGTCGACCAGCTGGGTCACGGTCGGCTGGGCCAGCGCCTCGGTCTGGGCGAGCTGGGTGATGCGACGGGACCCTTCGGAGAGGGTCGCGAGGACGCCGACCTCGGTCCGCGACAGTTTGTGCGCCCCGCTCGGCATCAGCAGGCGGGTGAGGCGCGCGGCGCGTCCCAACAGGGAGTTCGCGACGAGGTCGATCGCCTCAGCACGATCGGGGGCGGACGAAGCCATGCCGACCAATATAGAAAAACTATGGAAGTCCTGCAGGGCCGAGGCTAGCCTGCGCTGGCGGGTTCAGGCTCCGGCTCGGCGCCGGGGCGGCGTTCCGCGCGACCCGCTCGGCGCCGTTCCCAGGCCGCCCAGGCGACCATCACCGCCCCCGCGTAGACCCAGCCGAGCAGGATGTCGAAGAAGTAGTGCTCACCGGTCGCCATCAGGGTCAGCGCCATCGCCGCCGGGTAAAGGAAGACGAGCCAACGGGCGCGGCGCCACGGGATCATCTTCCAGAGGTTGAGCGCGACCAGCATCGTGAAGGCGGCATGCAGCGAGGGCACCGCGGCGACGAGGTTGACCGAGGCCTGGCCTTCGGAGAAGAGGATCGAGGTGCCGACGCCGATGATCTTCCAGCCTTCCGAGGTCGTCCGGTGGACGTCGTGCAGGAGGCCTTCCTGTCCGGCCAGCCAGGGCGGCGCGGCCGGAAAGAGGATGTAGGTGATGACGCCCGCGATCGCCAGGGTGACGATGCGCTTGGCGAACCGCAGGTAGGCGGGGCGGTCGCGCGCCCAAAGCCAGCCGGCGAGGGCGAAGGGGGTGATGAAGTAGCTCGTGTAGATGAGCGTGAAGAAGGCGTTCCAGCCGGTCAGCCGGGTCGGGTCATAGAGGTGGCGCTGCAGCCATTCGGTCGGCGTCTGGCCGAAGAAGACGGCTTTGTCGAAGTCGATCATCGGGTGGAAGTGGACGCCGATGCCGAGCTTGTCGGCGGCGCCGCGGGTGACGTCGTAGGCGCCGAGGACGATCACCATCGGCAGCCAGTCGATGACCAGCCACAGCATCTCCCGCGGGTGGCGGCCGAGGCAGGCGCAGGCGAGCGCCCCGCAGACCCAGACGATCACCAGCTCCCGCTGGACCGGGATCCCGTAGTTGTAGCTCCAGACGACGAAACCGACGAGGTAGAGCGCCAGCGCGCAGCGCCGTACCGCCGGCCAATGGCCGAAATGCAGGACAGGCTCCGCTTCGGAGCCCGCCCGGGACCGGGCAAGGTCGGCGGCGCTCACCCGGTTAAGCCTATGCGCGTTCGAGCGCGCCCGGCGTGCGGACCGCGCGCCGACCCGACTTCTAGGAGCCCAAGGTGACGCCGACGATGACCAGACGGGCGGGGCGGCGGCCGGTGTTGACGACGCGATCGGCGCCGTCGCGGATCAGGACGGCATCGCCGCGTGAGAGGGTCACCGGCTCCTCGTCGTGGACGGTGATCTCGAAGGTCCCGGAGATGATGTAGATGAAGAGCTCACGGTGGTGGAGGATCTCCCGGACCGCCTGCTCGCCGCCGGCGATCTCGAGCGTCGCCCCCGCCTCATAGTCGGTGACCCGCGGCGAGAGCTGCCAGCGCTGGTGACCGAGGAAGCGCGTCGAGATCCCCTCGGTGCTGGAGCTGAGGACGCTCCCCTCGCCGTCCCGGATCACCTCGAGCGGCTTACGCTCGGTCCGGCTGCCCTCGACCAGGTCGCTCAGTTCGACTTCGAAGAAGTCGGCCAGCCGCACGAGGCGGCTGATCGTGATGTCCGACTTGCCGCTCTCGACCAGGGAGAGGAACGAGCTGGAGATCTTGGTCGCCGATTCCAACTGGCTGAGCGAGAGGCCCCGCTCGGCGCGGAGGGCACGAAGTCTGGTTCCGAGATCGAGTTTGTTCATGAGGCGGCGATCATCTCACCCCTCCCGCGTTCTTCCAAGAAACTGGAAGGTTCCTATTACTCGAAGTCCTTCTGGGGCGGAGTGCCGCGCCGCCCCAGCTTCGCCCCCATCTTCACCGCCTTGACGGCGCTCGTCGCGCCCGCCTGCAGGGTGAAGCCGATGACGAGGAGCAGGACTCCCGGGAAGCGGAGGAAGGGCGAGCCGAGCATCAGCAGACCGATCCTCCCCATCAGGTAGGCCGGGGTCGAGACGACAGCGCCGAGGACGGACCCGACGATGCTCGCCGAGAGCCGGTCGCGGCGGGAGACGGTGCCGGAATCGACCCCGATCAACCGCGCCGGGACGGCGACGTAGGCGACCATCATCACCCCGATCACGATGCTCAGCGCCAGCGCGAACCAGGGCGCGTGGGCGCGGGCGACGACGGTCACGGTCAGCGCCAGTGCGAGGCCGACAACCGCCCCGGAGCCGAGGATCGTCGTCAGGTGAGGACGCGCTTCGTCCATCGCGGGACGGACCTTGGGCTTGCCGTCCTGGCTGATCGCGAAGCCGAAGACGGCGTTCAGCCAGAAGCAGAACATCGTGATCGCCATGATCCCGGTGACGATCGGGGCGACGATCGGCCCGTTGATCGCGCTCCAGCTACGGTCGTGGAGGACGTGGCCGCGGAGGTCGTACATCGCCGCCCAGATCCACATCGCGGGCGGGATCTGGATCACGGTGAGCCGCCAGTTGCTGAGCAGCAGGCGCAGCCCGTTGAAGAGCATCGCGACGCCGCCGACCATCAGCGCCAGCGGGGCCAGCAGGCGGTGGCGCCGGCTGAGGGCCTCGACCGCCCGGGCGACCTCCCGCTCGTCGCCGTCCCGCACCCCGCGGGCAACTTCGCCGAGCCGCCCTGCCCACTCCCGTGCGGTCACGTCGACCAGACGAAGGCGAAGGAGATCGGGTGGTGGCGGAAACGCTCCCACTTCGGCTTCAGCGCGACCCACTCGTCGTCGACGACCCGCTCGTGTAGGGCGAGCAGCTCCAGCCCGGCGCCGCGCCCCGCCGCGACCTGGTCGCTCAGCAGGTGGACGTGGGTCTCGATCGCCAGCGCCTCGCCCGAGTCGGGATCGTCGAAATGGGTCGGCATGCCCGAGGCGATGATGAAGTGCGGGTGGAAGCCGACGAGCGCGAATCGCCCGTCGGGGCGCCCGAGCCGCGCTGCCTCGATGTAGAGCGGCCGCAGGTCGGCGAGGTGCTCGTCGACGAGACAGGAGACGACGAGGTCGTACGCGCCAGGCTCGAGGCCGGTGTCGCCGACCTCGCCCTCGCGCAGGGAGGCGTAGACGTCGCGGGCGCGGGCCGCCTCGAGCATCCCCGGCGAGAGATCGACCCCGTCGATCTCCCCCACCCCCCGCGCCGCCAGCCATGCGCCCGTGCGCCCGGTCCCACAGCCGAGATCGACAGCGCGGCCCACGCCGCCCCAGTCGAGATCGAGCCGCTCGAGCAGCGCGATGTCCATCGCGTCCTCGACCGTGCCCTCGTAGGTGGCCGCCCACCGGTCATATCCCTCGCGCGGGTCGACGGTGCGGTAACCGCGCGTGTCGAAGGAGGAAAAGGAAGCCATGGCCTCACTTTTTCATGCCGGGCGAAGCGAACGGAGCCCCGGCTCGAAGATCCGTCCCGCCCGCCACAAGAGGACCCGGGTGACGGGATGCAGACCAAACAGGTCGAGAATAACCTCGGCCTGCCGCAGACCCAGAGTGAGGTCGAAGGCAGCATGCTTCCCGGGATTGCCGCGCAAAGCCCGGGGAACCTCAGTCAGCAAAAGTTCGCTGCCGACGAAGTGGGCACCGCGGACGAAGCTCCACATCGCCGCCGACCATCTCTCGTCTTTGACGAGCTTGACGGTGGCGGACGAATCTAGGAAAAGGGGCGGTAGCCGCGGGTCGCTTCCAGTGCGTGGGTAAGGGAGAGCGGGTCGTTCGGGTCCATCGGCAGCGGCGGCGCGACCACGTCCCAGAACCATTTGGGCGGGAAGATCCTTTCCTCCCCGGGAAGCCAAGGCCCCAGGGCCGCCAATTGCTCCCCTTCGTGCATGACCACCAAGCGCTTCGTCGCCCTCAGGTCCAGGTAGTAGTCGAGGTTCGCCTGCAGCTCCCCGAACGTCACCGTCACGGTCTCGATCTCGGTCGTCATCTGAGTCAACGTAGCGCCTCACTTTTCGGGATTTCTTGCTGGTCGTTCGGGGTCGGCTTCGCGTTCGGCGGCGAGCAGGGCGGCGGCGCGGAGGTCGGTGAGGACTCGCTCGCGGATCGCGGCGACGAGGGCGGTCGCGGTGTGGGTGTCGCGGGCGCCGGCGGCGACGGTGGCCGGGTGGGCGCTGCCGACGATCATCTCGAGCAGGACGAGGCCGGGGTCCTCGCCGGGGAAGGCACCGTCGGGGAGGTCGTCGAGGAGGGAGACGACGATGTCCTCCAGGGCCATCGCCGTGCGCAGCACCTCCTCGACCAGGTCCCGGGTCACCGCCGGCTCGAGTGGTGCGCCGGGCGGTCGGTGGCTGTATCGGCGTCGCGCCATGCCCGCCCAAGGCCCGGGGGCGCCGATTTCTCCCCCCACCCGGAGCCGGGCCGCAATTCGAAACCCGCTGAGTGGGTAGAAAACGGGCGATGAGCTACGACGCAGACACCAATCGTTATGACGGCAAGATGGTCTACCGGCGCACCGGCCGCTCCGGCCTCGACCTCCCGGTCCTCTCCCTCGGCTACTGGCACAACTTCGGCGACGACCGCAGGTTCGAGACGCAGCGGGAGATCGCCCGCCGCGCCTTCGACCTCGGCATCACCCACCACGACCTGGCCAACAACTACGGCCCGCCCTACGGCGCCGCGGAGACCAACTTCGGCCGGCTGATGCGCGAGGACTTCCGCCCCTATCGCGACGAGATGGTGATCTCGACCAAGGCGGGCTGGGACATGTGGCCGGGGCCCTACGGCCAGGGCGGCGGCGGGCGCAAGTACGTCCTCTCCTCCCTGGACCAGTCGTTGAGGCGGATGGGCCTCGACTACGTCGATATCTTCTACTCGCACCGGCTCGACGGCTCGACCCCGCTGGAGGAGACGATGGGCGCGCTCGACACCGCGGTGCGCCAGGGCAAGGCGCTCTACGTCGGCATCTCCTCCTACGACGCCGACCACACCCGGCGCGCCGCCGCGATCCTCGCGGACCTCGGCACGCCGCTCCTGATCCACCAGCCGAGCTACTCGATGCTGAACCGCTGGATCGACGACGAGGGCCTGCTCGAGGCGGTCGACGAGCTCGGCGTCGGCGTGATCGGCTTCACCGTCCTCGCCCAGGGCCTCCTCACCGGCAAGTACAACGACGGCATCCCGGAGAACTCACGGGCGACCCAGAGCGACTACGGCGCCTTCGAAAGCGACTGGATCAACGACGACGTGATCGGCCGGGTCCGCGAGCTGAACGGGCTGGCCGAGAAGCGCGGCCAGTCGCTGCCGCAGATGGCGCTCGCCTGGAGCCTGCGGGACCCGCGGATGACCTCGCTGGTGATCGGCGCCTCGTCCGCGAGGCAACTGGAGCAGAACGTCGACGCGCTCGACAACCTCGACTTCACCGCCGAGGAGCTCGCCGAGATCGATCGCATCGTCGACTTCGAGTCGAACGTCGACGTCTGGGCGGACGCACGCGCGGGCAAGGTGGGATCGGGGATCTGATGCCGACGAGCCTCGTTCGGCATGCTTAACGAATGACCGACGTCCCGCTCTCGATCCTCGACCTCGCCGCGGTCGGGCCAGACGAGTCGATCGGCGACAGCTTCGCGGGGTCTGTGCGCCTCGCCCAGGCGGCGGAGCGCCTCGGCTACCGGCGCATCTGGTACGCCGAGCACCACAACATCCGCTCGATCGCCAGCTCGGCGACCGCGGTCCTGATCGACCACATCGCCGCCCACACCGAGACGATCCGCCTCGGCGCCGGCGGCATCATGCTGCCCAACCACCAGCCGCTGGTGATCGCCGAGCAGTTCGGCACCCTCGCCGAGCTCCATCCCGACCGCATCGACCTCGGCCTCGGCCGCGCCCCCGGCTCCGACACCGCCACGATGCGGGCGATGCGCCGCGACGAGCTCTCCAGCGAACGCTTCCCCCAGGACGTGCAGGAGCTGCAGGGATGGCTCGGCGACAACAGCCCCGTCTCCGGCGTCATCGCGGTCCCCGGCAAAGGCACCCACGTGCCGCTGTACATCCTCGGCTCCTCCCTCTTCGGCGCCCAACTGGCCGCGGTCCTGGGACTCCCCTACGCCTTCGCCTCGCACTTCGCCCCGCATGCCCTCTTCGACGCGCTCGACGTCTACAGGCAGAACTTCAAGCCCTCCGAGCAGCTCGCCGAGCCCTACACGATGGCCGGCGTCGGCGTGATCGCCGCCCCCGACAAGGCCGAGGCCGACCGCCAGCTCGAGGTCACCCGCCGGGTCCGCGTCAAAAGCCTCTTCAAGACGGCGGGCGGCGGCAAGCTCTCAGACGAGGAAGTCGACCAGATCCTCGACTCCCCCCGCGCCCGCGCGGTCGACGAGATGCTCACCTACTCGGCCGTCGGCACCGGCGCCGAAGCAGCTGCCTACCTGGCCGACTTCCAGGCCAAGACCGGCGCCCAGGAGCTGATCACCGTGCACTACGCCGACTCGGTCGACAACCGCGTCCGGTCGGTGGAGATCCTGGCCGACGCAGCGGCGCTGACGGAGCCGGCGGCGGCGTAAGGATCGGCCCGGGTCGGGCTCCGGGAAAGGGACGCAAGGCGGTTGCGGCGAGAGCGGCCGTCTCGGCCACGGCCCTGGCTGGCTGTGGCCGTGGCCGAGACGGCCGGGGGATGTGGGGAAGCGGCTGGGCCCGGGTCGTGGGCCGGGCCCGGAACGGTCAGGAATCTGCGCGGTTAGAAATCCACGCCTGGCGTGGATTACCAACCACGCAGACCTTGCGGTGTTCGAAACCCGTCGTAGAGGCGGATAAGGAACAGGGCAGATTCCTGACCGTTCGAATCCCCCGCTCTTCCGCACGGAACCCTCGCGTCCTGGGCGTCTCATCGCGGTCACAGCCAGCCAGGACCGCGATGAGACGCCCAGGACACCGAATCTAGGACTGCCGCAACCCTCCGAGCAGCCGCTCCACCGCCTCGGCCAGGGTGTCGAGGATCTCGGTCGCGTCTTGAAGTTCCGCCTCCGGATGGGTGGTGCGGAAGGCGACGACGGGGATGCCGGCGGCGCGGGCGGACTCGATGCCGCTCGGCGCGTCCTCGAGGACCAGGCAGCGGGACGGGTCGACGCCGAGCTCACGGGCGCCGAGAAGGAAGGGTTCGGGGTCGGGCTTGCCACGTTCGATCGAGTTCGCGGTGATCAGGACGGCGGGCGGCGCGAGGCCCGCCCCGCGGAGGCGCGCGGTCGCCAGCTCGGTCGAGCCGCTGGTGACGACCGCGATCGGGATCGGCCCGGCGAGGAGCTCGGCGGCGCCCGGATAGGCGGACACCGAGTCGGCGTCCTCGACCTCGTCGCGGTCGATCTGGGCCTGCTCGGCGTCGCGTTCGCCCTCCGACACCAACAGGGCGACGGTCTCCCGGGTCGGCCTGCCCATGGCGAAGCGGTGGGTCTCCTCCTCGTCGAGGCCGCGACGTCGCGCCAGTGCCCCCCAGGCCCGCTCGCTGGAGGCGACCGAGTCGACCAGGGTGCCGTCGAGGTCGGCGAGGATCGCGGCGGGCGCCCAGATGCCGGCGTCCGCTTCGCCCGGACGTTGGTCGGCTCCGCTCACTGAACCGATCCTAGGGAACGGGCAGCCGGGCCGACCGACCCGTCCCGTACGTTGCCGTCGTCGAGCGGTCGAGGGAACTGCGGTGCGAACCCGCGACTGACGCGCAACGGTGATGGGACGTCCCGGATCAGATCCGGGGTCCCTAGTCCGAATGCCGGCCGCTCCGACACACATAGGACCCCTCGCTCTCGCGAACGGACAAAAGGAGATCCACCGATGCAGTTCCTGAAACGCCGGCTGGCGGCATTCGTCGTCGTCGCCATCGCCGCCCTCGCAGTCCCGGCCACCGCACTGGCCACCTCGACGCCCGAACAGGTCGCCTCCGCGATCGCCAAAGGCCTCCCCTATCTGGAAGGCACGCAGGCCGAAAACGGCAGCTTCCCCGGCTTCGGCGGCGACTGGTCGCTGACCTCGTTCGCCGCCGCGGGCAAGGCCGCCGCGGACCTTCGCTACAAAGGCGAAGCGAAACGGCCCGATGCCCGTAGCTTCTACGGCAGCTCGACCGAATACGGGAGCCCGACCTGGCCCGGAACCGGCGCCGCGGTGACCGACTACGAGCGCGCCGCGCTGGTCGCCTACGCGGCCGGCATCGACCCGGCCCGGCCCTCGAATCGCCAAAACCTCCTGGCCCAGATCGTCGCCCAGTACCAGCCGGCGAGCCCCGGCTACTTCGGCAGCACCTTCAACGGCACCGTGTTCGGAGTGCTGGCGCTGACCGGCGCCAAGAGCCAGGCGGGCGCCCAGCGCTTCCCGCGGTCGCTGCTCGCCCTCTCGGTCGCGGCGATCAAGGGCAACCAGCACACCGACGGCGGCTGGACCTGGGAAAAAGCGGCGGGCAACGAAACGGCGCTGAAACGACCGAGCGAACCCGACCTGACCGGAGCGGCGATGGCGGCGCTCTGCGGCGCCGGGGTCGCCAACACCGACGCGAACATCGTCAGAGCGAAGAGCTACCTGGTCGGCCTGCTCGAATCCTCGACCGGCGCCTTCGCCTCCGAATTCGGCGTCAACACCGACTCCAACTCGTGGGCCGTGCAGGGGCTGAACGCTTGTGGGATCAATCCCCAAGGGGCCGAATTCACCACCGCCGCGGGCAAGACGCCGATCGACTTCCTGATCGCCCAACAGCTCGCCTCCGGCGCGTTCAAGTACCAGCCGGCGGCCACCGCCGCGAACCAGTACTCAAGCCAGGACGCCGTCCGCGCTCTCGCCGGCGGCGGGTTCACCGCCGCCCCACCGACCCCGAAAGCCGGCGAAAAATGGCTGGCGGCGAGCTCGTTCGCGACCGGAGCATCGGAATCCGACCCGCTCGCGCTGACGATCGAATACGGCACGACGCTGAAGGTGTGCGCCGTCTCGGTGGCACCGAAAGCGACGACCACGACGCTGGCGACGGTGCTCGAAACGGCGATGACCGCGACGACGCCGAGCGGTTGTGTCACCGGCCTGCAGCCGACCTCCGGCACCGGCGCGATCACCCAGGTCAACGGCTATCCGGAACCGAAAGTGGCCGGGTGGAACGTCTCGATCGACGGCGCCGCCGCGGTTCAGGCCAAACGCGGCACCGTCATCCACGTCGGCGACACGATCAGCCTGAAGTTCGAATAGGCGGCGCGGCCGACCCCGGGAGGCGATCCCGGGGTCGGCCAGGCCTCGCCCTCCTCAGCGGCGGGAGCGGGAAGCGGGCACGACGCACCTCCGTGCCTTGCCGGCGAGATGCCCGCCCTGGCGTCGGCAGGCGGTGCGCCGACGGGCGTCCGCTTTCTTCCGCTTCTTCGCGGCCGCGGCCTTTCCGGCCGGGCCGCGGGAGCCCCGGTCGCCCTTCGGTCCCTGCGAACCGGCGGGACCGGCCACGCCGGTCGGGCCGACGGGACCCGGCGCCCCGGTCGCGCCCGCATCCCCGGCGGGGCCCGCAGGCCCGGCGGGACCGGCCGACCCCTGGCCCGTCGTCGCCGCGACGCCGGTCCCGCTCAGCGCCACCGGCGGCCCGTAGGCGCCGTTGGCGTTCAGCAGGTGCAGCAAGGCCGTCGCCGCGCCGGTCGCCGAGGGGGCGAACCGCACCCCTACCGTGCATCCCATGCCGGGTTCGATCGGCGTGCCCTGGCAGTCACCCGCGGCGACGACGAAGTCTTCCCGCTGCGGGCCGGTGACCGAGAAGCGCGGTTCGACCGGCGCTTCCTTGACCCGGACGTAGACCGTCTTACCGCGCCCGACGGTGCCTTCGGCCTGCTCACCGAATTCGATCGCGGCGCCCGTCGCTTCGAGGCCGCCCGCCGCCGGGAAACGGAGCCGCAGGAAATCGCCCGCTTCCACTTCCTGACCGCCGGGCGGCGATTCGAAGGTCGACGCGCTGGAGACGACCCAGCGGTGCCCGGCGCTGTCGGCGACGCCGTTGATCGCCGTCACCTCGCCTTCGCCGTCGACGGAGAGGCCGCTGACGCACGGCAGTTCGGCGGCCGACGCTTCGGTTTTCGCCGCTTCGAGGACTTCGACGATCGTCGACCCGGTCGGGGCGACGACCCGGCAGAGCCGCGGGTCGCCGCGGCCGTTGTCGATCAGCAGGGTCAGCGGCACCGGGGTACCGTCCGCGATCGCCGGGCCTTCGACGAACTGCGGCGGGTAGGCGACGAAGCTGCCGCCGGCCAGGGCGCGGAGCGCGTCCTGGGTCGCGTAGAGGCTGACGAACCCTTCCCCTTCGCCCGCTTCGTATTCGAAGCTGCCGGCGTTCGGGCCGGTCTGCCGCTGCAGCGACAGCAGGTAGTCCTCGGGCGTCTTGCCGAGCGGCGTCGTCCAGGGCGCCGCGGCGAGGTCGACGCCGCACGACTTCAAGCCGTCGAGCGCCCACGCGTTGGTGTCGGCGTTGGGACCGAAGGGCGTTCCGAAGGTGCCGGTGCTCGGGTCGAATTGCGTTTCGAGGAAGGCGATCCCGCGTGACACCGCCGGGTCGGCGGGCGTCGCGCCGGTCGCGCAGAGCGCCGCCAGGGCGGCACCGGAGATTTCGACTTCGCTTCTGACGCTCGGCGCGCCCGCGTTGAAGCGCCAGCCGCCGTCGTCGTTTTGGTTGCGACGGAGGTATTCGGCCGATTTCGCCAGCAGCCCGTAGGGCGCTTCGACCGCCGACATCGCCAGCGTGCCGAAGACGGTTTCGTTCACGCCGCCTTCGTTGCCGTAGCTGCCGCCGAAGCGGTAGAGCGAGGCCAGTTGGGCCACCGCGTTCTGGTCGGCGGAGAGCGCCGACGGCTGCAGCCCGCCCGCGTAGGAGTTGAGGATGATCCGGGCGAAGTCCCCGGCGATCTTGTGGCCGGGGTTCTGGTTTTCGTTCGGGACGGTCGGTTCGGCGAACGGCGCCGAGGTCCATTCGCCGAGGAAGAAGTCGTCGAGGCTCGGCGCCCCCGGCGTCGGGCCGTGAACTTCGGCGGGGCTGACCCCGGCCGCGGCCAGGGCGCTCATCGCCCAGTCCGCGCCGAAGCCTTCGAGGGCTCCGGTGGTGGTGTTCTGCTGCCCGCGGATCCAGGTCGTCGCCGATTCGATCGACTGCGAGATCTCTTCCTGGGTCGCGGCGGAAGCGGCGGCCGGGACCAGCCCGAGCACCGCGAGGACAGCCGTCAAGGCGACGGCCGCGAGGTGGCGTTTCATGTCGTTGCTCCTTTTTCAGGGCGACGACACGCACGCGCCGAGGCGGGTGAGGGTCGGCGCCTATACGCGAGACGATTGACTCCTCACGACCGGGTCTTCGGACTCGGGGTCAGCCTCGCGGATCTCCTTCCCAAGCCTTCTTTTCCTCGGCTCAGTGGACCGGACGAGCCGCTCGTCACCCTCACCGCTGCGCGTCAGTCCCGGACTCTCACCGGGTTCCCCGCGTTCGTGAGCGGGGCGATTCCTACCACAGCCCGGCCGAGCCGGTCAAGCGATAGGGTCGCCGGACAAAGATCAGGGAGCGGTGGCAAGGGAAGCCGGTGAGAGACCGGCGCGGGCCCGCCACTGTGACCGAGGAAGCCCGTCGCAGGCGCGACGCGCGGCCACTGGTCCACCGACCGGGAAGGCGCGACGGGAAAGCTCGGAAGCCAGGAGACCTCCTCCGACTCCCCACCACGTCGACCGCCCTCGCGGAAAGGGGCCAGGCATGCGCAAGTCAGTCGCGACGCTGTTCGTCGCCATCCTCTCGTCCACCTCATTGGTGGTGTTCGCGGCCCCCGCGTCGGCGGCCCAGACCGAGGTCAACGTCCGGATCGAGGGGCGGGCGGAAACGCTCTTCGAGGGCCCGGTGCTGGTCGAACCCGACGGCGTCCGGGCCTCCTCGGACACCGCGCCCCGCCGCTGCAACGGGATCAACCCGCTCGACCCGGAGAACGTCCTGCCGGCGCCGACGCCGACGGCCGCCACGGCCGACGCGCTCGGGTTGATCGGCGAGACCTTCGACGGCCAGTGGTATCCAGGCTTCAACGACTACTTCATCACCCGTTGGGGACCCGACGCGCAGAGCCCCGGCGAAGCCGCCTACTGGGGCATCCTCGTCAACGACACCTTCACCAACGTCGGCGGCTGCCAGTACCAGCTCGATACCGGCGACGAAGTCCTCTGGGCCTACGACGCGTTCAAGGGACGGCCGGACCTCGCCCTCCTGCCCGCGGCCGCCGCCTACGCCACCGGCCCGCGGCCGCTGACCGCGACGACCGGCCTGAACGAACCGATCGCGGTGGAAGTCGTCGCCTACGAAGACGACGAAGAGAACCGGCCGCCGGCGACTCCGGGACGGATCGGCTCGAGCCCCTTCGCCAATGCCCAGATCGCGCCGGTGGTGACGTCGGCCCAGGGTTTCGAGCGGGTCAACCTCAAATCGGCCGAAACGAAGTCCTCGAACGGTGAAGGGAAGGCGACCTTCACCTTCACCGAACCGGGATGGCACCGGATCAAGGCGACTGTCGCCGGCGCGGGAGCCGAAGGGGCGATCCGCTCCAACCGCCTCGACATCTGCGTCACCGGCGGCGTGCCGACGAAAGCACTCGAAGGGGCGATGAGCTGCAACGAACTACCGGCCGCCGACAGGGTCCGGGTCGCGCCCCGGATCGCCGGCGAAGTCGACGGGCCGGCGGCGGGCGGCGGTGGCGGCGGGGAGACCGATGGCGGCGGCGGGACGGGCGGCGGTGGTGGCAACTCCGCCGGGGGCTCCGGACAGGGCTCCTCGACCCCTCCCGGGGGAGGCTCGGCGGCGACGGGGTCGCTGAAGGTGAGCATGCCCAGGGTCGACCGCAGGCATCTCGCGCAGGGGAAGCTCGGGATCACCTGGCAGGTGACCGACCGCGGGCCGGGCGTGCGTGGTTGGACGATCTCCTCGCTCACCCTCGGCGCCAAGAAGGCCCGCTGGATCGCCCGGGCGAGCGGCAGCGCCAGGTCCGCCGCGACGATCCGGCTTCCCCGCGGCCACACCTACAAGCTGCGCTTCGCGATCGCCGACGCAAGCGGGCAGGTCGCGACGATCGCGCTCGGCAGGGTGGCGGTGCCGAAGGCGGGCGACCCGGGCCCCCGATGAAGCTCGCCCTGGCGACCGCGATCACCGCCACCGCCCTGGCCGGGGCGGCGGTGGCGGTGGCGCTGACCCCGGAGCACCAGGCCTTGATCGACTCCACCGTGCGCTACCTGCAGGAGACCCAGGACACGAGCGGCGGCTTCGCCGAGCCCGGCCAGAGCCCGAGCCAGGGGATCAGCGCCTGGGTCGCGCTGGCCCTCGCCTCGGCGGGGATCAATCCAGAGGACCAGGCGCGCTGCGGCGCATCCGCCCTCGAATACCTCGAAGGGCACTTCGCCGAAGGGCTCGAAGAAGAACTGGCCTGGCCGCAGATCGGCGTCACCTCGCTCGAGCGCGAACTGCTGGTCATCGACGCCGCGGGGACCGATCCGCACTCCTTCGCCGGCCACGACCTGGTCGCGGAGATCCTCGCCCGGCAGCTGCCCGACGGCTCCTTCGCCTACACCCCCGACGGGAGGCATGGCGAATCCAACGACACGATCTTCGCCATCCTCGCGCTCGACCCGGTCCACGAGCCGGTGGTCGAAGAAGCGATCGCCGCGGCGCGCGAATGGGTCGTCTCGGCCCAGCTCGAAGACGGCGGCTGGTACTACTCGGGCGCCGCCCCGCACAGTGAAGTCGACATGACCGGCGCCGCGATCGAGGCCCTCGTCGTCGCCGGGGCACCCGCCGAGGAACCGGCGCGCGCCGCCTACGAGTCGGCGATCTCCGCGGGCCTCGAATACCTCCGGCGGGCACAGCTGCCAGACGGCGGCTTCCCGGCGCTGCCGAGCGGGGAAACCGAATCGAACGTCGCCTCGACCGCCTGGGCGGTGCAGGCGATCTGGGCGCTCGGCGGCAATCCGGAAACCTGGACGACCGGCCCTGAGGCGCGCGAACCGCTCGACTACGTGGAATCGATGCAGGCCGAGGACGGCCACATCCGCTGGCGCGCCAGCACCGACATGAACGGGATCTGGATGACCGCCTACGTCACCCCGGCGTTCGCCGGGCAGGCGCTGCCGATCCCGGCCGCGGCCCGCGGCAGCGCCGAGGCGCAGGCGGGCGAGGCGGCCTCCTGCCTGAAGGTCGGCAGCGAAGAAGGGAGCGCGCCGCAGTCACAGGAAGGCGTGATCGCCGGCGGCGGCGGCGGGCACGGGGCGCCGTCCTTCAGCCGGCCGAAAGCTCAGAGCAAGGGCAGGACGCCCGGCGGCGCGCGGGTCGTGCGCGGCCAGGGCCTGACGGCGCGGAACCACAGCCCGCGGAACCGGCGCGGCGCCGACGCCGACCAGCCGCGCGGGACCGAGACCGTCGAACCGCGGAGCGCCGCGGAAGCCGACCAGGAAGTCGAAGCGGTCTCAGCCGGGCCGGCGGGGACCGCCGACGGTGGCTTGGGCGGCGAGGGATCCGATCGCGGTGGTCGCGGCGAGCGTGGCGCGCCGCTCACCGTCGGGGATCCCCCGCCGACCGAGCCCTCGACTCGCGGCGAAGAGGTCAGCGGCGTCGTGATCGGAGCGCCGCAAGGCGACGAACGCAGCAAGCTCGCCTTCGGCGCGCCGGGCCTGCGCAGCGCCGGGGCCGGGGCCACCGCGGAGCCGTGGACGGCGATCGGCATCGGCGCCGCGGCACTGCTCGCGGCACTCTCCGGGGCAGGCTGGGAGCGCCGCCGGGGGAGGCTCGCGTGATCGCCGCGGCGCTCGATCTCGGCGACGCCCTCTCTCAAATCGCGACGGCGCTGCGGGTGCCGGTGATGATCGCGGCGGTCGTCGTCCTGCTCCTCTGCGCGCTGGAGCTGGGGCGCTTCGCCTTCGAATCCTGGCGGCGATGGCGCAACCGCCACTTCGACCTCGGCGAGCTGGTCGCCCGGGCGCTCGCCGAGCCCTCGCACGCCGACCACTACGCCCGCTATGCCCGCAGCCCGATGAGCGCCCAGGCGGTGAGGTCGATCGCCGGCGCCCCGCCGGCCGAACGCGGCACGGCCACCGAGCGCGCCCTCGTCGACTACGAGCTCGCCGTCCAGCGCCGGCTCGACCGCACCCGGCTGCTGGTCCGCGCCGGCCCGGCGATCGGCCTGATGGGGACGCTGATCCCGCTGATCCCGGGGCTGGCGGCGCTCGCCGGCGGCGACGTCTCCGCCCTCGCGGGCGACCTGCGCGATGCCTTCGGCGCGACCGTCGTCGGCCTCCTGGTCGGCACCGTCGCCTTCGCCCTGACCCTCACCCGCACGCGGATCTACACCGAAGACCTCGCCGGGCTCGAGCGCGGGAGCGCGATCCGATGAGCCGCATCGGCCTCGGCCGCCACCGGGCGAGCGAAGAGCACCTCGGCGACCCCCTGGACGGCCTCGTCAACCTCTTCGACGTCGGCATGATCCTGGCGATCGCCTTCCTGATCGCCGGCCTCGGCCTCACGCTCCACCTGTCCCCGGGCGCCAAGAAGACCATCCCCCACCCCGCGAGCGCCCCCCAGGCCACCGGCCGCGGCACCCCGGTCGGCCAGGTCTACCGCCTCCCCGACGGCCGCCTCGTCTACGTGAAGAGCGGTCGGACGACGCGGAAATAGCTCAGCGCGAGCGAGCGGGGCGACGCTGCGACGCGGATGCCACGGTCCGACGGCTGAGCGCGATCTTCTTCGAGACGCGCTTCGTCTTGCCGGAGGCGCTGAAGGCGACCTTCACGCCGACCTTCGCCTTGCCGACCTGCCGCAGCAGGCGGACCTTGGCGCCCTTCGCCGCGACCACCAACCGGTAATGCCCGGGGGCCGGGGTGGCCAGGGATTCGGCACGGACGGCGGCGCCGCTCAGCGTCAACACGCCGGCGGCGCTGACCTTCGCGGTCAACACGGCGGAGCCGTTGGCGAGGCTGCGGACGCGGGTCACGTGAAGGGTCACAGGCGCCGGCGCGGGAACCGTGCCGGGGGTCGTCGGCTGCGGCGTCGGCGAAGGAGTCGGCGTCGGGGTCGGGGTCGGCGTCGGCGGCACCGGGAGCGGCGCGCACGTTTCTTCGATCCCCGCCGGGATGGACTTGCCGAAGGCGACCCCGTAGGCCTTCTTCGCCGCCTCGCCGAAGTAGGGGCCGTAGAGGTAGCCCGGCTGGCCTTCGTAGCTGTAGGCCGTCAGCGAGAGCACCGTCGGCGCGCCGCT
>JAFDWD010001094.1 GCA_018268695.1 Actinomycetota bacterium
CGGTGAGATCGGCGGCGACGCCGAGGAGCGGGCCGCCGAGTTCATCGCCGCCGAGATCACCAAGCCGGTGGTCGCCTACATCGCCGGCTTCACCGCGCCCCCCGGCAAGCAGATGGGCCACGCCGGCGCGATCATCTCCGGCTCCTCGGGCACCGCCCAGGCCAAGAAAGACGCCCTCGAAGCAAAGGGCGTGCGGGTCGGCGAAAGCCCGACCGAGACGGCGGCGATCGCCGTCGAAACCCTCCGCGGCTAGCTCACAGCTTCTTCTTCGCCCGGCTGCCACCGGCGCAGGCCGCGGATGACGGCTTCCATCCCGGGTACCGATTCGTAACTCAGAGTCCCGCTTTCGCACCAGGCACAGGTCGCCACCCCGATCGTGACCACCACGCCGGGAAGGTGGACCACGGCGGAAAGGTGTCGTGGCGGAGAGCCGGGGCAGGACGCGAAGTCCTTACCGAAGGCGGCGTAGATGGTGGCGTGGCCACGGGGCACGGAGACCTGACGTGAGTAGGTGCAGGCCCAGTTCCAGGAGCGAGGACGGTCCGAGGACTTGGCGAAGCGTGTCCATCCCCGTGGGGTCCAGCTGTCGAGGGAGAGCGCCGGCGCGTATTCGACGATCCCCTCGAGGCCAGGGTGAGGGTGCCCGGCTTCCGCGCGGGTCAGGACCGAGCCGAAGTAGGAAGTTTCGAGCCCCTTGCCGGGTGCGAAGGTCCTCCCGAGCCAGTAGGTCGGCAACTTCAGCGCGGGGTTTTCGAAGTAGGTCGGGATATCTTCGGCTTCGGAAGCCAGGTACGGGGACGGCGCTTCGACGTGGGCCTGCTGCTTTGCCGCCAACGCGTAGGCGGCACGCTCGTCCTCGGTGTAGCTCCAGCCGCCGGCATAGGCGAACTCGAGTGCGCTGCCGTCGCGCCATACGACCGTCACTCCCGGCAACGATTCGGGACGGTAGTCGCCGTCGAGTTCGGGGCTGCGAAATACCCGGGTTTCGTCACCGATCGTGCCGGCAGTCGGAATAGTCCGGGCACGGCGGGCCTCGGTGAGGTTTTCGACCATTTCCGCCAGCACCGGCCTGGCGGCCTCAGCGGCTTCCAGGCCTGAGGTGGTGACCGAGGCAGTGGCCACGCTCGGCGGGCTCGCGGCGGCTCCGGTGGGCCGGTACAGGCGTCTGTATCCCAGGTGACAGTCGAACGGGGAAAAGGCCTTCACCCATGCTTCGAGGGCCTTTTTGCCGGTGTAGGAATGCACTTCGACGGGCTCGCAGTATCCGCCGGGCCGCACCACGTATCCGCCCGGCAACTCGCTCAGCCGGAGCAGGGTCTGCTCGGCCAGGGGCCCTCTTTCTCCGGCGGCCGATGCCGTCGCGGCCAGGGCGGTCGAGTGCGCGAAGATCGCGGCCGTCAACGCTGCTGCACAAATCCCCCTCCACCCCCGCATCCGGGCGAGTATATGGCGGGTCCGGCTGACCGGCGCCTGCTGCGCGTTGCTAGATTCGGTCGTCCTATGCCAGACACCATCTCCTTCGCCCGCGGGGCGCCGAGCGCAGACATCCTTCCTCACGAGCAGGTCAAGGAGGCCGCGCAGCGCGCGCTCACTACCGACTGGGAGACGGCGCTCTCCTATGGGGTGGGGATCGGGCATCCCGGGCTCTGCAAGTGGATCGCGGAGCGGCACGGAGGTGTCGATCCGGCGCAGGTGATGGTCACCAACGGCTCGCTCGAGGCGGGCGCGATGCTCTTCGCGCAGCTGGTGAAGCCGGGGACGCGGGTGGCGGTGGAGCAGCCGACCTATGACCGGACGCTGCTTCTGCTGAAGCAGCTGGGTGCCGAGCTGGTGCCGATCCCGCTGGAGGCCGACGGGCTCGACGTGGGGGCGCTCGAGAGCGCGCTCGCCGACGGGCCGATCGAGTTCGTCCACGTCATCCCCAACGCCCATAACCCGGCCGGGTGCACGCTCTCGGTGGAGAAGCGGCGGCGCCTGGTCGAGCTCGCCTCCGAGCACGACTTCTTCATCTTCGAGGACGACCCGTATCGCGAGCTGCCGTTCGAGGGGGAGCCGCTGGAGACGATGCTCTCGATGGACAGTGGCGGCAAGGTGCTCCACGCCTCGTCGTTCTCGAAGACGGTCAGCCCCGGGGTGCGCGTCGGCTACATGGTCGGTCCGACCGAGGAGATCGCGAAGCTCGCCAAGCACGCCAACGAGCAGTACATCTCGCCGAACATGCTGGCCGAGTCGATCGTCCTCGAGCTCTGCACGTCGGGCGTCCTCGACGAGAACATCACCTTCGTCAAAGGCGAGCTGAAGGCGCGTTGCGACGCGCTGGTCGAGGCGCTGCGGGAGAGGATCCCCGAGGCCGTCTTCGTCGTCCCCCAAGGCGGCTACTTCCTCTGGCTCGACCTCGCCCAGGGCACCGACACCAAGGCGCTCCTGGCGGAGGCCAAAGGCGAGGGCGTGTCGTTCGTCGCCGGCCCCGACTTCATGATGAGCGGCGGCGACAACAGCCTGCGGCTCTCCTTCGCGCCGGTGCCCGCAGCCGACGCGGCCGAGGGCGTGGCGCGGATCGCCTCGGCGCTCGAGAGGCTGCGCGCCGGTACCCCTGCCTGATTGATCCAAACATCAGGCGCTCCCGTAGGTTCGGGTACGTAGATGCCCGTGCGACGAGAGAAAGCCGAGCGCCTCGCCGACGAGGAGCTGATGCCGTGGATCGGCCGCAAGGACGCGGAGGCGTTCGAAGTCTTCTACGACCGCCACGGCGGCGCCGCCTACTCGCTCGCCTACCGGATCCTCGGCGAACGGGGCGCGGCCGAAGACTGCATCCAGGAGGCGTTCATCTCGATCTGGCGCAGCGGCGGCAAGTTCGACCCGACCCGCGGCAGCGTCCGCTCGTGGACGCTCTCGATCGTCCGTAACCGGGCGATCGACGTGCTCCGCAGCAAGGCCGGCAAAGCGCCGAAGATGACCTTCGACGACGACGAGATCCTCGAGTCCCGCCCGTCCGACGAGCTGACCGAGGAGGAGGCGATGCGTCACGAGACGGCCAGTGAGGTGCGCGGGGCCCTTTCCCAGCTTCCCGACGACCAGTCGAAGGTGATCCAGCTGGCCTACTTCGGCGGCTTCAGCCAGTCGGAGATCGCGGCGATGCTGAACGTGCCGCTGGGCACGGTGAAGGGACGGATGCGCCTCGGATTGGAGAAGATCCGCGGCGAGTTGGCAGAGGGACTGGCATGAGCGCGAACGACCACGAGCAGCGCCTCGAGGAAGTCGCCGCCTACGCGATCGGCGGCCTCGACCCGGAGCAGGTGCCGGACCTCGAGCAGCACCTCGCGGGCTGCAAGCGTTGCCAGGAGGAGCTGCGTTGGCTCGCGCCCGCGGTGGGGGCGCTGCCGGAAGCGGTCGAGCGCCAGGCGCCGCCGCCGGAGCTGAAGCAGCGCCTGATGACCGAGGTGCGCGCCGACGCCGCGGACGCGGAGCGCCATACGCGGACCGAGGAGCGACGCGAGCGCGACGAGGCGCGCGCCGGGTTCGGCGACTGGGTGCGGGGGCTGAACGTCGGCGGGCTGACCTGGAAGCCTCTCGCGGGACTCGCGCTGGTGATCCTGGTGGTCGCCGGCGGGATCGGTTACGCGGTCGGCAACGGCGGCGGCTCGGGCGGCGCGCACACGACCGAAGTCCCGGTCGCCGCGAACGGGATCGGCGCCAAGGTGGTGACCGAAGACGACCGCGGAGAACTGCATCTCACCGGCGTCGAACCACTGCCGAAGGGCCGCATCCTCGAGGCCTGGGTGGAACGCGAAGGCATCATCGAACCGGTCCCGGCGCTCTTCGCGCCCGATCAGGCAGGCCGCGCCTCGACCACGATCGAGAACATGAAGGGGGTCACCGCGGTGATGGTGACCCGCGAGCCCGCCGGGGGCTCGAAGAAGCCGACGACGAAACCGTTCGTCGCGGTCCCGATCGAAACCTGATCCGTCCCCGCGCCGATGAGGGAGGATGGATCCGATGCGGATCCGTCGGCTGACGATCGCGAGCGGGGACCTCGATGGGCAGGCCGCCTTCTACGGCGAGCGGCTCGGGCTGCCGGTGCGCCGGGACGACGACGCGGTGGAGGTGCGCCTGCGCGAGTCGACGATTCGCTTCGAGCCCGCCGCGCCGGGCCTCGACGCCCGCTATCACTTCGCGATCGACGTCCCCCGCGACTCGATCCACGCGGCGGCGGCGTGGTTGCGCCCCCGCGCGGAGCCGCTGCTCTTCGACGGCGATCCGATCCGCCTCGACGTCGGTGCCGGGAGCGTCTACTTCCTCGACGCCGCCGGCAATGTGGTCGAGTTGATCGCCGCCTCACACACAGAGGGCGACGGCGGGGACTTCGGACCGGACCGCCTGATCGAAGTTGCCGAGATCGGCGTCGCCGCGACCGATGTCGAGGCGACCTCCGCCGCGGTCCAGGAGGCCTTCGGCGAGCCCGTCGTCTGGTCGGACTCCGAACTCCGCGCCGTCGGCGACGAGCACGCGGTGGTGATCGTCGCGCCGGTCGGGCGCGGCTGGGTGCCGGTGGACCTCGCCGCTGTCCCCCTGCCGACGGAGGTGGTCGCGGTGGGCGGGAAGTCCTGGGCGTCTCATGGAGGTCCTGGCAGGCTGTGACCTCCATGAGACGCCCAGGACGTGCGGGGGTGCGGTGTTCCTCCGCAGGTCCGTGCGTGAGATGCCAGGCCTCGGCCGATCCGTGGCCTTCCGCGATGGTCCCGTCGCGGCCCAGATGCCGCTGCATGCCTTTTCCACCCTATGGCGTGGAAAACCCATGCAGCGCTGAATCCGGTGTCGTGCGACACGCACCGGATCCAGGAGTTCTCACGCTCTCTGTGACGCCGTGACACATCGGTGACGGATTCGTGTCCCTTGCGTGCGCCTCGCGTCACCCGGACGCGACGATCCTTCATCCCCTCCCGAAGACCCGGCCGTCTCGGCCACGGCCACAGCCAGCCAGGGCCGTGGCCGAGACGGCCGTGTTGGCCGCCAGCCCTTGCGTCCCTTGCCTCCGGGACTCGTCTACCGCCCGTAGCGGTCGCTCGAGAGCACCAGCTGCTCGGGGATCGCGGCGCGCGGGGGCGGGGCGGGGTCGGCGCGGACCGAGACGGTCTCGGCGACGCTGTAGGTGACGACGTGGTCGCCGTCGTCGGCCTTGATCGTGACGTGATCTTTATCGGACTCGGAGACCTTGCCGGCGAGGCCGGGGTGGAGGCCGGCGTCCATCAGGTAGTGGAGAAGCTCCTCGGCCTCGTTCTCGAAGCGCAGGACGACCACGTCGGCGCCGACCTCGACGTCGGCGAGGAGGGAGCCGCGCTCGCGGATGCCCTCGACGATCGGGTGGCCGTGGGGGCAGGTGGTGGCGTCGCCGATGGCGGCGCGCATGCGCTCCTCGAGGACCGGCGACATCGCGTGCTCGATCCGCTCGGCCTCCTCGTGGACCTCGTCCCACGGGATCTTCAGCACGTCGGTGAGGAAGCGCTCGATCATGCGGTGGCGGCGGACGATGTAGGAGGCTTTCTCGCGACCGCCCTCGGTGAAGGCGAGCGATTTGTCGGGGTTGCGTTCGACGTAGCCGTCCTTGACCAGGCGGCCGACCATTTCGTGGACGGTCGGCGCGGAGAGCTGCATCGCGCGGGCGATGTTGGCACCGGTCATCGGCAGGCCGGCCTCGTCGATCCAGAACATCGACTCGAGGTACTCCTGCTCCGCGACGGTCGCGTCGGCTGCCAACTTACCCTCCTTTTAGGCGCCCCTGATCAGGGTTCCCTAATATCTACGGTCTTAACGGCGACCGGACAATCGCTGCGGCGCCATTGGCCACTTTACCTGGGCGGCCTCCTCGTCGCGCTACTTGCGTGGAGCGCGTTCAGCGCCCACGGCGGCACGCCGGAACCGAGCGCCAACGAGCACCTGAGCCACGGCGCGGTCGTGCTCGACAGCGCCCTGCTGGTCTTCCGCGAGGGCCTCGAGACGATCCTCGTCCTCGCCGCCGTCACCGCCAGCATGGTCGGCGCCGCGCAGGTCTACCGCAAGCCGATCGCGCTGGGCGCGGCGGGCGGGTTCCTCGCCAGCGTCGCCACCTGGTTCCTCGCCGCCTGGGTCCTCGGACAGCTGGGCGGCGGCGGGCTCGCGGTGCAGGCGGCGACCGGCCTGCTCGCCGTGATCGTCCTGCTCGTGGTGATGAACTGGTTCTTCCACAAGGTCTACTGGACCGGCTGGATCCAGAACCGCAACCGGCAGAAAAAGAAAATCCTCTCGGGCGCCGAGTCCGGCGGCGTCGACGGCCGCCGCGCCGCGATGTGGGGGCTGATCCTCCTCGGCGTCACCTCCGTCTACCGCGAGGGCTTCGAGGTCGTCCTCTTCCTCCAGAACCTGCGGCTCTCCTACGGGGCCGGGACGGTGCTTGAGGGTGTCGCCCTCGGCCTCTCGCTGACCGCCGTGGTCGGCGTGATCACCTTCCTCGCCCACAAGCACATGCCCTACAAGCGGATGCTGGTCCTGACCGGTGTGATGCTCGGCATCGTCCTGATCGTGATGGTCGGCGAGTCGGTGCAGGAGATGCAGCTGGCGGGCTGGCTTCCGGAAACCACGGTGGCCCTCTCGATCCCCGGCTGGATCGGGCTCTGGTTCGCGGTCTTCCCGACGGTGGAAGGCCTGGTCGCGCAGGCGCTGGCGGCGGCGCTCGTGGTCGGGTCCTACTTCGGGGCGGAGTACTGGCGGATCAAGCGCCCGCGACGCCAGGCGGCGGTGCAGGAGTCCCACGAGCCGGCCGCGCCGGCGCTCAACCCGGAGGCGCCCCGGATCGGCCCGGAGCCGCGTCCTCAGCGCTCCATCAACGACGTCACGACCGCTTCGTAGAAGCCGTCCCCGTTGGTGCTCTCGGTGACGCTCACGTTGCCGAACTGGGGCAGGTAGGCGCGCAGTCCGGGGTCCTCGGAGGGGCCGTTGGCGACGACGAAGAAGCGGCCGACCGCGGCGGCGACCTCGAGGTCCTCGACCGAGTCCCCGACCGCGATGCAGTCCTCGGTGGCGAAGCCGCGGGCGCGGGCGTGGGCGGCGACGGCGGCCGCCTTGGAGACCGTGCGCGGGACCAGGTGGTAGGCGTGCGTCTGTCCGTCGACCGTCTTCATCGGCGTGCCGATCGCGCCGTTGTCGAGGAAGCGGAGGTCGTCGTCGCCGTGCTCGCCCAGCAGGGCGTTGGCCTCGTCGACGTCGACCTTGCCGCGGAAGAGGTGGGAGTGCTGGCGGCCGTGGTGCCAGGGCGAGTGGTACTCGAGCCGCCCCTGGAAGTGCTCGAAGAGCATGTCGGGGATGCCGCGGCGCTCGATCTGCTCGTAGACCGTGCCCTCGTATTCGTCGGGTTGTAGCTCCCCGGTGAGGAGCGTCACCTCGCCGTCCATGGCGAAGGCGCAGCCAGCCTCGAAGATGTAGGAGCGCTGGCCCATCAGCCGGGCGGCCTCGTGGACCTGGGGCTCGCGGCGGCCGCTCATGATCACGACTTCCACCCCGGCGCGGGCGCACGCCTCGAGCGCGCGGGCTTGTGCCATCGAGAAGTTCCCCTCGCGATCGAGAAAGAGGGCGCCTCCCCTCCCGAGAAGGGTCCCGTCCAGGTCGGTGTACACGCAGGCGAGCGACATCGGCCGCTCGCTACGGTAGCGATGGTGGAGTGGCGGCTGCGCGACATGACTCTGGATCTGGCCCGACCGGTCGGCGCGGGGATCGTCAACGTGACGGTCGATTCGATGTTCGAGGGAGCCCGCAGCGGCACTCCGGAGCAGGCGATCGCCGACGGCAAACGGCTCGTCGAAGCCGGATTCGACATGCTCGACGTGGGCGCGGTGGCGGCGCGCAGCGGGCCGCCGGTCGGAGTCGAGGACGAGTGCGCGGCGCTGGTCCCGGCGGTGGCGGGGCTGGTCGGGGCGGGCGTGCCGATCTCCGCCGACACCTTCCAGGTCGAGACCGCGCGGCGGGCGCTCGACGCGGGGGCCGTCTGCGTCAACGACATCTCCGGAGGGTGCGACGAGATGTTCGAGCTGGTGGCCGAGACGGGGGCCGGCTATGTCTTGATGCACATCGAGGGGCCACCGCGGGTCGACCGGCCCTGGCGCGAGTACGACGACGTGGTCTCCTACATGGTGGAGTGGTTCGAGCGGAGGGTGGAGCGGATGCGGGAGCTGGGGGTGCGCGACGAGCAGATCGCGATCGACCCGGGCCTCGACTTCGACCTCTCGCCCGAGCAGGACCTCGAGATCATGCGCCGCCTCGCCGAGCTGAAGGCCCTCGGGCTGCCGCTGTACGTGTCGCTGTCGCGCAAGGACTTCATCGGGGCGGTTCTCGCCGGGTCGTGGGAGGAGCGGTGGCCGGCGGGCGAGCGCGAGTGGGGGACGGTCGCGGCGACGACGCTCGCGGTGCGTGAGGGCGCCGACATCCTGCGGATCCACGACCGCACCAGCCTGCAGGCGATGCGCCTGGCCGGAGAGGTCGTGCGAGGCGGCTGATGGCGCGCTCCCAGATCATCGACACGCAGTGGGGGGTGGCGATCGCGCCGGCGCGACGGGACGGGCGGATCGTCGCCGAAGCCTCCGAGCCGGATCGTTCGGCGAAGCCGGTCGCGCTGCCGGCCGACCTGGCCCCGGACCTGGTCAAGCGCCTGCGCGCCGCCGGGATCGAGTCGCTCTACTCACACCAGCTGCGCGCCTGGGAGACGGCGCCCGAGTCGAACCTGATCGTCACCTCGGGCACCGCCTCGGGCAAGAGCCTCGCCTTCAACCTGCCGGTGCTCGACCGGATCGCGCGGCAGCCGAAAGCCCGGGCGCTCTACCTCTACCCGACCAAGGCGCTCGCCCAGGACCAGGCGCGTAAGCTCGCCCAGCTGCGCCCACCCGGGCTGCGCGAGGCGATCTACGACGGCGACACGCCGAAGGAGGAGCGCCCGGCGATCCGCCGCAAATCGAACCTGATCCTCACCAATCCCGACATGCTGCACGTCGGGATCCTCCCCAGCCACCGCAAATGGGGTGACTTCCTGGCCAACCTGGAGTTCGTCGTCGTCGACGAGGCGCACACCTACCGCGGCGTCTTCGGCTCCCACGTGGCCAACGTGCTGCGGCGGCTGCGGCGGACGGCGCGCGCCTACGGGGCCGACCCGCGCTTCCTGCTCGCCTCGGCGACGATCGCCAATCCGGAGGAGCTCGCCGAACGCCTGGTCGGGACCGAGTTCGAGCTGATCGACGACGACGGCGCGCCGCGGGCGGGGCGCGAGGTGGCGATGTGGAACCCGCCGCTGATCGACAAGGCGACCGGCGCGCGGCGCTCCGCCTTGGCCGAGGCCGCCGACCTGCTCGCCGAGCTCGTCACCCAGGGCGTGCGGACGATCTGCTTCCTCAAATCGCGGCGGGGCATCGAGCTGATCCAGCGCTTCGCCCGCGAAAACCTGGAGCGGCGGGGGAAGAAGGAGCTGGCCGCGCGGATCGCCCCCTACCGCGGCGGCTACACGCCGCAGCAGCGGCGCGAGATCGAGGACCGGCTCTCGCGCGGGGAGCTGCTGGCGGTGGTGGCGACCGACGCGCTCGAGCTGGGCATCGACGTGGGGGAGCTCGACGCGGCGATCTGCGTCACCTTCCCGGGGACCGTCGCGTCGCTGCGGCAGATGTGGGGACGGGCGGGGCGGCGGCGGCGCGGCCTCGCGGTCTACGTCGCCGGGCAGGACGCGCTCGACCAGTTCTTCTGCCGGCATCCGGAGGAGTTCCTCGGGCGGCCGGTCGAGGGAGCGATCCTCGACCACGGCAACGATCAGATCGCGATGCGCCACCTGATCGCGGCGGCGTATGAGATCCCGCTGAGCGATGCCGACGACGAGTTCTTCGGCGAGGGCTGGCGGGAGCGGGCGCAGCGGCTGCTGGAAGCGGGGGAGCTGCGCAAGGCGCGCGGGCGCCTCGCGCCGGGGCGCAACGAGTTCGTCGCCTCGCGGATCCCGCTGCGCTCGGCCTCGGCCGAGTCGGTTGCGGTGATCGAGCGCGGCTCGGGGGAGATGCTCGGCCTGGTCGAGGCGGAGCGGGCCTTCACCACGATCCATCCGGGGGCGATCTACCTGCACCTCGGGCGCTCCTATGAAGTGGAGCAGCTTGACGTCCGCGAACGGCGGGCGCTGGTCTCCGCCTTCGACGGCGACTGGTACACGCGGCCGAAAAAAGAGACCGACATCTACATCGAGCGAGTCCACGAGCAGCGTGAGGTCGCCGGGGTGCAGCTGAACTTCGGCGAGGTGTCGGTGACCGAGCAGGTGATCGCCTTCCAGCGGGTGTCGATCTCCGACAACGAACCGATCGACATCGTCGCGCTCGAGCTGCCCGAGCAGAGCTTCGTCACCCAGGCGCTCTGGTACGTCCTACCCGACGGCAACTTCGGCACGCTGCCGCCCGACGTCCTGCTCGGCGCCCTGCACGCGACCGAGCACGGGCAGATCGCGGTGCTGCCGCTGATCGCGATGTGCGACCGCTGGGACATCGGTGGGCTCTCCACCAACGTCCACTTCCAGACCGGGCGCTCGACGATCTTCATCTACGACGGGCACCCGGGCGGGGTCGGGATCACCAAACGGGGTTACGACGAGTTCGAGCGGCTGCTGGGGGACGCCGAGCGCCTGATCGCGGAGTGTCCTTGTGAGAGTGGGTGTCCGTCGTGCGTGCAGAGTCCGAAGTGCGGGAACTTGAACGAACCGTTGCATAAGGCCGGGGCCTTGGAGCTGATGGGGCAGATGCAGGCGGCTCGCACCGACGTCAGGCGCGCCGCTTGAACAGGCAGGTTGCTGTCATCGGGGCGGGGGGAGCTGGGAACGGGTCCGAGGCTTGGCGGCTGGCCGAGGAGGTGGGACGGCTGCTGGCGGAGGCGGGGGCCACTGTTGTCTGCGGGGGTGGAAACGGGGTGATGGGGGCCGTCAGCCGCGGGGCGGCCTCGGCGGGTGGGCAGGTCATCGGGGTGCTGCCGGGGAGTGAGATGGACGGGGGTAACCCGGATCTGACGCATGTGGTCGCGACCGGGATCGGGCACGCGCGGAACCTGGCGGTCGTCGGGTCGGGGGAGGTCGTGATCGCGATCGGCGGGGAGTGGGGGACGCTCTCGGAGATCGGGCACGCGCGGGCGATCGGGCGGACCGTTGTCGCGCTGCGCAGCTGGGCGCTGGTCGGCCGCGACCGGATGGAGGGTGCGCCCGGCGTGATCCCGGCCGAGACGCCGGAGGAGGCCGTCGCCGCGGCGCTCGCCGAGCTTCAGTAGGCCGCGGGAAAGAGGCGCGCCATGACTACCGAGGACTGCAGCGCACCGTCCTTGCGACGGTAGTGGTCCCGGCGCAGGCCCTCGCGCTCGAAGCCCATCCGCTCGTAGAGACCGATCGCCGCCTCGTTGTGCGGCCAGACCTCGAGTTCGATCTTGTGGGCATCGGGCGGCCGCGCCGCCATCGCCGCCTCGAGGAGCAGGCGCCCGCCACCCTTGCCGCGGTGCTCGGGCAGGACGAGCATGCCGAAGGACCAGACGCCTTCGGTGCGGGTGGGGCGGAAGTCGAGGTGGCCGACCAGCGGCGTGTCCCCGGCCTCATCGTCTTCGAGCGCGAGCAGAAGGCCCCCGCCTTCGAGGCGCTCGCGCAGTCGCTCGGTCAGCTCCGCCTCGGTGACGGGTCTGACACGCATCGATCAAGCCTGCCAAACGCCGACCGTTTCCTAGGATTGCCCGATGAGCGAAACCACCGATTCCCACAGCGCCTCGATCCGCGACGAGTTCGCCTTTCAGGCCGACTCCTTCGCGCGCAGCCCGACGATGAGCCTCGCGGAGACGCTGGACGTGGTGGTGGATCTGGTGCCCGCCGATCCGCAGGCCCGATGGGTCGAGATCGCCTGCGGGTCGGGGCTGATCGGACGGGCCCTGGCGCCACGGGTCGCCTCGGTGACGGGCCTCGACCTGACTCCCGCGATGGTCGAGAAGGCGCGGGCCGACGCGGCCGTGGCCGGCGTCGACAACGTGAGCTTCGAGGTCGGCGACGCGACCGCGCTCGACCTTCCCGACGATACCTTCGACGGCGCGATCACCCGCTTCAGCCTCCACCACATCCCGGTGCCGGCGAGGGTGCTGGAGGAGATGCGGCGCGTGGTTCGGCCGGGTGGCTGGGTCATCGTCTCCGACTTCGTCACCGACGATGACGGCGAGGCGCAGGCGTGGCAGGAAGAGATCGAGCGGCTGCGGGACCCCTCACACTGGGCGCTGCTGACGCCGTCGCGGATCGAGGCCCTGGCCGAGCGCGCCGGGCTCGTCCCCGACCAGCGCCGCGAGGTCCCCTTTGTGATCGACTTCGAGGAGTGGTTGGGCCGCGGCTCCGGCGGCCCGGCGAACGCCGAGCTGATCGACCGCCTGATCGGCGAGGCGCCGGGGAGCGCCCATAGCTTCGTCGTCCGCGACGCGGGGGCGGGGCGGACGCTCGCCTACCGCAACTCACTACACCGCTGGCGCGTGCCCTAAGGCCCTATCCCGGTAGGACCGCACCCCTGGATCCGGCCCAGGACACGGCGCGGATCCGGCTCCGTCGCGTCTCCCGCATGGCGCCGCCATGCGGAATCCACGCCGCAACCGCCCCGCTTGGTCCTGGACCGGCCCAGTGGCACGCTCCTACCGGGATAGGTCCTAAGGCCAAATTTCGCGCAGGGCGAGGACGGCGAAGGCGCTCGACCAGAGGAGGGGAGTGGTCGAGGTCGGGATGCCGGTGTGGAGGCCGATCCGCTCCGGGAGGTCGCCGGCGGGCGTCGTGGCCCGGCGAAGGTCTCCGAGCAGCGAGAGCGCCGCCTTTCGATCGCCGAGTCCGGCGAGCGCCCACGCGCTCCATGCCGTCGGCGCGGTCCAAGGATCGTCGCCGCCTTCCCACCCTTCGCCGGGAGTGATGCCGTACCGCGTCCCCTGCGCGGCGAGCGAGAGCAGCGTCCGTTCCGCCGCGGGAAAGAGCACGCGAAGCCCGAACGGCCGCACCGCCCACCCCGCGGCGGAGTCGAGCCCCGACCCCGCCTCCCCCTCCGCCCGGAAGAGACCCCCATGTTGATGGGCCGAAAAGTCAAGTATGTCTGGACTTTTCGGCCCATCAACATCGGAGCTGGCGGCGGCTAGGGCGTTGCCGAGGTAGTTGCCGGGGGAGGACTCTTGGTAGTCGGCTCGGTCTTGCCACTCGTACGGGCCTCGGGGGGGCTTGATGCCCGTTGCCTTGGCGGCGACGGTGGTCCAGCCGAAGGCGTCTCCCTGGGCGGCGCGGTCGGAGACCGGTGCGCCGGATTCGGTGAAGCGGGCCGCGGCGCTCAGGTCGAGGCCGGTGAGGAACTGGGCGACCTTCCGAGCTTCGGCGCGGTGGCCCGACGCCTCGAGGGCGAGCGCGGCGGTGGCGGCGTCGCGAGGCCAGACGTAGGCCCACCCGTCCCGCGCACCTGCCGCGACGGCGCCGGTCCTCCGCGAGGTCAGGGCGTGGATCGTGAGCAGGGAGCGTTCGTACATCGCGCTCGCCCAGCGCGGCGTTCCGTGGGACGCGGAGCCGAGCGATCGCGATCCGGCGAGCCAATGCCTCGCCGCGGTGGTGGCAGAGGCGATCGTCTCTCTTGCCGCCGCGGCGGGAGCGGGCGGGACCGCTCGACCCGACCCGCAGACGAGGTCGAGCAGTCCCGCCCGCCTATCGCGCGCGCAGCGAATCCCATCGACGTTGACGTCGAGCGAAAGATCCGCCTTCGGTCGCGAACCGATGGAGACCGCCAGCGATTGGCCGGACGCCGCCGTCGTCATCACCACGCGCCGCTCCCCGAATCGCGCCACGGTCCGCACCACGTTCGTCCCCGGGAGGTAGCGCTGCGTCACCGCGTCCGCTTCCCACATCGCCTCGCCATCGACCCGCGGCACGATCCCCGTGTCTTCAGGCACCGTGCCGGCCGCCTGGCGATCGGAGGGATTGTCGATCAGCGCCCCGCCCGCCGGCCCCGCCCGCAGGTCGACCACGTCACCGTAGGCGTCGATCGCCGCGGTCAGCCCTCCGTCCCCGGTCACGGCCGTGCCGAGGAACGGCGGCGGCAGGCCCGGCAGCGCCGGAGGCGTCTGTGGCCCGGCGTCCGACCCGCCCGAGACGAGCAGCACGCCGGCCGCCACGACGACGGCACAGAGGAGGGCGACCCGAACGATCCGCACCCCCGCATGCAATCACCGGCCGCCGCCGAGCACCCCGACGCCGGTACGATTAGCCGCTGCGGCTGGGTAGCTCAGTTGGTAGAGCACTCGACTGAAAATCGAGGTGTCGCCGGTTCAAGTCCGGCCCCGGCCACTCGTCGTCCCGGTCGAACCATGATTCCGGGACGGCCGGAGCGCCGAGATCTTTGCGGTCGCTGCCAGATGCGTCAGCGTCCATCGGACACACGTCGCGTCGGACCCGATCTCAGCAATCCAGGCTGACCTGCAGTTGCTCGGCCCCCGCCATCATCGCCCGGCGCTCGCTCGCTGTCAGCTCTCGGTAGGTGCCACGCTCGAGGACGCTGCACTCGAGGTCGAGAAGATCCGGGTCCAGGCCGTCTCGGGCCACCAGCGCGGCCATCGCGCCCGCGGTCACCTGTCCGAGGCGATGAGGGTCTCGGATCCCCGGCGCAGTGAAGATGAAGCGCCCGCGCGAGCGGTCGTAGATACGCGCGCTGTAGATGGTCACTGCGCGTAGTATCCGGACCGTCGTCCACTCAGAGATTTTCATTCGGTGAAGGCGGCCGGGCGCCTTCTGCTCAGCCTCGCCGAACTACGAAACGGCTCGCCGAGTCGCGCCGTGTCCCCGAAGGCACACCGCCGGACCTTCCGGTCCTTTCATCCTGCGGGTCCAGATTGTCCGGTCATTAAGCACCTCGGTTGGAGGCTTGACGGTCGCCTTGAGTCCCGAATAGGTTCGGCTAAAGCTGGCGAGCCGGCCAGGCCCCCGGGGAGGGTCTGGCAAGTGCCGCGAGCAAGGAGGCATGCAGGCGCCCGCCGCGACACTTCGGAGGAGAACGCGGCGGGCGCCGCGATATGCGCCTTGGGGAAAGCGCGGGGATAACCAACCGAGTCGGTCGCGCCCTGTCAAGGGGGACGCAAATGACGACCCCGGAACAGGTGGGTTCGGCCGGGGTCGTCACCAGGACGTGCGGACGCCGGCGCCTCGCTGACCCTGGCGCGCTCCGGGAGTGCGGGATAGGTTCGTATCCCACCACCAGAGGAGGTCGTGTCATGTTCGTACGCGCCGTCAGGTTCGCCGACGTATCGGCCGAGCGGATGGAGGCCCTGCTTGCCAGGATCGAGGAGTCGGACGGTCCGCCGCCCGGCATCCCTTCGACCGGTCTGACGATCCTCACCGACACCGCACAGGGGACGGCGGTAGTCCTCCAGGAATTCGCCACCGCCGAGGACATGGAGGCGGGCGCCCGCGCCTTCGAGGCGATGGATGCCTCAGACACCCCGGGCACCCGAGTGTCGGTTGACATGTGCGAGGTGAAGCTCGAGCTGAGCGTGGATCGGTAGAGGCTCACCCGCCGAGGCGCCGCCGATCTTTCGGTCGACGATGATCTCGAGGGTCCCCGAGGTAGAGCAGCCCGACCCTGCCCTGACCGAGCTCCTCCAGCGCGCGAAGGAGGCGGAACCGTTGCCTCTTCCGCCTCCGGGCGGGCGCGGATCGTGGCGGCGATTCGGGCCCGGTGTCGATCAGCGCCATCGGCCCTCCTTCGAGTGACGGCCGGGCACTTGTGCGGCCGTGGTCTGCTCGTACGCCTGGGCCTCGCGGTGCGCCGACACCCGCCCGAACGCCTCGACCACCGCCGGATCGAACTGCTCTCCGGCGCCGCGTCGCAGCTCTTCGAGCGCCCGCGCCGGGCGCATCGCGACCGCGTGAGGACGCTCGGAGACCATCGCGGCGTAGGCGGCGCTGACCGCGACGACCCGTGAGCCGAGCGGGATCTGCTCGGCCTCGAGGCCGTCGGGGTAGCCGCCGCCATCGAAGCGCTCGCCGACCGAGCGCACCAGGCGGGCCACCGGGACCAGAGCGGCGGCGGAGCCGATGATCCGCTCGCCGATCAGCGGGTGGCGCCGGACGAACTCCCACTCGGAGTCCTCGAGCGGTCCGGGCTTGGCGAGGATCGCGTCGGGGATCGCCATCTTGCCGACCTCGTGGAGTTGGGCGGCGCGGGAGGTCTCGTCGCGCTCCTCGGCCGACATGCCTAGCTCCTCGGCGATGGCGAGGGCAAGATCCGCCACGTCCACGGCTTGCTCGGCCAGGAGCGGCGTGCGTTCGCGGAGCGCCGCCAGCAGCACGTCACGCGACTGCGAGCCCGCGGAGGCCCGCTCGCTCACCTTGTCCGCGTACATCCTCCGGTCGGCGAGCTGCATTGCGTCCTTGACCGTGGCGGCCTCGCTGGGGACGAGCACGCTGCCTTGGGAGGCCGAGATCTCGAAGCCCTCCCCACGCTCGGCGAGCGCCGCGCCTGCGCCGGCGAGGATCGGCTCGACCGCGGCGGGGCTGCATTCGGCCAGTAGGCAGAACTCGTCGCCACCGAGCCGGTAGGCGCGGCCGTAGGGGGCCGCGAAGCGCTCCAGGCGGACGCCGAGGCGGGCCAGCAGCGCGTCGCCGGTCGGGTGGCCGAAGGAGTCGTTATAGACCTTGAAGCCGTCGAGGTCGAACATCACCAGGAGGTGGGAGTTGCCCGCGGCGGGTGCGCGATCGACCGCGGCGGCGAGGTCGGCCATCAGCGCCCGGCGGTTGGCGAGACCGGTGAGCTCGTCGGTGGTGGCCTCGCGTTCGGAGCCCGCGAGGTTCTCGCTCGCGCGGCGCAGGGCCAGCGCGAGGCGGGCGATCACCGCCAGGAGGGTGATGAAGGCGAGCACTTCGGCGGCGGCGGGCAGATGTCCGGCCCGTTCGGCGGCCAGCACGCCCATCGCCAGGAGCGCGGCGGCGATCGGCACCGCGGCGACCCGCATGCCGCGCGCCACCACCTGCCGCCGCGCGGGCGGGCGCACCCAGGCCGCGCCCGCGATAAGGAGGGCACCGAGCGGCCAGGCCGCGTCGAGAATGCCGCCTTCGACGTAGGTGCCCTGGGCCGACTGCAGCAGGTAGGCCACGTCTGAGGCGGCGAGCACGACCATGCCCGCTCCGAGGAGCGACCAGGTGGCGCCCGGGCGCCAGCCGGTGAAGGAGGCGGCCGTGGCGACCAAGGCCAGCAGGGTCAGGTCGCAGATCGGGTAGGCAAGGTTGGTGGCGGTCTCCAGGCTCGAGCCGCCGTTCGAGGCGGCGGCGATCGGGCCGAGGGCGAGGGCGGCGGTGGCCGCGGCGACCGCGAGGCCCGCGATCAGGCCGTCGAGCCAGCGGGTGGCCGGGAAGGAGCCGATCCGCTCGCGCAGCAAGACGATCAGGCCGGCGTAGGTGAGCGGGTAGAAGGCGAGGTAGCCCGCGTCTGCGGGCGAGGGGATCGGCACCGAGCCCGAGATCGCGAGGGCGATCTCGTAATAGATTTCGCCGCCGGTCCAGATCAGGAGACCGGCGCCGATCAGGAGCCAGGCCCGGCGCTCACGGCGAACGAGAGCGGCGCGGGTCAGACAGGAGGCCGCGGCACCGGCCATGACCGCGCAGTAGACCCAGGTGCCGAACAGGGCTTCCGAGCCCAGGCCGGTGATGGCGTGGACCGTGAACGCCAAGAAGCCAAGGACAACCAGGGTCCCTGCGACGCGAAGCGCCGCGCGTCGGTTGCGGTTGAGCTTTGCCATGGCCAGACCTTCATCGAGTCCGGCGGCCGAAAACTTGACGGTTTTCCGGACAGAACGCACGAGGCGCATAAAGCATTCAGGGCTCCTTCCGGACGAGACCTGCCCACGTCGACCCTCCTGTTAGTCTGCGCACCCGGTCGAGATGACGAGCCTGGGTAAGTGGTCACCGTGGCGTGATCGGTCCTGGCTGCGGGTGGCGGCCGCCGTCCTTCTGCTCGTGGCCGCGATCGTGTGGGCGACCGTCCGCGGCCTCGATTCCTGCGCTCTCTCGCCCGCCGGGATCGGTTACGACCTCGACCAGCCACCGGTCGTGCTGGCCCTGGTCGGGATGTGGATCTTCTACCGGAGTCGCTGCACTTGATCCTGCCGCAGATCCAGATCGCCCGAGGGCATTGGATCCTCGGAGCGCTGTTCCTGGCGATCATCCTCGACGAGTACCTGCCGCTGATCGGACGTGACGGTCGGCCGGCCCGGTCCCGCTCGCCCCTGATCGGGTGGGCACTGATGATCGGTGGGGCAGGTGTCTGGGCGACCGTGATCTTCGCCGACGTCGTCCACGACATGCTCGTGCACTTCCTCTGGGGCGACCTCCTCCTCGCCGCAGGCGCCCTCGAGCTCGCCCGCCGCCGCGGCGTCTACGAGAGGCCCTGGCTCGACTACGTGTTGCCGCTCGCGATCCTCGGCTGCGGGCTCCTGTTCCTCGTCCACGTCGAGATCGACCCCGAAGGCCAGGGGGCTCGATGGCATCTGGCGATGGGACTGCTCCTGGTCGCCGGTGGGCTGCTCGAGCTCCTACGGCTGCGATGGCCGAGAGTCGCGGCGGTCCCGCTCGGATTACCGGCGCTCGCGGCCTTCGCCCTTCTTCTGATCGCGATCCCCGTGGCGGCGGCGTCATGACCCCTTCGTTCACGGGGCTCGCCGCGATACGCCGTGCATCGGCGTCGGTGGGTCTCGCCGCCCTGCTCCTGCTCGTGCTCCCGGCGGTGTCGTCGGCACACGCCGTCCTCGAGACCTCGACCCCGAGCTTCGGTGCCGTCGTGAGGGAAGAGCCCGCTGATCTCACGCTCGATTTCGACGAGGACGTCGTCCCCGGCCTCGCCGAGGTCTCCGTGCTGACGCCGCAGGGCCGCGACCTGGCGCAGGCGCCGCAGGTGTCGGGTTCGACGGTGACGGTGCCCCTCGACCGGGGTCCGAAGGGCAGCTACACGATCCGCTGGCGGATGGTCGCCGCCGACGACGGGCACGTCACCGAGGGCGCGTTCAGCTTCGGCGTCGACGCCCAGCCCGTCGCGCCCGTGCCGGCCGGGGACGTCGGGATCCCGCTGGCTCCGGAGATCCTCGTCTGGCTCGAGTTCATCGGCATCGCACTCAGCGGTGGGACGTTGGTCTTCCGGTCGCTGATCACGGCGCCGGCGATGCGGAGGATCGGCCGGCGCGGGGAGGACGAGGGACGGATCGCCATCGGGATCGCCGCGATCGGCGCTGTCGTCGCACTCCACGCCGCGTTCTTCGCGTTCCTGGTCGGCGCCTACCCCGTGGCCGGTGGCGGCGTCGCGGACTTCGTCGACGCCGAGATCATCCCGATCCGCCTCTCGACCCATTTCGGCCAGGCATTCACCTACTCGTGCTTCGCCTGGATCGGGGTGATCGCCCTGATCGTCGGTGCGTGGGTCTATCCCCGTCGCCGCGAGGCGCTGTCGGCGGTTGCCGGGGTCGCGTCGTTGGCGATCGCCTTCGGGTTGAGCTGGGCAGGGCATCCGGCCGCCGGGGGCACGCTGCTGCTCCTCGCGGACTACGCACATCTGCTCGCGGCCGCCCTCTGGGTGGGTGGACTGGTCGCGCTGGTGGCACTTGCGACGGGCGTCCGGTCTCGCCCGGAGCGGGCGGAGCTCTTCCGTGCCTGCCTGCTCCGGTTTTCCGCGATGGCCCCGGCGCTGGTCGTGGTGCTCGCCGGAGCCGGCGTCGGTGTCGCGATCGGCGAGCTGCCCTCCCTCTCGGCGATCGTCACGTCGAGCTACGGATTGGTGCTCGTCGGCAAGGCGGCGGTCTTCGTGGTCGCGATCGCACTCGCTGCCTACCACCGGTACTCGGTCGTGCCTCGGGTGGCCCTCGGGGCGGCGGGTGGCGGCCTGCGCGAGACCCTGACCGGAGAGGTCGTGATCCTCGGGGTCGCCCTGGCATTGGCCGCCGTCCTGAGCCAGACGGCCCCGCCGACCTGAGGTGTCGCCCGGGATCGGGCTTCGGCCGCTGTAGGATCGCCGTCGTGGAGCCGGAACTCGTCTACGAGGGCTTCGTCCTTCGCCTCGACGGGCCGATGTTGGAGGTGGTCGCGGGTGACATCAAGGGCATCTTCCGCCATCACGTCAACTTCGCCCAGGCGTCGCTCACCGCGAAGAAGGACGGGATGGTCGAGGTCTACGTCGACGACGGAGGAGCCCTCGATCGCCCGCTCCTTCAACCCGAGATCAGCGGGATCTGGCGGGTC
>JAFDWD010001095.1 GCA_018268695.1 Actinomycetota bacterium
CGGGGCCGAGCCGCTCGCTGATCTCGGCGCGGATGCGCCGCACCAGCTCGACCGTCGCGTCGCGCAGCCCGTCGAGGTCCTCGGCGACGGTCTGCTGCCCGAGCAGGCTCACGCAGAGCGTCCCTTCGACGTACTCGAAGGCGAATCCCTTCGGTGCCTGTTCGATCAGGAAGACGATGAAGGCGGGCGAGAAGAGCTCGTGGAACCAGATGTCGTCGCGCTCGGTCGCCGCGTAGACGCGGTAGTGCTGGTCGAATTCGGCGCTGCCAAGGTCGATCGCCGGGCCGCCGCCGATCAGCGTCCTCGCGGCGCGTCCGAGCAGGTGCTCGTCCTCGGTCCGATGGCAGAGCATCCAGGGGACGAAGCGCTTGGCCTTCGGCACGTGGGTGACGGCGACCGTGAAGTGGCCGCCGTCGCGGTCGATCAGCGCGATCTTCGCTTCGACGTATTTGGAGAGCCAGCCGCCGGCCAGCGCATCGACCGCGTGCACCTCGCCCTCGGCGAGGAGCGGCGTGGTGCGCGGCAGGTGGACTCCGTCTTCCAGAGTCATCTCGTGGGCGCTCGCCCAGGCGGCGATCCCTTCGGCGTCGGTGTTCGTCATGCCATCCGTATACCACTCGATACTTCCGCGGGTGGAGCGACACCGGCCGATCAAACACGCCTCGCGCGAGGCGATCGCGGTCGCCCGCGGCTCGACCAAGACCCATTACCACCTGCGGCGCCGCATCCTCGCCATCTTTGGCGTGACCGCGATCTTCGCCATCGTCTGCACTCTGGTCACGTATCTCACCGAGCACGGCGCCAAGGGCACGGAAATCCACTCCCTCTTCGACGCCTTCCTCTTCTCTGCGTCACAGCTCCTCACCGGCTCCTCGGTCGCCAATCCGGCGACGAACCTCGGCAAGATCCTCGAGCTGGTCTTCGACCTCTGGGCGATCTTCGTCGTCGCCTCCCTGGCCGGCTCCTTCGGCGCCTTCTTCCACGCGCGCAGCAAAGAGCTGAACGCGGAGATGGAGAAGGCCGAGCGCGCCCTTCACCTCGAGGGCGAGCCCGGTACCTGAACCCTGCACGCTTGTCTCGCTATACGAGACAAGCGTGCAGGGTTGGTCAGGGGAGGAGGGCGGTGACGTCGAAGAGGCCGTCGTTGTTGACGGCGAGGGTCGCGGTGTGGCGGGGCGGCTCGGCGCCGGGACGGAGGGTCGCGAGGCGCAGCTCAGTCGGCATCTCGGCGCGGCGCGGGCCGCCGAGCGGTTCGACCTCGAGGAGGACGACGCCGACGCGGGGCCCGCGGGCGTCGCCGGCGGCGAGGGCCTGCCAGCGCTCGTCGACGTCGTCGCGCAGACGACCGGCGACGGCGGCGTCGAGGAAGGCGTGGCCGTCGCGCCGCCAGATGCCGACCGTGGGCGGCGCCGTCTCGCCCGGGAGCCGTGGGAGCGCGACGGCGAGCGGAGCTTCGTCGGGGGCGTAGCCGCGACCGGTCAGCAGCGCGAGGCGGTCGTGCTCGGCGCGTCGCACCGAGCGGCGCGCCCGCCGGTCGAGGATCGTGCCGACCGCCCCGAAGGCGGCGCCCGCGGCGAGGATGACGAGGGCGACCACGGGAGCGGCATCGGGTTCGACGGCGGCCCCGGAACTCGCCAACTCGAGCGTCGCGATCACGGCCACCAGTACCAGCGGCAGCAGCACCGCGACCCGCTGGGTCGCGCCCCGCAGACGGGCGACGATGCTGATCAGGATCAGCAGCACCGCGGCGACGACGAGCGGCATCGCCGTCTCGGCCAGTTCTCGGTCGGAGATCGCGGTGTCGCGATGGAGCAGGGCGATCGCGTAGTAGGCGGTGGTGGCGACCGCGACCAGCACGGCGACGATCGCGATCGATTCGAAGACGGCGAAGCTCGCCCGGCGGCGGCCGACGAAGAAGAGGCCGAAGATCGTCCCCGCGCCGAGGCCGCTCGCCAACGGGATCAGGCTCTGGAGCGCGGCGCGGTCGCCGGCACCCAGCTTGGCGGCGCCGAGGACGGTGAGCACGGCCGAGTTCACACCCTCACCGATACCGGACCGCCCGGCCGGCACTTTCGACTGCCTACGATCGATGGATGCCGACGGCCCTCGGACAGAGGCTCCTCCTGCACCACGCTCTGCGCGGCGGCGGCATCGTGGTCCTGGTCGCGATCGCCGCCGCCATCGTCCTGATCCGCTTCTGGCCGGCGATCGTGAGGTGGTGGGAGGACCGGTAGGGGTTGCGCGGGCGGGGGTGGCGGTCCGAGTTGCGCTGCCCTGGGCGTGAGGGTTTCGTGGGAGAGGCGGCACAGGGACGCGTGGAAGTCGGACCTACGTGACGGTCCCGTGAGGTTTCGAGGCCTCGTCACGGTGCCTGTGGAGCTTTAGTGGCGTATAGAGCCACTTTCGCTCCACGGCAAAGTCCTGAGCGATGGGTCCGTGACGAAGACGCCGGGAACTCCACGCTCCCTTGCGCCTTCGGTCTCCTTCCGTGACCTTCGGTCACGGTTCCACGCGACCCTGGGGAGCGCGGTCGACCTGAGTGAACCTATTGATAACGCAGGTCGACCACGCTCGGGTCGGTGTCGGGAAAGGCGCACGGAAGCGTGGAGTTCGTGACGTCTCCCGCACGTCTCACGGGACGGCGTCGGACTTTCTTCACTCCTTCCCATACCCCGGCCGTCTCGGCCACGGCCACAGCCAGCCCCCTGCACGCTTGTCTCGCATAGCGAGACAAGCGTGCAGGGGGCGCGGGCGAGACGGCCGGGTTTGCCGCGACGCCTTGGGTCCCTTGCCTCGGGGCCCTAGCGCCGGTCGGCCAATGCCGCCGCGGCGCCGGACGCGACCGCGGTCACGACGCCGACCGAGGGCCAGGCGCCGATGCGTTTGGCCAGTGGGTGCGAGGCGCCGAAGGCGGCGGCGTAGGTGAGGCCGAGACCGACCGCGAGGGGCGGGCCGCCGGTGCGGTTCCACTGGCGCGCCGACCAGACGCCGCAGGCGGCGAGGAAGAGGCCGCCGAGCTCGCGGCGGCCGCCGAAGCGGGCGATCGCGTAGCCGCCGACCAGGCCGGTGGCGACGACGGGTGCGGTGGGTGGCGCGTCCACCCCGCCATCCTCGCAAACGCGGATCGCTAGCCTGGTGCCCGATGCCCGCGCCGAGCCGCGAAGAAGCCTGGGAGCTCTTCTGCGAATGGACCGAGTCCGAGTCCCTGCGGCGCCATGTGCTCGGGGTGGAAGCGGCGATGCGCGCCTACGCCGAGCGCTACGGCGAGGACGCCGAGCTGTGGGCGGCGACCGGCATCCTCCACGACCTCGACTACGAGAAGCACCCGGACCTGGAGACCGGCCACCCGCGGGTGGCGCTCGCGTTGTTCGAGGAGCTCGACTACCCGCCGGAGCTGATCGACGCGGTCGCCGGGCACGCTCCCTACCTCGGTGTGTCACGGGAGACGCGGATGTCGAAGACGCTTTTCGCGGTCGACGAGCTGACCGGCTTCGTCGCCGCGGTGGCGTTGGTGCGGCCGACCGGGATCGCCGGCATGTCGCCGAAATCGGTGAAGAAGAAGATGAAGCAGCCGAGCTTCGCCGCCGCGGTCAGCCGCGAGGACATGCGGCTCGGAGCGGAGGAGCTGGGCGAGGACTTCGACGAGCACCTGGCCTTCGTGATCACGGCGCTCGAACCGCGGGCCGCGGAGCTCGGGCTGACCGGGGAAGCCCCGCCGGCCGGCGCTGCCGCCGCCGAAGAGGCATAGGATCAGGCCTTGGCTCTCTATAACGTGACTGTCCGCGCCCAGTTCAGCGAGTCGACCGTCGACCAGCTGACCGCCCAGGGCCTCTACTGGGTCCAGGGCGCCGCCGACGAAGAAGGCACCATGCGCCGCCGCCATCACCTGCGCGTGCAGGCCGACAACTGCGACGACGCGGTGGAACGCGCCCGCAAGGACGTCGAAGACGCGGGCGGCGACGCGGCGCTGGTCGAGTGCGGCGGCCCCGTCTACACCTGAGCGCACCTCCTCACCCAGGCGTGGGTTAATAGGGACATGCTCTGGCAAAGACCCGGTCGTCGTGCCCTGATCGCCACCCTCACGGTGGTGGCGGCGCTCCTCCCGATCTCCTCGATCGCCGCGGTGTCAGCCCTCGGGGACGCTCCCGGCGGGGGCGGCAACAGCGGCGCGGGCCCGGCAATCGTCGGCTTCTCCCCGCACGAAGGGACGATCGCGGGCGGGACCGTCGTCCACATCAGCGGCGGTGGCTTCACCGGAGTCAGCGGCGTCTCCTTCGGCGGCCACGCGGCACAGTCGTTCAAGGTCAGATCCGACAACGTGATCGACGCGGTGACGCCGCGGGTGCCGCGCGGCGCCAAGGTCCGCATCCACGTCGCCGCGGCGAGCGGCGCGGCGACCAGCAACGCGACCTTCGCCTTCATCGGCTGCCACGTGCCGCGATTGAAGGACGACACCGTGCGCCAGGCGCGCCGCGAGGTCGCCGAGGCCGGCTGCAAGACCGGCCAGGTGCGGCGCGCGAACGGTGCCCGCGGGGCGCTCCGGGTGATCGCCGTCAGCCCGCCCCCCGGCACCTGGCACGAGTCCGGCACCCGCGTCGCCATCACCGTCCGCTAGCCGGCGGTCGGTCGGGGGCGGCCACCGGCACGACACCCCGCCCTTTCAATGGGGAGGACTGTTTGGTCGTCTACGGCGCGGGTACGACTTGGCGTCCGAGGGAGAGAAACCTCGTCGTGCCGCGACCCGCGGCGCGTGAAGACCCCCGTCAGAAGGAGGCCTTACCCGTGACCATCGTCTGGATCCTCATCGTCATCATCCTCGTGCTGCTCGTCATCGCACTCGCCCGGCGCGTGCTCTGATCCCCAGGCGGGTATTTTTACCGCCGCTTCACCTCGATCCAAGGAAGCATCGGCAACCTCCTTCGAAAGGCAACCGAGAGGGAGAGACGATGGCGCAGATCCTGGTTCTGACCGATCCGTCCGAGACCGACGGCGAGGTGATCTACACCGAGAGCGTGGGCTCCGTCCACCTCGAAGGCCACGCCGGTGCCCAACTGGTCGAGCGACTGCGCTGGGCGGTCCGCGACGCCCAGGTGGCCGAGCATCGCGCGATGCTGCGCGGGCCCTCGGCGTCGCGTTCGGAGCAGTCCGCGGCCTGACGCCGAGCCCCGGGTTCCGGGGCGCCCGTTGCGTTGAGAATTGGTGTCACCTATAGTGACACCAATGACGACGCGCACCCCGCGCACCTACAAGCAGACGCGGCGCGCGGACGCGACCGAGCGGACGCGGGCGGCGATCCTCGATGCCGCCCAGGAGCTCTTCCGCGCCGACCCGCAGCTCGACCCCTCGCTGGAGGAGGTCGCCGCCCGCGCCGGGGTGAGCACCCGCACCGTGATCCGCCAGTTCGGCTCCAAGGAGGGGCTGCTCGAGGCGGCGATCGCGGCCGGGGTCGAGGCCGCCGCGACGACCCGCCACGCGGAGCCCGGCGACGTCGACGGCGCGGTGCGTGCGATCGCCACCCACTACGAGGCGATGGGCGACGACGTGATGCGCTGGCTCGCGCTCTCCGACCGGCTGCCGTTCGTCCGCCGGATCACCGAACGCGGCACCGAGACCCACCACGAATGGGTCGAGGAGGTCTTCGCACCGGACCTTGACGGGCTGCCGCGCGAGGCGCGACGCGTGCGCCGCGCCGCTTTGGCCACGGCGACCGACGTCTACGTCTGGCACCTGCTGCGCCGCCGCGAGGGGTTGGGCAAGGAAGCGACGCGGGAGGCGATGCTGGCGCTGGTCGAGGCGGCGCGCCGATGAGGGTCCTCGCCTACACCTCCCCCGCCCGCGGCCACCTCACCCCGATGATGGGGCCGCTGCTGGAGCTGCGCAAGCGGGGCGCCGAGGTGCACGTGCGGACGCTCGCGGCGAGCGTCGACATGGTCCGCGCCGCCGGCCTCGAGGCCGGTCCGATCTCCCCGGACATCGAAGCGGTCGTCCACGACGACCACGAGGCGCGCGTGCAGATGACCTCTGGCGAACGCTCCTTTCGCACCCTGCGCCGCCGCGCCCCCCACGAGGTCCCGGACCTGGAAGCGGCGCTCGCCGAGGTCGGTCCCGACGTGGTGATCGTCGACTCGACCACCTTCGGCGCCAAGGCGCTGGCCGAGCGAGAAGGCCTCCGCTGGGCGGTCTCCCAACCGTCGCTCCTGGAAGAGCCGGCCGCCGACGGGACGCCGTTCGGGCTTGGAGTCCGCCCCCTGCGGCCGCCGCTCGGGCCGCTCCGCGACCGCGCCCTCGGGGTGCTCGCGGCGGGCTTCGACCGGCGCTCGCGCCTGCCCGCCGTCAACGCCGGACGTCGCGCCGCGGGCCTGCCACCGCTCGCCCGCGCGGCCGAGTTCCGCCACCGTGCGCCGCTGACGATCTACTACACGGCCGAGCCCTTCGACTACCCGCGCGACCTGCCGCCGAGCGTGGCGATGGTCGGGCCGAGCCTCTGGGACCCGGCGCCGGACGCGGCGGTCGACCTCCCGGCGGACGACCGGCCCCTGGTGCTGGTCGGCTGCTCCTCGGAGTTCCAGGACGGCGGCGCGATCGCCGCCGCGGCGCTCGCCGGGCTCCGCGACCGCTATCGCCTCGTCGTCACCACCGCGGGGGTCGACCCGGCAAGCCTCGGCGATCCCGGCGACGCGGTCGTCGCCCGCTTCCTCCCCCACGTGCCGATCCTGCGCCGGGCGGACGTCGTCGTCTGCCACGGCGGCATGGGGATCACCCAGAAGGGGCTGGCCTTCGGGGTCCCGGTCTGCGTCGTGCCTTGGGGACGGGATCAGCTCGATGTCGCCGCCCACGTCCTCCACGCCGGCTGCGGGACTCGCGTCGGCCGCCGCCGCCTCTCCCCCGCCCGCCTGGCCACCGCGGTCGAGGAGGCGCTCGCCTGCCGCGAGGGCGCCGCGCGGGTCAAGGCGGGCTTCGAGGCCACTGGCGGCGTCGTCACCGCGGCGGACCGCCTCGAAACCCTCGCGACCGCGCCCACCCGCGGTTAGCTGTTCCTTATAGCCGGCATACGGGCATAAGGAACAGCTCGCGGTTAGGGGCGCTCGAGTTTGCCGTCGGCGGCGTCGGCGATGGCGGATTCGCGGACGCGGAAGTGCATCTTCTTGCCGGTCGCGGTCATCGGCAGGCTCTCGACGAGGCGGTAGGCGCGGGGGCGCTTGTAGTCGGCCAGCATCGGATGCTCGCGGCAGTGGGCGTCGAGGGCGGCGACGGTCAGCTCCTCGGCGCCGGGCGCGGGGACGACGTAGGCGACGACCAGCTCCCCCCAGCGCTCGTCCGGCAGCCCGACGACGCACGAGTCCGCCACGCCGGGGTGCTCGTTCAGCACCTCCTCGACCTGCACCGGGTGGACGTTCTCGCCGCCCGAGATCAGCATGTCGTCGCCGCGGCCGACGATCGTCACGAAGCCCTCGGCGTCCCAGGTGGCGAGGTCGCCGGTGTGAAACCAGCCGTCGCGGAAGCGCGCTGTCGTCTCCTCCGGCTGATTGACATAGGCGTACCCCGCCTTCGGGGTGCGGACGACGACCTCGCCGACCTCCTCCCCGTCGCGCGCGACCGGGTCGGCCGGATCCGCCGCGTCGCCCTCGCCCTGTCCCGGCCGCGCGACGACCACGTCGTCGTCGGTGCAGGCGCGGCCCGCCGAGCCGGCGTGCTCGGGGAGGTCGGCCGGGCGCAGGAAGGTGTTCCAGAACGACTCGGTCGTCCCGTAGCCGTTGAAGATCCTCGGCGTGAGCACCTCTTGGTAGAGCAGGCAGGCCTCACGCTCGAGCGGCGCGCCCATCGTCACGATCCCGCGCAGGGTCGAGAGGTCGCGCGGCGCGCGACCCTGCTCGGCGGCCAGCATCGCCAGGTTCGTCGGCGCGCCGACGAGGAAGGTGAGGCCGCGCGCCGCGACCAGGTCCAGCACCGCCGCCGGGTCGAACGCCCGCAGGCTGATCGCGGCCGCGCCGACGTAGAAGACCGGGTTCGGCCCACCCGAGTAGAGGCCGCCACGATGGAACCACGGGGTCATGTTGAGCGTGCGGTCGTCGGGCGCGAGCGGGAAGTGCATGATCACGTCGTGCGCGCTCATCACCTCGACCGCGTCGTTCAGCGAGACGCCCTTCGGCAGCCCCGTCGTCCCTGAGGTGTAGAGCCGGGTCGTCTCCCCGTAGATGTCGCGGTCGGGGAGCGGCGGAGGCGCGGCGGTGGTGCCGAGCAGCTCCTCGAAATCCTCGCCGACGACGGCGGTCCAGCCGGGATCGTGGGACGCGAGCCCGAGCGCCTCGCGCGCCGCCGCGCCGAGCTCGGCGTCGAAGACGAAGGCCGCCGGCCGCGAGTCGTCGATCACGTGCGCCGTTTCCCCGGCCGAGAGGCGGAAGTTGATCGGCGTCGGGATCGCCCCGAGGCGCATCGCGGCGAGCCAGCAGAGCGCGAACTCGGGCCCGTTGAAGAGCTGGAAGACGACCGTCTCCCCCGGCCGCACGCCGCGCGCCCCGAACTCGCCCGCCAGCCGCTCGACGTCCCGCCAGAGCTCCGCGTAGGTCCAGGTGCGCTCGCCCTCGGCCTCGGCCAGCGCCAGCCGGTCGGCGAAGCGCGAGGCGTTCCGCGCCACCCCGGCGAGGTAGCCGAAATCGCGCTCGAAGACGCCGCGAAAGCTCGATGGGTCGTACTCGTACAAAGGGCCGTTCCTCCTGGCCGCGAACTCTATTCAGCGAATACGCTGCGCCCGCCCACCGAGAGGAGATCCCCTTTGAAGTCCCTGCGTCGCCTTGCAGTGCCCTTGTCGATCCTTGCGGTACTCCTGATGCCGGGCATGGCGATGGCGAAGAGCGCCGGGACGATCTCCGGCACCGTCCCCCAGCGCGGGATGAACGTGAAGCTGATGGCGGCGCTCCCCGGGGACCGGCTGCCGATCCGCCTCGGCAGCGCGCGCAGCGGAGCCGGCGGCGCCTTCACCGTCCGCTACAAGGGCGCGCGCTCGGGCCAGGTCGCCTACCTGATCGCGACCCGCCCCGGCGGTGCCGCCGAAGCGGGCTATCCGATCTACGGCCAGAGCTACCGGCTCGCGGCGGCGCTCGGCGAAGGCTCGATCCCGCGCCAGGTGACCGTGAACGAGCGCACCACCGTGGCGATGGGCTTCGCGATGGCCCAGTTCGTCGGCGCCGGCGGCGGCGTCGTCGGTCAGAACCCCGGGCTGCGGAATGCGGCGGCGATGAGCGGGGACCTCGTCGACCTCGGCGGCGGGCTCTCGAGGGTCCTGCGCGAGTTCCCGAACGGCAAGTCGACCTCCACGCTGCCGACCTTCAACGCGCTCGCCAACCTGTTGACGATCTGCCGCGAGCAGAGCGTCGGCTGCGTTCGCCTCCTGTCGAAGGCGCGGGCCCCGGGCGGCGCCCCCGCCAAGGACACGCTCGCCGCCGCGGTCGACATCGCGCGCTACCCGTGGCATGACGTCCACGGCCTCTACAAGCTGTCGCTCGCCGCCGCGCACCGTCGCGGCACCTGGAGCCCGGCGCTCGGCCCCGGCGAAGCTCCCGACGCCTGGACCCTCGCCCTGCGCTTCGAAGGCGACCCGCCCGGCCTGGACGGCCCCGGCAACTTCGCGATCGACGCCGAAGGCAACGTCTGGGTCGCCAACAACTACGCCTATGACCGCCGGCCGAAGGTCCCCGCCTGCGGCAGCGACGAGCTCTTCCGCTTCACCCCGACCGGCCAGACCTATCCCGGCTCCCCTTATGTAGGGGGCGGGCTCAGCGGGGTCGGCTTCGGGATCGCGATCGACCCGTCGAACCGCGTCTGGCTCGGCAACTTCGGCTTCGAAGGCAAGGGCTGCGAAATCGAGGCCAACCACTTCACCGCCTCGGCCTTCACCCTCGCCGGCAAGCCGCTCTCCCCGGCGGGCGGCTACGAAGTCGGCGGGATCAGCTGGCCGCAGGGGACGGCCTCCGACCAGGGCGGGAACATCTGGCTCGCCAACTGCGGCAACGACAGCGTCACCAAGATCGAAGGCGGTGACCCGTCCAAGGCGGTCAACTTCGGCGAAGGCCCGATCACCGCGGGCAGCACCGTCGGGTTCGAACGGCCCTTCGGCGCCGCGGTCGACGGCGAAGGGGACGTCTTCGTCACCGCCAACGCGAGCAACTCGGTGGCCAAGCTCTCGCCCACGGGGAAGGTTCTTTCCCTGGCGAGCGGCGGCGGCCTCCACCTGCCGCTGGGCATCGCCGGGGACAGCAACGGCTACATGTGGGTGTCGAACTCCAGGTGGGTCGTCGCGCCCTGCCCCGGCAAGGTCGAACCGAAGCTGGTCGAGGAACGGGTCGGCAAAGGCGGCGGCAACGTGACCCTGCTGAAGCCGAACGGCGAACCCGTGGGCGACAACCCGATCACCGGCGCGGGCCTGAACAACCCGTGGGGCATCGCCGTCGACGCCGCCGACCAGGTCTGGGTCGCGAACTTCGGCGGCCGGCGCCTCTCCGAGCTCTGCGGCACCGAGCCGCGTAACTGCCCGCCCGGCAAGCGCTGCGTCGGCGCCGCGATCTCGCCGAAGTCCGGCTACGGCTTCGACGGCCTGACCCGCAACACCGGCCTCGCGATCGATCCGTCGGGGAACGTCTGGTTGGCGAACAACTGGAAGAACCTGCCGATCCAGACTAA
>JAFDWD010001096.1 GCA_018268695.1 Actinomycetota bacterium
CTTCGCCCACACATAAGCGCCACATCTAGAGGGGTGGAGGGACTGGCCCAGTGAAGCCCCGGCAACCATCTCGGATCGAAAGGTCCGAGGCAGGTGCCAACTCCAGCAGATCGCAGTGATCTGACAGATGTGGGGGATGTCCGATCGGACTTCGCCCCACGTGGCGAAGTCTTTTTCACATAAGGGAAGTGATCGGATGTCAGTCGAAGGCTTGAAGTGCAAGGAGTGCGGGACGAAGTACGAAGAGTCCGCCGCCTATTTCTGCGAACACTGCTTCGGTCCGCTGGAGGTCTCCTACGACCACTCGGGGCTGGACGCGGCGGAGGCCAAGCGGCGGATCCAGGCCGGTTCCCACGGGATCTGGCGCTACAGCGACTTCTTGCCGACCTCGGGCAAGGCCGGCGGCGATCCGCTGGAGCCGGGCCTGACGCCGCTGGTCCGCGCCGACCGACTGGCGGAGCTGCTCGGCACCGAAGCCGAGATCTACATCAAGAACGACGCCGCCAACCCGACCCATTCGTTCAAGGACCGGGTCGTCGCGGTCGCCGTGGCGAAGGCGAAGGAACTGGGCTTCACGACGATCGCCTGCGCATCGACCGGCAATCTCGCCAACGCGGTCGCCGCCCGCGCCGCCGCCGAGGGTCTCGAGTCCTACGTGCTCGTCCCGGCCGACCTCGAGGAACAGAAGCTGATCGCCTCCGACGTCTACGGGACCAACCTGGTCGGCGTCCGCGGCAACTACGACGCCGTCAACCGGCTCTGCACGGAACTTGTCGACGCCCAGCCCTGGGCCTTCGTCAACGTGAACCTGCGCCCGTACTACGCGGAGGGCTCGAAGACCCTCGCCTTCGAGACGGTCGAGCAGCTCGGCTGGGAACTCCCCGACCGGGTCGTCGCGCCGATCGGCTCGGGCTCCCTCTTCACCAAGCTGGGCCGCGGATTTCAGGAATGGATCGACCTCGGTCTGGTCGAGGGCTCCCAGCCGCACTTCCACGGCGCCCAGGCCGACGGCTGCAGTCCCGTCGCGACCGCCTTCGCCGAAGGCCGTGACGTGGTCAAGCCGCAACGTCCGGACACGATCGCCAAGAGCCTCGCGATCGGCGACCCGGCCGACGGTCCCTACGCGATCGAGCACGCCCGCGCGACCGACGGAAACATCAGCTCCGTCTCCGATGACGAGATCCGCGAAGGGATCAAGCTGCTGGCCGAAGGCACCGGGATCTTCACCGAGACGGCGGGCGGCGTCACGATCGCCGTCCTGCGCAACCTGGCGCGGCAGGGCGAGTTCAAGGCGGGCGAGAAGGTCGTCGCCTACATCACCGGCGAGGGTCTGAAGACCCTGGACGCCACGCGCGATAGCTTCTCGATGCACGAGATCGATCCGAGTCTCGACAGCTTCGATGCCGCGTTCGCCGGCCAGGAGGTCACCGCCTAGATGAGCGTCACCGTCAAGATCCCGACCCAGCTCCGCGTCGCCACCGGCGGCCAGTCCGAGGTCGAGGTCGAGGGAACCAACGTGGGCGAGGCGCTCGACGCCGTCTTCGCCGCCTACGGCGATCTGCGCGAGCGGATCACCCAGGACGGGACCCTGCGTCGCTTCGTCAACGTGTACGTCTCCGGCGAGGACATCCGCTTCCAGCAGGGCCTCGAGACGGCGATCAAAGAGGGCGACGAGGTCACGATCCTTCCTGCCGTAGCGGGAGGGTGACCAAGCCGCCAGTCGTGATCCTGTGCGGGGGCCGGGGGACGCGACTGCGGGAGAAGACGGAGAGCCTTCCCAAGGCACTGGTCGAGATTGGCGGACGGCCGATCGTCTGGCACGTGATCGGGATCTACGCGGCGCAGGGATTCGATCGGTTCCTGCTCGCGACGGGTTACCTGGGCGAGCAGGTCGAGAAGTTCGTCGCCGAGGAGAGTTGGCCGGAGGGCGTCTCGGTCGAGTGCGTCGACACGGGGCTCGACACGCCGACCGGCGGGCGCATCGCGGCCCTCGGTGACCGGCTGTCCGCCGGCACCTTCTGCGCGACCTACGCCGACGGCGTCGCGGACGTCGACCTTCAAGCGCTGCTCGACGGGCACAGCGAGAGCGGAGCCGCGGCGACCGTGACCGTCGTCCGTCCCAACCTCCAGTGGGGGGTAGCCGAACTCGACGGGGACCGGGTCGCCGGCTTCGTCGAGAAGCCACGGTCCCAGCACTGGATCAACGGCGGCTTCTTCTGTTTCGAGGCCGCCGCGCTCGACTACATCGCGCCCGACTCGGTGCTCGAGCGCGAGCCCTTGGAGCGCCTCGCCGCCGCCGGCGAGCTCCACGCCCACCGGCACGAGGGCTTTTGGGACTGCATGGACACCTACAAGGACGCGGTCACCCTCGACGACCTCTGGCGCGGCGGCGAAGCTCCCTGGCCCACCTTGCATGTTGACGGGCCGAAAACCCGCCAGATAGTCGGGTTTTCGGCCCGTCAACATCGGGAGGCGGGGCGTGGGTAGGGCTCTTGTCACCGGCGGGCACGGGTTCGTCGGCTCGCACCTTGCCGCGGGACTGCTGGCGGCCGGGGACACGGTGCGGGTGCTCGACCGGCCCGGCCCTCGCCAGACCGACCTCGGCGGGCCGCGCGCCTCGGGGCTCGACCTGCTCGGGATTCGCGACGAGGTCGAGCTGGTCGAGGCCGACCTGCTCGACGCCGAGAGCGTCGCCGCCGCCGTGGCGGGCTGCGATTCCGTCTTCCACCTCGCCGCCCAGACGATCGTCGGCGTCGCCCGCCGCTCCCCGCACGAGACCGTGGACGTCAACGTGCGCGGCTCCTGGAACGTCTTCATGGCCTGCCGCGACGCCGAGGTCGGCAAGATCGTCTTCGCCTCCTCCGACAAGGCCTACGGCACCGCGCCGGAGCTGCCCTATCGCGAGGACTTCCCGCTGCGGGCCGACCATCCCTACGACTCCTCGAAGGCGGCGGCCGACGTGATGGCACGCGGGCTGGCGCGGGAGTGGGGGCTGCCGCTCGCCGTCAGCCGCTTCGCCAACGTCTACGGCGGCGGCGATCTCAACTTCACCCGGTTGGTGCCGGAGACGGCGATCGCGGTCGCCGACGGGCGGGCGCCGAAGATCCGTTCCGACGGGGCGCCGCGGCGGGACTTCCTCCACGTCGACGACGCTGTCTCCGCCTATCTGGCGATCGCCGCGGCGCTGGAGGGCGCGGGCGCCGTCGGTGAGGCCTTCAACGCCGGCGGCGACCGTCCCCACTCGGTGCGCGAGGTCGTCGACCTGACCGCCGAGGTCGGCGGGGGAGGGGTCGAGCCCGAGTACGGCCCCGGGCTGCCTCCGGGCGAGATCCTCGACCAGTACCTCGATTCGACCAAGTTGCGCGAGGCGACCGGCTGGGCGCCCGCGGTCGATCTGGGGACCGGCCTGGGTCGTACGGTTGAGTGGTACCGCGAGCACAAGGAGGTGCGTCCCTGATGTGTGGGCGCTTCACCGTCACGACGAAGGACACGAAGACGATCGCCGACCGCTTCCAGGTGGAACTGGAGAAAGCGCTGGCGCAAGGTGCGGCGAAAGAGTCGGTCAAGGACGGAGACGGCGCCGAGGCCAAGGAGAAATCCCCACCCGGTCTGGGCCGCTTCAACGTCGCGCCGACGCAGGAGATCCTCGTCGTGCGCTCTTCCCCGGACGAGAAAGCGGCCGAGGAGGGCGAGCGCGAGGCCCGTCTGATGCGCTGGGGGTTGATCCCGGTCTGGTCCAAGGACCTGAAGGTCGGCTACCGCATGATCAACGCGAAAAAAGAGAACCTGACGAAAAGCCGTGCCTACGGGCCGCTGGTCGGCAAGTTCCGCCACCGCTGCCTGATCGTCGCCGACGGCTTCTACGAGTGGATGAAGGCGGAGGACCCGAAACAGCCGCGCCAGCCGTGGCGGTTCACGGTCGACGGCGGCGAGCCGTTCGCCTTCGCCGGGCTCTGCACGCGCAAGGAGTGGGACGACCCCGAGGAGCGCGGCGTCGACCCGGACGGCTATCTCTACTCGGCCACCTTGATCACGACGACGCCGAACGCGGTCGTCAAACCGGTCCACGATCGGATGCCCTCGATCCTGCCGAGCGCCGAGGCCGAGGCGGCGTGGCTCGACCCGCGGCTGACGACGGAGGAGGCGATCGCGCTGTGCGGGCCACTCGACCCGGCGCGGATGGAAGGCGCGCCGGCCAACCCGGCGCTCAACAAGGTGGGGAAAGGGATGGCCGAAGGGCCGGAGCTGCTGGTCGCGCCCGCGGGCTGAGGACGCGCGGAGAGGCGGCTATTCGCCTTCGCCGCCTTCGGTTCCTTCGCCTTCTTCTGCTTCGCGTTCTTCCTGTTTGACTTCTTCGGCTTCTTCGTCGATCGGCGGAGAGACGTGCGGCAGCGAGCCTTCGGTTTCCACCGTCGCTTTGCCGAGCTTCGTTTCCAGCGTGCAGGCGATCTGCGCGGCGGGCCGCTTCTTCGATTTCCAGACCGTGTAGAAGGGCAGTTCGACGGTGGCCGGCGCTTTGCCGTGTGGGAGGTGGTAGAGGATGTGCTCGGTGCCTTCTTCGTATTCGGGCCAGCCCACCTTGACCCCCTGGATCGTGGTGAAGCTTTCCGGCATGTCTTCCGTCACTTCTTCGAGCACCGCGAGGAGATGGCCGTGGGAGGCGAACTTCGCCAGCACCGTTTCCGGGATTTCCTGACCGGAGACGCCCTGTTCGGAGGAGCGCGGATAGAGCATCCGCAGGCCGCCGGAACTCTGGGCGACCAGCGTCCCCGTCCCGAGGCCGTGCATCGAGCAGAGCATTTCGCCACCGATCCTCGCGTCTTTGTCGATCTTCACCGTCGAGAGGACCCGGTAGAGCGAGTAGCCCGCGACATTGGTGCCGGTCGCCTTGATCGTCCCGCCGACCAGCTGCATCTTCAGGTTCTTGCTGCCGGGGACGTTGACCGGCTTGGAATCGGGGATCTTCGCCTTCTGGACGAATTCGAGGTGGGCGGCTTCGCCGCTGTTGGAGCCGGTGTTGCTGAGCACCGCCGCGAGGATCGTGGCGAGCAGGCCGATCGCGACCACGATGATCGCGCCGCGGGGGATGCGTTCGTCGGCGGGGACCTCGGATCGCTTGATCGAAGGGAGCTTCACTGCGGCGCGACAGTATTGAAAACGCCCGACGTGGTGTCACCCGCGAGGCGATTTGGGGTACCAATGTGATCGTGGCACAGATCGATGCAAGCTTCTCGACCGTTCAGACGGCCTTCGTCCACGGCCGCTCCGTCAGCTATCTGGAGGCGGGCGAGGGCCCGCTGCTGCTGCTCATCCACGGCATGGCAGGCACGGCGCGCAACTGGGATCCGGTGATCGAGCCGCTCGCCCTCCGTAACCACGTCGTCGCCCCCGATTTCCCCGGCCACGGCGAATCGGAGCCGGGCGGCGGCGATTACAGCCTCGGCAGCCTGGCGAGTGGGCTGCGCGACCTGATGATCTCCCTCGGCCATGAGCGCGCGACGCTGGTCGGCCACAGCCTCGGCGGCGGCGTCGCCCTCCAGTTCGCCTACCAGTTCCCGGAGATGGTCGAACGGCTGGTGCTCGTATCCAGCGGCGGGCTCGGGCCGGAGGTCGGAGCGGTCCTACGCGCCGCGGCGCTGCCCGGGGCCGACCTCTTCATCCGCGCCACCGCCGGCCCCGGTTCGGTGGCCGGGAGCTGGATCACCGGCGCCCTCGGCAAGGTCGGGCTGCGCCCGAACGCCGACCTGGCCGAGGTCGGCCGCGCCTACGCGGCCCTCGCCGACACCGACCGGCGCAAGGCCTTCCTCTCGACCCTCCATGCAGTCGTCGGCACCGAGGGCCAGCGCGTCGCCGCCCTCGACCGCCTCTACCTCGCCGAGACCCTGCCGATGCTGATCATCTGGGGCGAGCGCGACCCGATCATCCCGGTCGCCCACGGCCGCGCCGCCCACGCCCAGCTTCCCGGCAGCCGCCTCGAGGTCTTCCCGGACGCGGGCCACATCCCTCAACTGGAGAGCCCGGGCCGCTTCGTCGCCACCCTGCAGCGGTTCCTCGAGGAGACCGACCCGGCGGAATTCGACGACGCCGAGTGGCGCGCCCGCCTCAGCGGTCGCCAGTAGCGCAGTACCTTCGCCAGATCTCGCCGTAGATCTCATGGGCCTCGGTGAAGGCGGTCAGGTCCTCGTCATGATCCCAGCCGTAGGCGTCGAGCGCGCGGCGGACGAAGTCGCCGTCGGCACCGCGGTCCTCCATCGCCATCACGTAGCCCGCGATGTCCCAGTGGACGGGGCCGCGGAGGACGTCCTCGAAGTCGTTCCAGAGGAGGCCGCGGGGCGTGCGCAGGAGGTTGGTGAGGGACGCGTCGCCGTGGAGCGGCTGGATCGGCAGCGGGGTGTCGAAGACCTGGTCCATGAGGGCGCGAAGCCGCTCTCCGAGCGTGTCGACCTCATCGCTCGGCGGGAGCAGCCCGCGCAGGCGCTCGATGTCGGCGAGGAGGTCGAGCATGCCGCCGAGCTCGCCCGGGAACCCGGCCAGCGTCTCGTGCAGCTCCCGGAGGGCCGTCCCCAACCGCTCGGGGTCACTCGGTTCCGTCGGTCCGATCACCTCGACCCAAGCGGAGAAGGTCATCCAGAGGCCGTCGAAATGGTGGGGGCCCGAAGGCAAGAGAGGGCTCGGCGGGACCGCCAGGTCGGTCGGCGCCAGGAAGCCCGTCACCGCGACCTCGCGGCCGAGCCAGGTGGCGGGATCGTCGTGGAGAGCGACCGTCCCGGTCATCACCCGCGCCGCCACCGGCGAGGGGAGGAGGTGGACCAGCACGTTGCTGCCTGAGTAGACGACCTCGGCGTCGCCGCACGGCACCCCGTGTCCGACGGCAACCTCGCGGGCCGCCGCGAGCGCCGCCTCCTTGATGGGACTAGCGGACGTCCTCGACCTCGATCACCACGATGTCGCCCCCGACGACATCGGTGCGGTAGCGGACGTGGCCCTCGACCAAGAGCTTCTGCGGATCCTCGCGGTCGTACATCACCCGGGCGGGCTCTCCGGGCGCCAGCTTGTGGAGCGTGAAGCGGTTCATGTACTGGGAGGTGGTGACCCGCTGGGTCCCCTGGTCAGGAACCTCGAGGTCGAGCACGAATTCGATCTCCTTCGCGACCCCCTCGCGCTCGTTCCCGGTCTCCCGCATCGAGACGACCGTCGCCCGCCCCTGGGTCCCACGCTGCGCGAGCGCCTTCGCCAGATCCTTCTCCGGGCTCCCCTTCTTCCCGAACAGTCCCAAACGCGCCCGAGAGGATTCGAACCTCTGGCCTACGCCTCCGGAGGGCGTCGCTCTATCCAGCTGAGCTACGGGCGCTTGTGACGCAGCTTAGTCGTCCTCGCAAATTAGAGCCGATACGAACATATGTTCTATCCGCCCGAGGGCATACCTTCGGGGCATGATGTCGGCGGCAAGGGGGAATGCGGCTGAGGCCGCGGTGCTGAACGGACTCGTCGGGCGCGGCTTCGACGTCCTGGTGCCGTTCGGCGGCGGCCACCCTTACGACCTGGCGGTCGACCTCGGCCTTTCCGGCTTCCTGCGGGTCCAGTGCAAGCGCGCCTGGCGCTCGGGGGGTTGTCTTGCCTTCAACAGTCGGAGTACCGATCACGGGCGGGGACGCCAGGCCTACCAGGGCCTCGCGGATGTCTTCGGCGTCCACTTTCCCCCGATCGACAAGCTCTACCCGAGGATTACGAGATCGACCATTGGACGGAGGAGAAACTGCGGACGCTGACCGCGTAGGCTCGCCGGTCATGGATCTCGAGGTCACGTTTCTGGGGACCGGGGCCTCGGCGCCCTCGGCGCGGCGGTCGACGGCGGCGGTTCTTGTCGCGCGAGGCGGGGACCGGTTGCTCTTCGACTGCGGGGAAGGCACGCAGCGGCAGATGCAGAAGTCGCTGGGGCTGACGCAGGTCGACGAGATCTACCTGACGCACTACCACGCCGACCACATGCTGGGGCTGCCCGGGCTGCTGAAAACGTATGACCTGACCGATCGGGAGGCGGCGCTGCGGGTCTACGGGCCGCCGGGCCTGAAGGAGCTGTTCACGATCCTGCGGCCGCTGATCGGGAGGTTGCGGTACCCGCTGGAGCTGGAGGAGCTGAAACCTGGAGAACGTGTCGATCACGACGAATACGTGGTCGAGTCGTTCGAAGCCGCCCACAACGTGCGGGCGTCGGGGTGGGCGCTGGTCGAGGACAACCGCCCCGGGCGCTTCGACCCGGCCGCGGCGAAGGCCCTCGGCGTGAAGGAAGGGCCCGATTTCGCCCGGCTGCAGCGCGGCGCGGAGGTCGAGGGGTCGAAGGGGACGGTGACGCCCGAGCAGGTGATGGGGGAGACCCGCGACGGGAGGATCGTGGTGGTGACCGGGGACACGGCCCCCTCGCCGCGAACCGTCGCCGCCGCGGCCGACGCCGATCTGCTGATCCACGACTCGAGCTTCATGGAGGAGGACGCGCAGCGAGCCGCGGAAACCGGGCACTCGACGGTCGGCCAGGCCGCCGCCGTGGCGGTCGAGGCCCACGTGAAACTGCTCGCTCTCGTCCATATCTCCGCCCGCTACCACGTCGGCAAGGTGCTGGAGGAGGCCCGCGAGGTGTGCGCGAATTGCGTCGCCCCTCGCGACTTCGACCAGATCGTGATCCCGCTCCCGGAGAAAGGAAAGCCGGAGCTGATCCCGGACGGCGCGCGAAGGAGGGGAGAGGACCCGGAGTAGACGACCTGGAGCCTTGCTACATTCACCCCGTCCTTTAACCAGGTCCAGAGAGGCCAGGAAGGCAGCCAAAAGTGAGTGAGAAGGTCGTCCTCGAGCCCGAGGACCTGAGGCGAACGCTGCGGCGGATCGCCCATGAGATCGCCGAGAAGAACCCGGAGCCCGCGCGGCTCGCCCTCGTCGGCATCCACACCAGAGGCGCGGTGCTGGCCCGTCGCCTGCACGTCGTCCTCGGCGAGCTGATCGGGACCGAGCTGCCGATCGGCGACATCGACATCAGCTTCTACCGCGACGACGTCGGGGCCCACGCTCCCGGCAAGCAGCCCGTCGTCCACGCCTCCCACATCGACTTCGACCTCGCCGGCCGCACCGTCGTCCTCGTCGACGACGTCCTCTTCACCGGCCGCACGGTCCGCGCCGCGATCGAGGCGCTCTTCGACTACGGCCGCCCGCAGCGGGTCCAGCTAGCCGTCCTCTGCGACCGCGGCCACCGCGAGCTGCCGATCCGCCCCGACTACGTCGGCAAGAACCTTCCGACCGCCCGCGAGGAGCGGGTCAACGTCCGCCTCGAGGAGACCGACGGGGTGGACCAGGTGACGATCTCCGAACCCCAACTGACGGAGGCCATGGCATGAGGAACCCCGCATGAGAAA
>JAFDWD010001097.1 GCA_018268695.1 Actinomycetota bacterium
CCTTCCCCGGCGAGGCCACCCGCCACGCCCTGGTCGACTCGGGCAAGCCCTACGTCGAGGTCCACTTCGCGAACCTCTCCCGCCACATCGCCACGATCGACCCGACCGCCCAGCTGCGCTCCCGCTTCACCCACTCCGCGGCCGGCGTCTCCTTCGGCCTGCGCCAATACAGCTACGCCGGCGCCCTCCTCGGCCTCGCGCTCGCCCTCGACGACGACGCCTTCCTTGCCGGCGGCACCTACGCCCACTCCTCGGGGCACGCTTGATCGCAGAAGGCGCCGACCCCGGATGAGGCGCGCGCTCGTCTTCGCCACCGACGCGCTCGCGCCGTTGCCCGGGCTGGCGCGCCGTGCCGAGGCGGCGGGCTTCGACCGGGTCTGGACGACCGAGTACCGCGGGCGCGACGCGGTGGCGCGGGCGATCGCCGTCGCCGCGGTGACCGGGCGGATCGAGGTGGGGACCGGGATCGCCTACGCCTTCACCCGGCCGCCCCTGGCGATGGCGGCGCTGGCCGGGGACGCGCAGCGGCTCGCGGGCGGGCGCTTCGGCCTCGGGGTCGGCGCCGGGACGAAGGGCATCCGTCGCCAGTACGGCGTGGAGGGGTGGGACCGCGCCGCGCCGGCGCTGGCCGAGTACGTCGCCGAACTGCGCGCGGGGTTCGCGGAGGACCCGCTGCTCGACCGAGCGCCGCCGATCTACGGCGCCGCGATGAACGCGGCGATGGGCCGGGCCGTCGCCGCGACCTGCGACGGCGCCCTCCTCCACGCGATCGCCCTGACCCGCGTCCACCTCCGGGAGCGCCTCCTCCCGGCGCTCGGCGAGGGCAGCGCGCGCCGCACGGGCACACGCCCGCCGGAGCTCGTCGCCTGGTGCGTCACCGCGGTCGATGAGGATCCCGCCGCGGCCCGCGAGCGCGCCCGCACCCAGCTCGCCTTCTACCTGGCGACGCCGAGCTTCGCGCCGGTCACCGAGGGCGTGCCTTGGGAGGGCGCCGCCGCCGCGGTCCGCGAGGCCTTCGCTGCCTTCGGACGCCGTGCCTCCTGGAGTGAGCTCGCCCGCCACGTCCCCGACGAGGCGGTCGAGGAGCTGGCGATCTTCGGCACCCCCGCGGACGCGCGCGCGAAGGCCGCCGCGCTCGAGGGCGAGCTGTCGCCGCTCGGCGTCGGCGAGCTCGCCCTCCAGCCCTGCGGCGCCGCGGTCGACGGCCCCGCCTTCGTCGCCGAGTGCGAGAAGATCCTCGCGGCGCTCGGGCGATCCGCCCCGGGCCAGACGGCCTAGACGGTCGCGCGCGACCCCCCGAGAAAGGACCTCCATGGCAGCTTCCTCCCCGCACGTCCGCTCGCTCCGCGACGGGGCGAGCCGGCACGCGAGCGACCTCGGCTCGATCGACGCGCTCACCAAGGAGACCTTCCCGATCCTCGAGCGGATCTCGATCCGGCGGCTGGTGTTGGAGCCCGGGGCGGTCCGCGAACCGCACTGGCACGCGAACGCCGACGAGCTGACCTACTGCCTCACGGGCGACCTCCTCGTCTCGGTGCTCGACAACGCCGACGTCTTCGGCACCTTCACGATCGGGGCGGGGGAGATGTTCCACGTCGAGAGCGGCTCGCTCCACCACATCGAGAACGTCGGCGATGCCGCGGCCGAGCTGCTCGTCGTCTTCTCCCACGAGAGCCCGGTCGACTTCTCTCTGCACGCCTCCTTCGGCGCGATGTCGGACGCGGTGCTCGGCAACGCCTACGGCCTGTCCGCCGCAGACCTGGCGAAGCTCCGCCGCGACACGACCTCGCCCGACATCGTCGCGGGCGTCGGCGCGCCCGTCGTCCCCGACCGGGCGGGCCTCCCGGATTCCCACAAGTTCTCGGTCGAGGCGGTGCAGCCGACCCTCGACTACCCCTTCGGCAGCGCCAAGCTGGCCCGCGTCCAGGTCTGGCCGGCGCTCCGGCACCTCTCGATGTACTCGCTGCGGATCGAGACGAGCGGCATGCGCGAGCCCCACTGGCACCCCGAGACCGCCGAGCTCGGCTACGTCCAGGCCGGCCGCGCCCGGATGAGCATCCTCGACCCGGACGGCACCGTCGACACCTATTACCTGCAGCCCGGCGACGTCTACTTCGTCCCCCGCGCCTATCCCCACCAGATCGAGGTCGTCGGCGACGAGCCGATCCACTTCTGCATCTTCTTCGACCAGCCGACCCCCGGCGACATCGGCTACCGCGCCTCCGCCTCGGCCTTCTCCCGCCGGGTCCTCGCGTCCACCTTCGGCGTGACCGACGCGGACCTGCCCCGGTTCCCGTTCACCCCGGTCGACCCGTTGATCGTGGCGCGGGAGAACCCGCTGGATCCGGCGGGGTAGGCCGGGCCCGGGGAACGGGACGCGAGGCGTGGCGGCGAGCACGGCCGTCTCGCCCGCGCCCCCTGCACGCTTGTCTCGCTATGCGAGACAAGCGTGCAGGGGGCTGGCTGTGGCCGTGGCCGAGACGGCCGGGGTATGAAAGGTGAGGAGGAAGTGCGACGCCGTCCCGGGAGACGTGAGGGAGATGTCTGGAAGTCCTCGCTTCCGTGCCCGTTGCACGAGGGGCGAGGAGGTGCGTTCGTCCTTTGTAGTCGTATACGGGACAAAGGACGAACGCACCCGAAGATCCCGGCGGGGTGTGGCAGATGACGTACGGACCCTCGGAGAAAGACGCACTCCCTCCCGTCCTGGGCGTCTCATGGAGGTCACAGCCTGCCAGGACCTCCATGAGACGCCCGGGACATCGACCTAGGACTGCCACCCCTAGGGCACCGCCTCGATCGCGGGCGGCACGTAGGTGCCCTGGGCGGCGCTCCCTTCCGGGCCGTAGACGCGCAGCATCAGGTTGAACGGGCCCTGGCGCGGGGCCGGTAGCCAATTGGCGGCGGGGACGCCGGGCGGGCGCGTGGTCGAGATGTAGATCGAGACCGATCCGTCGGGGGCGGTGCGCAGGCCCGGGGTGTAGCTCGCGACGAGGTACTTGCGGGCGGCGTTGGGGACGAGCTCGATCGCCTTCGGCGTGTAGGCGGTCACCGACCAGAAGCGCTTCGCCGCCGGCAGCTCGGCCTTGTCGAAGCGCAGGACGTATCCCTTGCCGCCCCCTTGGAGCGGCGCGCCGCTCGCGTCGGCGAACGCGTGGTAGTAGGCGGCGGTGCCGTGGTTGTTGCCCCACTGGATGTACTCGGTGATCGCGTCGCGGTCCAGGTAGGCGCCGTCCCATTCGCCGATGTTGGTGAAGTTGATCCAGTTGTGGCCGATCGTGTGCGAGAGGTAGTGGCGCAGGATCAGGGCGTGCGAGGCGCGCGCGGCGGCGGCGAATTCGAGCCGCGCCGTCCCCACGGCGTTTGCCCCACCGGCCCCGAAGAGGGCGTCGAAGCGGGCCGACAGTTCGCTGTCGGAGGCCGACATCGGTTCGGTGTGTTCGCCGTGCACCGCCTTCTGCATCTGCTTGAGGAAGAAGATCGGCGCCTCTCGCGACTCGCGGTCGGCGACCAGTTTGTAGGGGATCGAGTAGTAGGCCTCGGGCAGGATCCGGGTGGCGCCGCCGGACGGGTCGGCCGCGTAGGCGGCCAGCGTCTGGAGCCGCAGGGAGGAGCGGAATTCGCCCGCCGCGGCGACGGTGTCGGTGCCTTCGGTGAAGCGGTCGGCGCGGATGATCCAGTTGGTGAACTCGTAGGGCACCGACACCTGGGTCATCCCGGCCGGGACGGCGCCGGTCCAGCCGGGCCCGGTCAGCAGATAGGTGCCGGGCGTCCGCGCCGGGATCGTCGTCTTGAAGGTTTCGCCGAACATGTCGGCGGTGAAGAGCGAGTAGCTGACTTCGGTCGGCGGGATCGTCAGCACCACCGGTTCGGCGGAGACGTCGACGAAGGCGCTCCCATACAAGGTGTCGTCGTTGATCGCGACCACCGTCTGGTAGAGCGGCGTCACCCGCTGTGGGCCGACCAGCCGGTTCGCCGGCGCGGGCAGCGACTGGAAGTAGCTGAACCAGCGGGGGTAGAAGCGCTGGTAGTAGGCGGAGGCGGTCCGGTAGGCGACGCCGCCCCCCGCCGCCCCGGCCGGCGGCGCGGCCGCGGTGGCGGGCCCGGCGGCGGCGAGCGCGAGCGCGAGAGACGTGAGGAAGACGGCGAGGGGGAGATGACGGGAGCGCATCGGGGGACCTTTCGAAGGTAACTACATCTGTTGTTTAGATCGGGCACGTTAGTCAAACGAGCCGCTTTCGGCCCGCCCTTTGGACGTCTTGGCCGACTTGCTGCATCTTTCTTTGTCGGGACTACAGATGTAGTGAAAGCTGCCGATAAGGCAGTGAGAACCCCCCCGCTCACAGGAGAAACCATGTCCCGCATCGTCCGCCTGGCCCTGCTGGCCGCCGCCCTCGTCGTCCTCCTCGCGCTGCCCGGATCGGCCCTCGCCGCTGCCGGGCCGGCCTGGCTCGAACCGGAGAACGTCTCCGCCGTCGGCGGCGAATCGTCGCTGCCCGAAGTCGCCTTCAACGCGCAAGGCGACCTTGCCGCGGCCTGGGTCGCCCACGAAGGCGGCCACACCGTGATCCAGGCGGCGACCCGCCCGGCGGGCGGGTCGTGGAGTGCCGCACAGCGGATCTCGGCCACCAGCCCGAGCGCCCAGGGCGCCAAGGTCGGCGTCGACGCGGCCGGTGACGTGACCGTCGTCTGGGAACAGGGCGAAGGGGAAACCTTCGTGATCTACGGGGCCGATCTCCCGGCCGGCGGCTCCTGGTCGACGCCACACGCGATCTCCGACGTCGCCGGCAACTCACGCGTCCCGGCGCTCGCCGTCTCCTCCGCGGGCGAGGCGACCGTCCTCTGGAGCGAAGAAGAAGGGCACTCCAGCCGCACCCGGATCCGCAGCTCCTGGCGCTCCGGCGGCGGTTCCTGGACGACGCCGACCTGGCTCGACTCGGCCACCGGGCCGGAGTGGGGCCCGCAGCTCGCGGTCGCCGCGGACGGCACCGTGACGGCGGCCTGGGAAGGGTCGAACCAGATCGACACGGCGACCCGGCCCGAAGGCGGTGGCTGGTCGGCGGTGGCTGTCCTGCTGCCGAATACCTCTGCCGAATCCTTCGCGTCCAGTCCCTCCCTCGCGGTCGCCTCGACGGGCGCCGCGGTGATCGCCTGGCGCGACGAAATCGAAGAAGAAGGAAACGTGATCGAAGGTGCCGTGCGGCCCGCCGGGGGCTCCTGGTCGGCGGTGGCGCGGCTGAGCTCGATCGGCGGCGATCCGTTCGCGCCGCAGGTCGGGATCGACAAGGCCGGCAACGCGACCGCGGTGTGGCGGATGAAGAGCGGTGGCCAGTGGGTGATCGAAGCCGCCGAAGCGCCCGCCGGGGGATCCTGGACGAGCCCGGCGCAGATCTCGACGCCCGGCGTGCACGCCTTCTTCCCCGACCTCGCCGTCACCCCGGACGGCGAAGCGGTCGCCGCCTGGGAAAGGAGCGACGGCACCAACACCCGGATCGAAACCGCCGTGCACCCGGCCGGCGGCGCCTGGGCGGCGCCGACGATCCACTCGCAGGCAGGTGCGAATGCCGAACACCCGGCCCTGGCGGCCGACGGGGTCGGCGACATGGCCCTCGCCTGGGAACGCTTCCAGGCCGGCAAGCCCTACATTCAGGTGGCCGGCTACGACGCCGGCCCGCAGCTCGGCGGCCTCTCGATCCCGGCCACCGCGACCGCCGGGCAGCCCGCCGCCTTCTCGGTCTCCCCGGTCGGCGTCTGGTTGCCGGCGAGTGCCGTCAGCTGGGAATTCGGCGACGGCGAAACCGCGGCCGGGACCAACGTGTCCCACACCTACAACGGCGGTGGGGCCTACCAGGTGACCGTCACCGCGAGCGACTCCGGCGGCGCCGCCAGAAGCGCGAGCGGCGAAGTCACGGTCTCCGGTGCCGGGAAAGAAGAACCGGTGGAATGGGCCCCCGACCAGCCACTCGCGGGCTTTGCGGTCCAGGGCAAGGTGGAAGCGATCGCCCGCAGCGGCGAACGCGTCTACATCGGCGGTGAATTCGGCTTCGTCGGCCAGCCCGCCCGCGGGGCGGTGACGATCGATCCCGAAACCGGGGAAGCCACCGCACCCGCCTTCGAAACCGACGCCGGCATCTTCTCCGCCACCCCCGACGGCAGCGGCGGGACCTACGTCGGCGGTGAATTCCGCAGGATCCTCGGGGGGCGGCGCAGCCACCTCGCGCACGTCCTGCCCGGCGGCGAACTGGATCGCGATTTCACGATCCAGGCGGACGGCAACATCACCGCCCTGGCCCGTTCGGGGTCGACCCTCTTCGTCGCCGGCTCGTTCACCCATATCGGCGGTCAGACCCGTCCGCACCTCGCCTCGATCAACCTCAACACCGAAGAAGTGACCTCCTGGAATCCGGCGCCGAACGGCAACGTCAACTCGCTCGCGGTCTCCGGCGCGAACGTCTACGTCGGCGGCCCCTTCACCAACGTCGGCGGGGTGCCGCGCAACCACCTCGCCGCGATCGAACTCGCCTCGAACACGCCGACCGCCTGGGCCCCCGAACCGAACGGCTCGGTCAACACGATCGTCGCCGACGAATACGCGGTCTACGTCGGCGGCAGCTTCACCGAATTCGAAGGGCGCTCGCAGGCGCGCCTCGCCTCCTACGACACGCTCGACGAAGAACCGACGGCCTGGAGCCCGGCCCCGAACGGCGACGTCAGCAGCCTGGCGCTGACCGGGAACGTCGTCTACGTCGGCGGCAGCTTCAGCGAAATCGGTGGGCGGGCGCGGACGCGTCTGGCTGCCGTGCGGCGCGGCGGCAACGGCGAAGCGACCTCGTTCCATCCGCCCGGCCCCGCGAGCGCTCCGGCGTCACTCGACGTCGACGGCTCGACTCTCTACGCGACCGGCTCCTTCACCAAGGTCGGCGGCGAAGCGCGGACGCGGCTGGCGGCCTTCGACACCGTGAGCGGCCTGCTGCGGGCCTGGAACCCGGGCCTCGGCGCGACCGGCGACGTGATCCTCGCGCGCGGCAGCGGCGTTCTCGTCGGCGGCGTCTTCCAGACCGCCTGCGGGGAACCGCGCCAGAACCTGGCGGCGCTCGACAGCTCGACCTCCCAGCTCCTGCCCTGGAACCCCGGCGCCGACGGGCGGGTGCAGGCGCTGGCGACCGACGGGACGACCGTCTACGCGACGGGCGAATTCGCCAACGCCGGGGGGCTGGAACGGAGCGGGCCGGTGGCGCTCGATGCCCTCACCGGTGCGGGCGACCCCGGCTGGGACCCGGAACCGAACGGGTCGGTGAGCGCGCTGCTGGTGCACGGCTCGAACCTCTACATGGGCGGCTCGTTCACCGAGGTGAGCGGGGTGCCGCGCCATCGGATCGCCGTCTTCCGGACCTCTGACGGGGTGCTGACGGGATGGAGCACGGACGTCTCGGGCCCCGTCACCTCGCTGGCCATCTCCGGCACCGACCTCGTGATCGGCGGCAACTTCGCCTCGGTCGGCGGCGTCCCTCACTCCCGCGTGGCCGCGGTCGAACTCGGGACCGGCGGGCCGTTGCCGTGGAGCGTCGGCGTCGACGCGACCGTCCAGGCGGTCGCCGCCGATGCGGAAACCATCTACATCGCCGGCATCTTCGACCACGTGGGCGGGGCCGAACACCGGACCGTGGCGGCGATCGACAAGGCCACGGGCGAAGTCGAGGACTGGAATCCCGGGATCGAAGGCAACGGCACCAGCCTGGCGCTCGCCGGGTCGGTGCTCTACGTCGGCACGGCGACCGAACTGGTCGGTGTCGACGCCGCGAGCGGCAACCTGACCGCCTGGGAACCGGACATGGAACGGCTCCTCGGCGGGGTCAGGGCGCTCCTGTCCTCCGGCTCCACCGTCTACGTCGGCGGCAACTTCTTCGGCTTCGGCGGGCGGGCGCACGAAGGCTTCGCCGCCTTCGGCCAGGGGCCGCCGACGAACGTCGTCGTCCCGTCGGTGACCGGCGCCGCCCTGGCGGGCCACCAGCTCCTCTGCTCGCCCGGCAGCTGGAGCGGCAAGGTGACCGGCTACACGCGCCAGTGGCTGCGCGGCGGCCTGGAGATCGCCGGCGAGACCGGCGCCGAATACAACGTCCTTGCCGGCGATGTCGGCAAGGAGCTCGCCTGCCGGGTGGTGGCGCGCAACGACACCGGCTCCGCCACCGCGACCAGCGCCGCCGTCGCGGTGCCCGCCGAAGGCGAACGGGGAGCCACCGGGGAACCGGGGGCCGCCGGTGAACGCGGCGCGACCGGTGAACGCGGAGAAAGGGGCGAAACCGGCGGTGCGGGCGCACGCGGCGAAGCCGGGGCGCAGGGCGAACCCGGCGCGGCCGGGGCGACTGGCACGGCCGGAGCCACCGGTGCGACCGGGACCGCCGGAGCAAACGGCGCCACGGGGGCAAACGGGGCCGCGGGGGCCGCGGGCGCGGCTGGGGCCATGGGCCCCGAAGGCAGCGCCGGGTCGAGCGCCAAGGTGACCTGTCAGAAGCAGGGCGCCAAGTTCCGCTGCACTGTCACCTACCGGGCCGCCCAGACCGCGAAGGTGGCGGTCCTACGCGGTGGAAAGGTGATCGCGAAGGGCACGGCCCGGGTCCAGTCCGGCCGCGCCACCTTCAAGTTCACCGTCCCCCACGGCACCTACCAGCTGGAATCGACCGAACGCGGCGCCAACCTCGTCACCCAGATCTGGATCCACGTCTAGCCACGCGCTCCACGCCGGCTCAGCAGGTCGCCAGGAAGCGGTCGATCAGGGCCTCGATGGCGGGGCGGTCGAGTGCCTCGCTGGTGCCCTGCAGCTGGTCGACCGTGATGCCGTCGAGGAGCGCGATCAGCTGGCCGGCGTGGCTCTCCGGCGTGGCGCAGCCGCCGGCCCGGAGGAAGGCCACGGCGAGGGCGACGAAGCGGCGGCGGGAGTCGTCCATCACCGCGTGCAGGGTCGGCCGGCGGGTGGCCTCGAGGGCGAGCTCGTAGCGGGCGGTCAGGAGGCCCCGCGCGGCCGGGTCGAAGACCCGATCGAGGGTGGCGAGCAGCAACGCCCGCAGCTGGTCGCGGTCGAGCGTGAGGCCGGCGCCGGAGAACGCTGCGACGTCCTCGTCCGGCGGCATGTCGAGCTCGGCGTGGCGTCGCGCCGCCGCCTCGAGCAGCGCCTCGCGGGTGCGGAAGTAGTTGGAGGTCGAGCCGGAGGGCAGGCCGGCGGCCTCGTCGACGGCGCGGTGGGTGAGCCCGCGAGAACCGTGCTCGCCGATCACCGCCAGGGCCGCGTCGGCGATCTCCTGGCGCCGACGCTCGGGCTCCGGGGCGCTTCTACGTCTCCTCGAGGAGGCTCCTGCCACCCGCGCACAGTAGCCCAAGCCTCGACGTCAACGTGGCGGGAGGGCGAGTTGGCGGAGGCGCCAGGTGACGGGTGGTGTATTCGCTTCGTTTTGGGCGATGCGCTCGAGGGCCGAGGCGAGGGCGGCCAGCTCCTCGGGGTCGTGGGACTCGGTCACCTCGGGTCGGCGACGCCAGGTCTCGAGGTTCATCGCGAACATCCGGCCCGCGACCGGCGCGGGGACGAGGAGCGCCGTCACCGGGCCCTCGCCGAGTTGCGGTCCGACCTCGAGCGTGTGGCCGTTGGCGGCGAGCATCTCCCGCTGTAGGTCGAGGTAGGCGGAGAGGGTCGCGTCCCCGGTCTCGATCGACTCGACCTCCTCGACCAGCAGCCGCCCCCGCTCCGACAGCCGGCCGCGCCAGAGGTCGATCGCGGCGAGCGGGTCGGGCAGGTGGCCCAGCAGGAAGCGGGCGAAGATCAGGTCGGCGTCGGTGACTTCGAGCGGCAGGTCGAGCGCGTCGGCGCAGAGCAGGCGGGTGCGGTCGTCGGCGATCCGCTTCGCCGCGGTGGAGACGAAGGCGGGCGAGGAGTCGACGCCGAGGAGGCGCGCCGGGCCGACCGTCGCCCGGATCAGCTCGGTGCTGAAACCAGGGCCGCAGCCGAGGTCGATCGCGAACTCCGGCGCGGGGCGCGCCCGGGTGAGCAGGAACTGGCGCGTCGACTTGGCGAAGGTCGCCGCGAGGAGGGCGAGCCGCCGCGCCGC
>JAFDWD010001098.1 GCA_018268695.1 Actinomycetota bacterium
GAGACCGGCCACCTCGTCCTCTCCACCGTCCACACCCTGGACGCGACCGAGACGATCAACCGCATCATCGACTTCTTCCCGCCCCACCTGCAGCAGCAGGCGCGGGTGATGCTGGCCGCGACCCTGCGCGGGGCGATCGCCCAGCGCCTGGTGCCCGACGTGACGGGAGAGAGGCGCGTCCCCGCCTCTGAGGTCCTCGTCGTCACCGGCCGCGTCCAGGACCTGATCCTGAACCCGGACGAGACCGGCAAGATCACCGAGGTCATCGCCGAAGGCGAGTACTACGGCATGCGGACCTTCGACCAGGCGCTGCTCACCTACACCACCGCGGGCCGGATCACCGAGGAGACGGCGATGGAGTACGCCTCCAACCCGCACGACCTCAAACTGATGCTCGCCGCGGGCGGCCGCCGGGCCAGCGGGATCGAGCAGCTCGGCGCCGCGATGGCGCACTGAGGGCCGGTGCGATGAGGGACAAGCTCAACGAAAGCAAGGCTGCCCAGGTCGGCCTGGTCGCGGTGCTTGTAGTGGTCGCCGCGTTCTTCTTCCTGAAATCGAAAGGCGGGGGCGAAAGCGAAGGCACCGAAGCCGCGCCAAAAGCCACGCTGACGCTCGAAGCAGGCGGCGAATCGGTCTCGATCTCCGCGACGGCCGCGGCGTCAGGGGCGCCCACGGGCATGGGCGAACTGCCGACCTCGCTCCCCGCCGCGAAGGCGCCGCCGCGAGCCTTCACCCTCGCTTACGACTCGGGCGCGCCGGTCGCCCTGCTGATCGTCCACGACGGCGGGATCGACGATTCCTGGACCAAGCTGGCGCTGAAGCAGGTCGCGCGGGTCGAACGGGTCGCCACCTTCGTCGTCCCGGCGAAGAAGATCGCCGACTACGCCTCGGTCACCGTCGGGCTCGATGTCAACCAGGTTCCGGCGCTGATCGTGATGCGGCCGAAGGATCTGAGCCACGGCGCACCCCAGGCCTCCGTTCTCTACGGCTACCAGACGCCTGAAAGCGTCTACCGCGCCGTCCGCGACGCGGTCTACACCGGTCCCGAACGGGACACGTACCACCCGGGCTGATAAGGCGATGAGCACCGATCACCCGACCCATCTTCAGGCGGTGCCCGACTTCGACGGGTCCGCCGCCGCTCCGGCCCTGCCCGGCCAGGAGCCGGGCACTCCCGGGCTGACGCCGCCGCTGCGTCGCGGCCACTCGCACGGCTTCATCACCGACGTGCTGCTCGAGCTCGGCTACGTCCCCGAGCAGATCGTGCAGGTGGCCGTGGAGTCTTCGCGCTCGATCGGAAAACCCCCCGAGGCGCTGCTGCTCGCGCAGGGTGCGATCACCGAGGAGCAGCTCGCCCGCGCCACGGCCGAGCGCTACGGCCTCGACCACGTCGACCTCGCCCTCTACAACGTCGACCTCGCCGCGGCGGCGCTCTTCCCGGTCGCGATGGCACGCCGCTACATGGCAGTGCCGGTCGGCTACGTCGACTCGCGGACGCTGCTGGTCGCCGCGGCCGACCCGGCCAACGTCCTGGCGATCGACGACATCCAGATCGCCACTGGCCTCGACTGTCGGATCGCCGTGGCCGCCGGTGGCGACATAGAGGGCCTTCTGCAGCGCCTCGGGACCCTGCAGAGCGCCGCCGCCGACGCGATCATCACCGCCGGGCCCGAAGAAGACGAGGCGGATCTCGCGCCGGTCTCCGAGATGCAGGCCGGCCCGGAGGACGCGCCGGTGGTCAAGCTCGTCTACAGCGTGCTGGCTCAGGCGGTGGGGGAGGGTGCCTCCGACATCCACCTCGAGCCCGAAGAAGGCGAGCTGCGGATCCGATTCCGCATCGACGGCGTGCTGAAGGAGGCGGCCCACGTGCCGAAGCGGATGATCGGCGCGGTCATCTCGCGGCTGAAGATCATGAGCGAGCTGGACATCGCCGAGAAGCGGGTGCCGCAGGATGGCCGCGTCAGCGTCGCGGTCGAAGACCGGCGGATCGACCTGCGGGTCACGACCCTTCCGACTCAGCGGGGCGAGGGGGCGACGATCCGCATCCTCGACGAGAGCAACTCGCAGCGGACGCTCGACGACCTTGGGATGGACGGCTCGGCCCGGGCGCGGTTCGAAGACGCCTTTCGCCAGTCCTACGGCGCCGTCCTGGTCACCGGCCCGACCGGCTCGGGCAAGAGCACGACGCTCTATGCGGCGCTCGGGGAGCTGAACGAAGTGACGAAGAAGATCATCACGATCGAGGACCCGGTCGAGTACCGGATCGACGGGGTCAACCAGATCAATGTGAACCGCAAGGCCGGGCTCGATTTCGCCACCGGGTTGCGTTCGATGCTGCGTGCCGATCCCGACATCGTGATGGTGGGGGAGATCCGTGACGCCGAGACGGCGCGGATCGCGATCGAGGCGGCGCTGACCGGCCACATGATGCTCTCGACGCTCCACACCAACGACGCGCCGGGCGCGATCCCGCGGCTGAACGAGATGGGGATCGAGACGTTCCTCACCGCCTCAGCGGTCGACTGCGTGGTCGCCCAGCGACTCGCGCGGAAGCTCTGCCCGGGCTGCAAGCGGAGGACGCTGATCTCGAGGGACGCGCTGGTGGGGGCCGGCGTCCGGGCCGCGGCGGACGTCGAAGGCTACGAGCCGGTCGGCTGTCCACGCTGCGCCAACACCGGCTATCGAGGGCGCGTCGGCATCTACTCGGTGATGTCGATGAGCGAGTCGCTGAAAGAACTGACGATCAAGCAGGCTGCCGAGCCGGAAATTGCCGCGGTGGCGGAGGAAGAGGGGATGCTGACCTTGCGTGAGGACGGCGTCTCCAAGGTCCGTGCCGGCGTCACCAGCCTGGAGGAGGTGCTCCGTGTCACCGCATGACTTCGACTTCTCCGAGGTGCTGCGCCAGATGGTCGAGTCGCGCGCCTCGGATGTCCACCTAACGGCGGGCGTCCCGCCGATGATCCGCGACAAGGGGCGGATCCGGCCGATGGAGGGCTTCCCGGTGCTGAACACGCAGCAGACCCGCGAGGTCGTCTACGGGATCCTCAACGACGACCAGCGCAAACGCTTCGAGGTGGAGCAGCAGCTGGACTTTGCCTACGCGATCCCGCAGGTCGCCCGGTTCCGCGTCAACTGCTTCTTCCAGCGTGGCGCGGTGAGCGCGGCCTTCCGGTTGATCCCGCACGAGATCCCGGCGCTCGACTCGCTCGGGGTGCCGCCGGTGCTGCGCGAGCTGACCCAGAAACCGCGCGGCTTCGTCCTCGTCACCGGCCCGACCGGCTCGGGCAAGAGCACCACGTTGGCGGCGATGATCGACGCGATCAACGTCGAGCGCGAGGACCACATCCTCACGATCGAGGATCCGATCGAGTTCCTGCACCGACACAAACGCTCGATCGTCAACCAGCGGGAGATCGGCAGCGACGCGCCGGACTTCGCGCGCGGACTGCGGGCCGCACTGCGTCAGGACCCCGACGTGATCCTGGTCGGGGAGATGAGGGACCTGGAGACGGTCTCGACCGCGCTGACCGCGGCGGAGACCGGCCACCTCGTCTTCGCCACCCTCCACACCCAGTCGACCGCGCAGACGGTCGACCGCGTGATCGACGTCTTCCCACCGGAGCAGCAGGCCCAGGTGCGCACGCAGCTGTCGATCGCCCTGCAGGGGATCGTCACCCAGCAGCTGCTGCCGACCAGCGACGGGCGGGGCCGAGTGGTCGCCTGCGAGGTGTTGATTCCGACGCCCGCGATCCGCAACCTGATCCGCGAGGGGAAAACGCACCAGATCTACGCGGCGGTGCAGACCTCGGGGGCGACCGGGATGCAGACGATGGACGCCGACCTCGCCCGGCTGGTGCGCGGCGGGAAGATCGGACGACAGCTGGCCGAGCAGCGCGCGTCGGTGCCGGAGGAGCTGAGTCGGCTCCTGGGCGGAGCCGCGGCAGTGCCGGGCGTGGCGGCGCCAGGCGCGTACGCGGGCGTGAACGGGGCGTAGGCGATGGCGGCGACCACCTTCGAGTTCAAGGCCATGGACCTGGCCGGCTCGACCACGAGTGGACAGCTCGAGGCGGACTCCAAGGCGGCGGTCGGTGAGCAGCTTCGGCAGCGCGGGCTGATCGTCCTCGACGTCACCCAGAAGTCGAACCCGCTGAACATCGAGGACCTCTTCAAGCGCTGGCGCGGCACCGACATGCGCGAGCTGGCGATCTTCTCGCGCCAGTTCGCCACCCTCCACGCGTCCGGCATGCCGATGCTCCGCGCCCTGCAGACGCTGGAGGAGCAGACCAATGACGAGATGATCCAGCAGGCGGTCGCGGGGATCGCCGCCGACGTCGAGGCAGGGAGCTCGCTGGAGCAGGCGATGAGCCGCTATCCGAAGGTCTTCGATCGTCTCTACCGAGCGATGGTCCGGTCCGGCGAGGAGTCGGGTCGGCTCGACGAGGCGATGGACCGGATCGCCTACCAGGTGGAAAAGGCCGACAAACTGAGGCGCGAGGTCAAATCGGCGCTGATGTATCCGTCGCTGATCTTCGGCTTCGCCGCGGTGGTGTTGATCGCGATCGTCGCCTTCGTCATCCCCGTCTTCGCGAACATCTTCAAAGAACTCTCGGAAGAACATCCGGAAGAAGCGGCCGGCCTGCCGGCACCCACCAAACTATGCGTGGCTGCCTCAAACGCACTGACCGGCTATTGGTTCGTGATCATCCCGGGCCTCGTCTTGGCGGTCTTCCTCTTCTTCAAATGGAAGAAGACCGAAGCTGGTCACCGGGCATGGGACCGCTTCATCCTCAAGCTGCCGGCGAAAATCGGCGACGTGGTCCAGAAAGTCGCATTGGCCCGCTGGTCGCGCACCTTCTCCGGCGCCGTCTCCTCGGGCGTCCCGATGCTCCAGGCGATCAAGCTGACCGGCGAAACGGCCGGCAACATCGTGGTCGAGGAAGCGATGGAGGACGTCTATTCATCGGTCAAGCGCGGCGGCTCGATCGCCGGTCCGATCGCCGCGAACGACATCTTCCCGCCGATGGTGGGGCACATGATCGCCGTGGGCGAGGAAACCGGCCAGCTCGACCACATGCTGTCCAAGGTCGCTGACTTCTACGAGGCGGAGGTCGATGCCAAGGTGAAAGCGCTGACCTCGCTGCTGGAGCCGGTGATGATCGTCTTCGTCGGCGGCATGGTGGGTTTCATCGTGATCTCGATGTACCTGCCGATGTTCTCGATCTACGAACACATCCGCTGAATTCGGCCGCGGGCTGGACGTTTGTTCACGGCCTCCTGAGGAACCATCCTCAACTCCACAATTTTGGTGCCCGCCACCCCACTTTTTCGCGGGGGCAGGCCGCAAAACTCGGGCTTCAGAAATGGACGTAAATCGGCCTTAAAGGTTGGTCCGAAGCAGCCGATGTGTGTCCGGTAATGAATCTGCCAGAGCCTTGGTGCAACAGGCAAAATCACCGCGAGGTGGTGACGCAAAGTCGACGGAGCTCTCACGTGAGAGTTGGCCGGACTACCACCGGGGTCGACAGACACCGTGGCATCGAGCGACGGGGCCTGGCGCAAACGATAGGTCCATAGGAGGTACCTATGTTTCTCCAGAATCTCCGGGCCCGACTCGGTGCCCGGCTAAACGGTGACAGCGAGGCCGGCTTCACGCTCATCGAGCTCCTCGTCGTCATGCTCATCCTCGGCATCCTCGCCGCCATCGCCCTCCCGGCTTTCTTCAATCAGAAGGAAAAGGCCGGCGACGCAAAGGCAAAGGAGACGCTGCACTCGGCCCAGGTCGCCATGGAGACCTGCTCGACCGAACATAACGGCGAATACAAAGAATGCTCGATCGAAAAGCTTGAAGCGATTGAGCCGACGCTGACGGGCCAGGGTGTCACTGCGAACGTCTCGGTGGCGAAACCGAAGGAATACTCGGTGGTCATGTCTGGGAACAGCGGAACGTTCGAAATCAAGCGCCTCGAATCGGGTGCGCTCGAATATCTCTGCCAGAACCCGGGCAAGGGTGGATGCTCCGTGGGTACTGGTGGTAGGGGCGAATGGAAGAACGGCTAGTCAGATAGGCCAAATGAGGTCGCCTGTCTATGTGTGAGCCTGAAGTACAGTGCACCAAGAGGCGGGCCATTGCGGCCCGCCTCTTGGTTTGCCTGGTACCGGTCGCACTGTGTCTCGCGGCGACCGCGAACGCGGCGGCCGAACGGCCTGTCCCGCCGCTCCTCACCGGGACGAACCCGGCCTCCTCGGCGACGGCGCCGGCCAGTTCGCTCAGCCCTTCGGTGCTCGGTGAATCCGAACCGGTGATCATCAAGGAGAGCGCTCCGTTGGGTGTGGGTTCCGCCTTGACGTTGAGCGCGCTCAACCCGACGAAAAATCCCAACTTCGTCATCGAAATCTTCTCCGGCGAAGAATGCCAAGGGTCCGCGATCGGTCAGGCGACCGCGGGGGTCTTCGATCTTGAAGGGATCCCGGTCGGTGTGGTGGCTGACCAGAAATCGACCTTCTCGGCCCGCCAGGTCGACCCGGCTAATCCGTCGGAACCGTCTTTCTGCTCTGGCCCGGGTTTCTACTGGGAGGGCAACGTGCCGCCGGAAGCCGGCGCGAGTGGGGGTGCCACCGGCGGTGGCACCGGCGGCGGTTCGGGGTCGTCCACCTCGGCGCCGATCGGTCCCGCGACCCCGGTCTCACCGGTGAAGCCGCAGGCTCCTCGGATCCACACCGAACCGGGTGGGGTGGCCAACGACACCGCGCCGCTGGTCGTCGGTAGCACTCGATCGGCCGAATCCGTCCTCCTCTACGCGGCCGAAGGCTGTAAAGGCTCCCCGATCGCGAAGGGCTCGGTGAGCCAGCTCGAATCCGGGTTCCAGGTCTCGGCCACTCCCAACTCGACGACGACCTTCTCCGCGGCCGCGATCGTCGGCCAACGTTCCGCCTGCTCGGAACCGGTGTCCTATACGGAGGACTCGACCGCCCCGCGGACCCTGATCACGATGGCCCCCGGGGTGAAGACGCGTAAGCGGAAAGCAGTCTTTCGCTTCAGGGACGTCACCGAAGATCAGCCCGGCACGACCTTTGTCTGCAAAGTCGACAAGAAGGCCTGGAAGGGGTGTGCCTCACCGTTTCGTGTGAAGCACCTGAAATACGGCCATCACGTGGTGAAGATCCGCGCCACCGACCTGGCGGGCAACCGGGAACGCAAGCCCGTCAAACGCCGCTTCATCGTTGTCCGGCCAGGCCGTCCCTAAGCGACGGCCGGAACCTCGGGTAGAACTCCCGCCGTGTTGGGCGTGGCGATCATCGCGTTTCTGGCCGGGCTGGCGATCGGCAGCTTCGCGACCGCGGTCGCCTATCGGTTGCCGCGCGGGATGCCGTTCGCGGCGGAGCGATCCCAGTGCCCGGCCTGCGGCGCTCGGATCGGCGCGCGCGACAACATCCCCGTCGTCTCCTGGCTGATCCTCCGCGGTCGCGCGCGGTGCTGCGGGGCGCCGATCTCTCCGCGCTATCCGCTCACGGAGCTGACCGTCGGCGTCCTCTACGCGGCGACCGTGATCGTCTACCGGCACGACGCCGCCGAAGCGGCGATCGG
>JAFDWD010001099.1 GCA_018268695.1 Actinomycetota bacterium
AGCGTCACGTCTCCCGGGACGTTCACACGGAACCCTCACGTCCGACGGCCGCGCCCGCCCGAACCACGCGCGGGTCTACCCTTGGCCGGTGACGGCCGAGATCGTCTACGTCGGCCACGCGACCGTCCTGATCGAGATGGACGGGGTGCGACTGCTGACCGACCCGGTGCTCGGGGAGTGGTTGGGGCCGTTGCGCCGGCAGGTCCCGGCGGCGCCGCGCGAGCACGCCGAGCGCCTCGACGCGGTGCTCGTCTCCCACCTGCACCGCGACCACGTCGAGCTGCGCTCGCTGCGGCGGCTGGCGGCGGCCGGGGTGCCGCTGATCGTCCCGGCGGGGACGCGTGGCTTCTTCGAGCGCCGCGGCCTGGGTGGCGCCGTCGAGCTCGCGCCCGGCGAGTCCCAGGCGGTCGGCCCGGTCCTCGTCACCGCCACCGAGGCCGACCACGAGATCGGCCGTCGGGACGTGGTGGGGGAGCCGGTCGGCTATCTGGTCGAGGGCTCACGGCGCATCTACTTCGCCGGCGACTCCGACCTCTTCGACGGGATGGCGGCGCTCGGGACGGGAGGCCTCGACCTCGCGCTGTTGCCGGTCTGGGGATGGGGACCGACGCTCGGCCCCGGCCACATGGACCCCGAGCGGGCCGCCCGCGCCGCCGCCCTGCTCGCGCCGCGGCTCGCCGTCCCGATCCACTGGGGCACCTTCTACCCCGTCGGCCTGTCGCGCTTCCGCCCGCGGCCGCTGACCGAGCCGCCACGGGCCTTCGCCGCCCGCGCACGCGACCTGGCGCCGGAGACCGAGGTGCGGATCGCGCCGCCCGGCACCGGCGTTGCGTTCGGCCAGGCGTCATAGGAGACTGCCGCGATGCGCGCCTCGCGGATCCTCCGGGCGATCCTCGTCACCGTCCTCGATGCCGGGGTGCTCCTGGTGCTGTCGGAGATCTTCTCCGGCTTCGTCCTCGACGGAGCGGCGAGCGCGCTCCTCGCGGCCGCCATCGTCGGCATCCTCAACGCCCTGGTCTGGCCGGTCCTCGCCCGCCTCGCCCTGCCGCTGAACGTCCTCACGCTTGGCCTCGGCGGCCTCGTCCTGAACGCCCTCCTCGTCCTCTTCGTGATCGACCTCCTGCCGGGCTCCGAACTCTCCGGCCTGCTCACCGCCATCGCGATCACGATCGCCCTGGCGGCGACCACCGCGATCGTCAACTACTGCCTCGCGATCGACGAGGACGAATGGTGGTACCGCGCCGTGGTCAAGCGACAGGCGCGCCGCCGCGGCGACGTCACCGAGTCCGACGCCCCCGGCCTCCTGATGCTGGAGATCGACGGCCTCGCCCACGACGTGCTGCTGCGGGCGATCCGCGACGGCAACGCGCCGACGATGGCCCGCTGGCTGCGCTCCGGCAGTCACGAGCTGCGGCGCTGGGAGACCGACTGGTCCTCGCAGACGGGGGCCTGCCAGGCGGGCATCCTGCACGGCTCCAACCACGACATGCCCGCCTTCCGCTGGTGGGAGAAGGAGCGCGGCCGGGCGATCGTCACCAACCACCCGCGCGACGCCGAAGAGTTGGAGCGCCGCCACTCCGACGGCAACGGCCTCCTCCACGCCGACGGCGCCAGCCGCGCCAACATCCTCTCCGGCGACGCGCCGCACTCGATGCTGACGATGAGCACCGCGCTCAGCCGCCGGCGCCCGCTTGGCCGCGACTACAGCGCCTACTTCGCCCGCCCCTACGCGGTCGCCCGCACCTTCACCCTCGCCCTCGCCGACATCGGCCGCGAGCGCCGCGCCGCCCGGTCCCAGATCCGCGACGACGTCCGCCCGCGGATTGCCCGCGCTCGCACCTACGCGCTGATGCGCGCCTGGGCGACGGTGGTCCAGCGCGACCTGCAGGTGGCGACCGTGATCGGCGACCTGCTCGCCGGCCGCCCCGCCGTCTACACCACCTTCCTCGCCTACGACGAGGTCGCCCACCACTCGGGCATCGAGCGCCCCGACGCGCTCGCCGTCCTCCACGACCTGGACCGCCAGATCGCCCGCATCGCCACCGCCTGCGCCGACGCGCCGCGCCCCTACCGGCTGGTGGTGCTCTCCGACCACGGCCAGTCCCAGGGGGAGACCTTCCGCGACCGCTACGGCAAGACGCTCGAGGACCTGGTGCGGGAGAGCTGCGAGGGGGGCCAGGTGCTGGCCGCGATCGGCGGTGATGACGACGCGCTCTCCTATCTCAGCGCCAGCCTCACCGAGGTCGCCCGCGACGACACCGTCGCCGGCCGCGCCGTCCGCACCGCGACCCGCGGCCAGGTCGCCGACGGCGCCGTGATGCTGGAAGAGCGGGGGCGGAGCCAGACGTCGCCCGACGACGGCCAGGAGCTGCCGGAGCTGTCGGTCATGGCCTCAGGCTGCCTCGGCCTGGTCAGCTTCCCGCGGTTGCCCGGCCGGGTCCCGCTGGAGCAGATCGAGGAGCTCTACCCGCACCTGATCCCGGCGCTCCGCGACCACCCGGTCGTCGGCTTCGTCATGGTCCGCTCGGAGGCCGACGGCGCCCTCGCGATCGGTGCCCGCGGCATCAACTTCCTCGACGCCGAACGGGTCGAGGGGGAGGACCCGCTCGCCCCGTTCGGTCCCAACGCGGCCCGCCACCTGCGCCGCACCGACTCCTTCCCGCACTGCGCCGACCTGATGATCAACAGCAGCTACTGGCCACGCTTCGAAGAGGTCGCGGCGTTCGAGGAGCTGGTCGGCTCGCACGGCGGGCTCGGCGGCACCCAGAGCTTCCCGCTGGTCCTCCATCCGTCGGACCTCGAGTGGCCCGACGGCGAGGTGGTCGGCGCGGAAGCGATCAACCGAATCCTGCGCGGCTGGCTGCCTCAGGACTGATCGGGGGCGGGCGCCTTGCGCTTGTGCCGCTCGCGCATCTCCCGGCTTTTCACCTTGGCGTCGGTGTAGGAGGACTCGACCAGGTCCTTGCCGCCCCGCCAGCCGAAGACCCAGGAGACCATGACGACGGCGAAGACGACGTTCCAGGCCGAGGTGACCAGCTGCTGGCTGATCGAGTAGGCGGTGGCGGTCGCCGAGTCGGTCGTCCCGGCGAGCGCCACCGAGTTCAGCGCCTGGGTGACGCCGACGCCGCCGGGCGTCGCCGAGAAGGTGTTGGAGATCGAGTTCGAGGCGGTGACCGTGGCGATGTCGTGGAAGGTCGCCGGGATGCCGTAGGCGGCGAGGAAGACGCCGACGATCGCCAGCCGCGCCAGGTAGCTGCCGAGCGAGGGCGCGACCACGTCGATCAGGAAGCGGCGCGGCGAGCGCAGGACGGCGCCGCCGTCGACGACCTGTTCGCGCAGCCCCTCGAGCTTCTTGCGGAAGACCCGGGCGAGGAAGACGATCAGGAAGACGCCGCCGACGAGGATGCCGACGACCAGCCCGGTGTGGTCGGCGAGGAAGCCGAACTTGACCGAGAACGAGCCCGCGACCGAGAGGAACAGGTAGAGGTAGAGCGCCAGGTTGAAGACGGTGAAGGGGATCTTCTGGACGACGATCCCGGAGAGCATCATCGGGAAGGTCGCCCCGGCGAAGAGGGCGGTGAACATCAGCAGCATCACCCAGGTGCCGATGTTCGCGGGCAGGAAGCTGTTCAGCGCGACCGCGGTCGCATACGAGGCGAGGACGATCCGGTAGTTGACCCCGCCCAGCGGGCTCGCCCGCAGGATCCCGAACCAGGCGAGCGCCGCGAACGCCGTGGTCGCGGTCTGCAGGATGACCCCGACGACGATCGCCCAGGCCGGGATCTCGCCCAGCTTGCGGAACAGTTCGTCGATCCACTCGTGGACCGGGATGCCGAGCAGGTCGAGCACGAAGATCGCGAGCGCGGTCCCGGCGATCCAGAGTGCGATGCGGCGCAGCCGTGCCATCGGTGGGCGCGACTCTCTCATGTAGGCCCCCCTCGGGACTTCGTGGCGGCACGCTTGCCGCTCGCCCGTCGTGCCGGTTAAGGTCGGGCAAGAAGACCGAAGACCAGACGAAGAGCGGAACTCGTTCCCTCGGGGGAGGTGGATCGAGAGCCATGGGCTCAGGCGTAAAAGCCAGAAGGGGTTCATCTCGGCGGCTTGCCGCGGTCGGGTCGCTGGTTTTCGCCCTGGGGGCGGCCGTGCTCGCCGTCGTGCTCGCGATCGAGCGCTTCCCGCGCGGGATCGCCATCCTCGGCTGCCTCGTCGTCGCCTTGGTCGCGGGTTGGCTCGCGATCCGCAGCGCCGGCCCGCGGCGACTTCTCGCCGCGGCGGCGGGCTTCCTGGCGCTGGCCGGGGCAGCGGTCCTGCTGGTCGACCTCGGGGACATGCTCGCCGACCTCGCCGTGGTCGTCGCCTTCGCCTTGGCGCTGGCCCTCGCCCGGGTCGCCTTCCGGGTCCACGTCGAGCTGCCCCGGGCGCCGAAGCCGGTCCGCCCGGTCCTCTTCTTCAACCCGCGGTCCGGCGGCGGCAAGGCGAGCCGCTTCCACCTGGTCGAGGAGGCCCGTCGCCGGGGGATCGTCCCGATCGAACTAGGGCAGGGCGAAGACCTGCGGGACTTGGTCCAAGGGGCGATCGAGGACGGCGCCGATGCCCTGGCGATGGCGGGCGGCGATGGCTCGCAGGCGATCGTCGCCGAGATCGCGTCGCGCCGAGGGTTGCCCTACGCCTGCGTCCCGGCCGGGACCCGCAACCACTTCGCCCTCGACCTCGGGGTCGACCGCAACGACGTGGTCGGCGCCCTCGACGCCTTCGTCGACGGCGGCGAGCGCCGCGTCGACCTGGCCGAGGTGAACGGGCGCGTCTTCGTCAACAACGTCTCGATCGGCGTCTACGCCGAGGCCGTCCAGCGTCCCGGCTACCGCGACGCGAAGCTGCGCACGCTGCTGGAGGTGGCGCCGGAGAAGCTCGGCGCGGTCGGGTCCGAGCCCGACCTACGCTGGCGTGGGCCCGACGGCGAGGACGGTCGCACCGCCGTCGCGCTGCTCGTCTCCAACAACGTCTACCGGCTCGGCGCCGCGCTCGGCTCCGGCACCCGGCCGCACCTCGACGAGGGCGTGCTCGGCATCGCCGCCGCCGAGGAGGGCCCCGGACGCGGCCTGCGGGCCGGCCTCGGCCTGCGCCAGTGGCAGGTCCCGACCTTCACCGTCGACGCCGACGATCCGGTGCCGCTCGGGATCGACGGCGAGGCGGTGACGTTGGCGCCGCCGCTCGAGTTCGTCTCGAAGCCGGGCGCGCTGGCGGTGCGGATCGCCCCCGGCCATCCGGGCGCGTCGCCGTCGACCGAGGTGCCGCGAGGCCTCCTCCCGGCGGCCGCGAAGCTTGT
>JAFDWD010000109.1 GCA_018268695.1 Actinomycetota bacterium
AGGCCCGGAACGGAGAGAGCGATTTACGTTTGCGAACGTTGTGGAAGCCGGTTCAACTCCGCCCGCTTCGCACACATCGAGCTATGCCCGCGGTGTCTTCTGCGTGATGACGTCGCCTCTCACCTTGTCTACATGCCCGGCGGCAAACGCCCGTCGGAGCCGTCCAAAGACGCCCCGCCGGAACCCGACGCGGCCAACGCCGAGCTGGGCTGAGTCCAAGCGCGCCCGCGCGCGGCACCCCGCGCCTCATTCTTCGAGGTCGCGACGACGCTCGGCGTCGTCCTCGATCCGCTCGCCGTGGAGAATCCGACGATCCATCGAGTCCCGCGCCGCGATACCGGGACCGCCGAACGCGACGAAGATCGTCAAGCCGAACAGAGCTGCCGCGATCGCCGTGATCGTCGCCCCGGTCCCGCCTCCGACGACGACACCGGCAACGATGGCGACGATCAACGAGCCGTAGTAAGCCGCCCCCAGCTTGGTAAGCCTCCGAATACTCGGCACGGATCGTCCTTACCCGGCGATGGCGAGGCGTAGTCCCAGGTCGAGCTCTGGCGTCTCCAGAAGATCGGCGTTCCGCTCCCTCCAGGTCCCATCGCCCAAGTCCGCTCGCAGTCGCTCCATCGCGGCGTCGACGCCGTCTCCAGGGAGCACGTGGAAGGTCGAGATGCTGCTCTGGACCGCCGCGTCGAGAAAGGCCTCAGGACGGCGCCAGTAGGCCTGGAGGAAGCCGTCGTGGCAGTCGTGCGGGATCGGGACCGGGCGGACCTCGATCTCGCCCAGCAGGTCCCGGAGGTCCTGCTCCCGGTAGCCGTGCTCGCGATAGGACGTGGGGATCAGGTCGAGAAAGGAAGGCAGGTAGTCGCGGACCAGCCAGAAGCGCGCGGTCCAGGCCGGGTCGATGTTCAGCACCACGACCTGCTCCCTGGCGACGCGGCGCAGCTCCCGAATCCCCGCCGCCCGATCGCTCCAGTGGTGGTCGGTGAAGATCGCCATCACGGCGTCGAAGCTGTCGTCGAAGAAGGGCAGGTCCTCGGCGGTGCCCTGGAAGGCAGGCGCGCTCCCGGCCGGGCGCTGGGCGATCATCACCTCGGAGGGCTCGATCGCGACCGTGCAACCGAGCGGCTCGTAGGAACCGGTCCCCGCCCCGACGTTCAGCACGTTGCCCGCATCGCCGAGCGCCGCGTCGATCGCCGCCGCGATCCGCGGGTCGGTCGCCCGCCGCGCGGAGTAGCCCCGGCCGAGCCTGTCGTACTTCGCCTCTTCTACAGAACGACCGCCGAGACGATCTGATTCAAATTGAGAATCGGCTTTGCCCACGAGTGCACCGACCTAAGGAATTAAGACCCGACAGATATCTCGGTCCCTATCAAAAGCTGCGCGAGAGCTTCGCTCGCGCACGTAAGTGAATTTCCGTCGTGTCGATCACGAAGAGGAACAGTCTCGAAAAGACTTGCGCCGGGCGCGGAGAACCGAAGATGCAGAGCCGCCACCTCCATAGTCCACCCCCTATCCAGAAGCTTCTGGACGCCTTTCCTCAGAGCGGGCGGAACATCGGATGCATCGAACGCTGCCGACTCGTCTGAGCTCCAGTCGAGCATCGAACTGGTGCGCGAGAAATCGAGTCTCTCGAGCGCCGAGTCGTAACAGTTGTCACAGGCGCCGAATCCAGCTTCAGTGACCATCGCCTCGGCAACGCCGGTCGCCTTGCCGCGCGGGTCGGCCACCCCCATTGGTTCCCAACTGATCTCTAACGTCATGTCGTCACCGTCGTCCGCTGGCAGGAGGTCGACGGAAAATCCAGGAACCCTCCGCAGAGACCGCGCGACGGCTCGGATCTGATCGAAATCCCACCCGGTTACGCGCCGCAACCGATCGGCCAAAATATGGATGCTCTCAGGCAGATAGCAGGGACAGCCGTAACGGAGAAGAGTGATAACTAGCCGCCGCTCATCAGCGGTTAGTACTTCGAGGTCGCTCAAGAAGGATGCAGCCCGCTCCCGGGCCTTCAGTTCCTCTTCCTCGTCCTCGGGTCGAATTTCCAGCGCAGCGAGAACTCGATTTGGCAAGGGTGGAAGGTAATTCGTTCGCTTTCTTCCAGCAAGCTTTTTACCAAGGAGCGAAGCAACTTCTGAAGGCTCGATTTCCGTTCCGTCCAGATAGGCAATCGAGGGACTGAGGCCTGGTACTTCTGCATCGTCAAAGCGGACTGGGAGCAGATAGCCGGGTTCTTGAATCATTCGTGCCAACGCACTGCGGCGCTCGTGCGAGGGCCAGATGCGTTCAACCCATTCCTGAGATACACAAGCCACGCAGAACTGCGCGTCTTTTCGGAACACTTCGTCGAACTTCTCAGCTAGATCTTGTCCCCACAGATGGACTTGCTGGACCTCGTCGAAGAAGCACTTGACGCCTCGGATCACAAGATCTGCGTGGAGCGCTCGGGCGAAGTCCCGCTGACCTCTGGCGAACGAGATTGCGACGTCGAACTTGAACTCGTGATTTGCCACACGAGAAGGCTAGCGACGGGTCCGGGTGACGCAAACCGTTAGATGCGCGCTTGAAAGCGAAGTCGGGGCGCCCGGATTCGAACCGGGGACCTCCGCCACCCAAAGGCGGCGCGCTACCAGGCTGCGCCACGCCCCGACCGAGGGGAGTGTAGGGCGGCGGGAGGAGTCGCGACGGGATAACGGGGTAGCGTCTGCGTCATGGCCGACGTCCAGCCGCTGCAGGCACTGCATTACGACCTCGCCAAGGTCGGCGGGTTGGCGGCGGTCGCGTCGCCTCCCTACGACGTCATCGACGCCGCCGAGCGGGCCCGGCTGCTCGCCCGTTCGCCCTACAACGCGGTGGCGATCGACCTGCCGGTGCCGTTCGACCCGGCGGACCCGGCGAGCCGGCCGGTCGGCGATCCCTACGAGGACACGGCGCGGCGGATCGACGAGTGG
>JAFDWD010000010.1 GCA_018268695.1 Actinomycetota bacterium
CCTCGCCGAAGTCGATGGTCGGCCACCTGATCGCCGCCGCCGGCGCCCTCGCCGGGATGGCCTGCCTCCTCGGCATGCGCGATGGCATCCTCCCCCCGACGATCAACCTGACCAACCCGGACCCCGAGTGCGACCTCGACCACATCGCCCTCACCGCCCGCGAGGCCGACACCTCCGCCGCGATCGCCAACGCCTTCGGCTTCGGCGGCCAGAACTGCGTAGTGGCGTTCCGTCGCTAGCCGCTGACCCGCCGCCACTCGGACGGAGCGGCCGTCCGAGTGGCGGTGCCCTGGCCGTCTCATGGAGGTCCTGGCAGGCTCTGACCTCCATGAGACGGCCAGGACGGAGGAACACTGCGTTGTTTCGCTGAGGGTCCGGGCGGTTCCGACGCCCCAGAACGCGCTGTCGACTTTGACCACACCAGGGTGTGGTCAAAATCGACAGCGGTGAATCCGGTCTTGTGCAACACGCACCGAACTCAGGGCTTCTCACGTTCTCTGTGACGCCGGGACACATCGGCGAGGGATCCGCGGGGTTGGCGCTGCCCAGTCTCGAACATGCTGACCTGCGTCCGGTGGATTCCTGCCCGTTCGGCGAGGCTTTCCTGGCTGAGTTTCCTGGCCTGCCGTATCCGCAGGAGGTTCTCCCCAAAACTCTCCAGAACTTCCATTCCCCAGGCTTTCTGTTCGGCCCGATACGGACCACAGGCAGGACTGGTGGTTATGTCACCGGAGAGCTCAATCCGACTCAGATGTAGATAAAACCATGCTTCCTCGAGACGCATGACATCTCGACCCCCGACTTCGGGGCCGTCGAATCCACGGGACGGGCTCTCGTGCTCCTGGACGAGCTGGACTTCAGCTGATCCCGTCGATCAGCGTCGCGGGAGCTACGCCGAGGCCTCGGGACAGCTTCAGGAAGGTTTCCAACCGCGGCTCGCGGAGGCCGCGCTCGATCAGGCTCACCTCGGTCCGGTGGAGGTCGGCGCGGAACGCGAGGTCTTCCTGGCTCAATCCTGCCTTCTTGCGCTCGGCCGCAAGATTCAGGCCGAACTGCTGTCGCTGTGACCTCTCCATACGAACATATGTTCGCCCATGGTCCCCTCGTGGACTACAGACAAACCGCAACATCCGGTCGCGGATCCACGCTCTTTCCACATTTCTGAAAGGCCCGAACTTGGGGCCGGGCGCTCAGAGCGTCGGCTCGGAAACGTCGAACTGACCGCTCTGGGTGACGGTCGGCTCCCACGAGATCCCTTCGACGAGTCTCGGAATTTCGACTTCCAAGGCACCGGCGAGCTTGATCAGGGTGTCGAGTCGCGGAAGGCGCTTCCCGCTCTCCATCAGACTGATCTGAGTGCGGTGGACCGACGCGCGCGCGGCGAGCTCTTCCTGGCTCAGCTTGCGCGCCTGTCGCAGTCGGAGCAGGTTCTCGGCGAAGCGTTCTCCGACGTCCACAGTCCGCTACATCTTGGTCGCTACAGGCAAAGCGTCCACAGAACAACGGGTGTTGTCGGTTTTACGTAACTGAAACCCGGTTGATTGCACCGGAAAGCAGACAAAACATCTACTATTTCTGGCGATGATTGAACGCCTTCTTGCACTGCGGTTGGCCGAGGAAGCCCTGGAGATTCGCCAGCGGCGGCTGCTTCTGCGCGACCAACGCGCCGCCCTCTGGCTCGAGATCTCGATGAAGGCCGCGGCCACCATCGCGGGCTTGGCGATCGCCGTCGGGGCGGCTTGGCGCTAGTGAAAGCGGGAGGGCAGCGAGGCGCGCGGAGTCAGTGGCGAGGGCCGCGCTCGCAGCCGTGTGACTTGCCCCACCCGGGGCCGCCGTCGCAGTAGTCGATGCCTGGGCCTCCGTAGAGCTGGTCGGCGCCGCGGCCGCCGTAAAGGCGATCGTTGCCGGGCCCGCCATGGCAGCCGTCCTGGCCACCGCCCATGACGCAGACGTCGTTGCCCGGGCCGCCCCAGCACCCGTCGCTGCCGTTGCCGTGCTTGCAGTAGTCGTTGCCCGTGCCGCCGACGCAGTCGCTGTTGCGGTTGCCGGTGATGCAGACGTCGTTGCCGCCGTTGCCGTAGCAGCGGTTGCGTTTCGAGCCTTCGGAGTAGCAGCGATCCGGCTCGGCGTTGCCCATGAAGATGTCGGATCCGCCACCGAGGTGGACGGTGAGGGGGACCGGCAGCGGGCTTTCGATCTCGACCTTGTCGTCGCCCGACCCGGTGACGATTTCGACCATTCCGTACGAACGGAGTGGGCACCTGAGCCCGGGGTGGGTGTTGCGGCAGCCGCTACCGCTGGCGAACTGGATGCCCTGGCGCTTTTGCATCATCAGGTCGGAGCCCTGGACCGAGAAGCGCGGGTGCGAGCTGCCCTGCGAGCTGTACAGGACCAACACGCCCTCCGAGGAGGCGATCGACGGGACCAGGGCGAGAACCAGCGCGAGAGCGACGGCCGGCGCGATGAGCAGGGAGCGGCGACGGATCGGGAGATCTTTGCAAATTCAGAGGCCGCGTTCGTAGACGCGGTACTTCTTGACCACGCGGCCGTTCATCGCTTCGAGGCCGGCGTTCATCGCCTTGTTCGTCTCCAGGATGAAGCCGGCCTCGCCGTGTTTGAGGCGGGAGCGGGCCGCGGCTTCGAAGTGTTCGACGTAGAGGAGGGCGGCGACGCCGGTGTGCTGCCACTCGGGCTTCACGCCGAGGAAGCCGACGCGGAGGCGGTCGGTGGTGCGGTTGCGCATCAGGAAGTCCCACCAGCCGGTCGGGAAGAGCTTGCCGCCCATGCGCTTCTGCAGCTGGTTGGCGTCCATGACGGTGATCGCCATCGCGATCGTCTCGCCGTCCTTTTCGGCGACCATGAACCATTCGGGCGAGTAGACGAGCTGGAGATCGAGCGCGTAGGCGTCGAGGTCCTTCTCGGAATAGGGGACGAAGCCCCAGTTCTCCGACCAGGCCGAGTTGTAGACCTCGGCGAACTTGTCGAGGTCCTTGCGCAGGGAGCGGCGAGTCATCTTGCGGACGGTGACGCCGTACTTCTCCTGGCACCGTTTGGCGAGTTTTTCGATGATCGGCTTCATCGAGGCGCGGTCGTCGATCGACAGGTCCCAGGACAAGAGGTCCATCGCCTTCGCCAGCCCGGCCTCCTCGATCTGGCGCTGGTAGCGGGGCGGGTGCCAGTTCTGGCGGATCAGCGGTTCGAGCTCGAAGCCCTCGATCAGGACCCCGCTCTCCTCGTTCAGGTTGAAGTCCATCGGCCCGAGCATCTGCTCGCAACCGCGGGCCCGCAGCCAGCCTTCGGCGGTGCGCAGGAGCGCCGCCAGGATCTCCGGATCGTCCTCGAACTCAAGGAAGCCGAACATCCCGGTCCGGGTGCCGTGGAACTGGTTGTAGGCGAAGTCGATCTGGGCGGTGATCCGGCCGACCACGCGGCCGTCGCGCCGGGCGACGAAGTAGTCGGCTTCACCGTGGGTGAAGTAGGCGTTCAGCTTGCGGGTGAGGAACTGGTGGCGCTCCAGTTTGAGCGGCGTCACCCATGGCGTGCCCTGATGCAGGCGGAAGGGGAGGTCGATGAATTCGCCGATCTCGCGGCGGGTCTTCACCATCTGGATCTCGACCGCCATCAGCAGAGTCTCTCTTCCACCTCGGCCAGGAAGGCGTCGAGCAGCCGTTCGAAGGAGTCGCCGTCGAGGGAGATTTCCTCGCCCTCCTCGAAGCCGAGCACCGAGGCCTCCGCGGACAGCTTGATCCCCCGCGGGATCGCCATCACCGAGCCGTGCTCGGTGACCGACTCGGCGATCGCCCGGACCTCGTTCATCGGGTTGCCGTCGCGCCCTTCGACCTTCGGGCTGCGGATCGCGAACCAGCGATCGAGCGCCGGCACCAGCTGGTTCCAGGCCGCCGACCCGGCGTCGACGCGCCGCAGCTCCGCCACGGCGGCGCCCACCGACTCGCGGCAGCTCGCCACGTAGTGGCGGTCGTATCCGGTCCGCAGCAGCATCCGGCGCGAGACGCTATCCGACCTCCGCCTCAGTTGAACTCGATCACGCTGCGGATGCCGTCCTGGGCCTCCATCAGCTCGAAGCCCCGGTTCACTTCGTCGAGGGTGATCTTGTGGGAGATGAAGGGCTCGACGTCGATCTCACCGGCCAGTGCCCGGTCGACCAGGACCGGCACCTGATCGCGGCCCTTGACGCCACCGAAGGAGGAGCCCGCGAGGCGGCGGCCGGTGATGAGGAGGCGGGGGACGACGTCGAGCGTCTCGCCCTTGCCCGCGACGCCGGCCACGGTGCAGAGGCCCCAGGCCATCCGGGTCGCTTCGAGGGCCTGCCGCATCACCGCCACCAGGCCGGTCGCCTCGAAGGTGTAGTCGGCGCCGAACTCGCCGTCGGTCATCGCGAGGATCTCGTTCACCGCGTCGGGGCCGCCGATGATCGTGTCGGTCGCGCCCTGGCCCTTGGCGAGCTCGAGCCGGTCCTCCGACATGTCGACGCAGATGATCCGCTCGGCGCCCTGCAGGCGGCAGCCGGCGACCGCGCCGAGGCCGACCATCCCGGCGCCGAAGATCGCGCAGGTCGTCCCCGCTTCCACCTTCGCCGTGTTGATCGCCGCGCCGAGGCCGGTGGAGAGGCCGCAGGCGAACAGCGCGATGTGCTCGAAGGGTGCCTCCGGATTGACCTTGGCCAGCGCGATCTCCGGCATCACCGTGTACTCGGCGAAGGTCGAGCAGCCCATGAAGCTGCGGATGTCCTCGTCGCCGCGCGCCAGCCGGGTGGTGCCGTCGGGCAGGTGGCCGAGGTTCTGCTCGGCGCGGATCGCCATGCAGAGGTTCGTGCGCGGATCGACACAATGGACGCACTCGCGGCACTGGGGGGAGAAGAGGGTGACGACGTGGTCGCCCGGCGCCACCGAGGTGACCCCGTCGCCGACCTTCTCGACCACGCCCGCGCCCTCGTGCCCGAGCACGGTCGGCGCGTAGCCGGAGGGATCGGCGCCCGAGGCCGTGTAGAGGTCGGTGTGACATACCCCACATGCTTCAAGCCGCACAAGCACCTCGCCCGCCTTCGGCTCGGCCAGGTCGATCTCCTGGACCGCGAGCGGTTTCCCGAACTCCTCCAGCACGGCTGCACGGATCTTCACCTCGGCTCCTTCCCCTAGTGGCAATCTCTCGTCCGATCCTAGTCTCGGTCGACCGTCCGACAAACGTCCACGAAATCTGTCTAGGCCGTCAGTCCTTTTAAGTAGATCGGGTAGGGCTGCCGAAATGCAGAACATGCCTTTCTCGCCGCGCCCCGCAATTTCCGCCCGCACGACCGCCCTGCTGATCCTGGTGCCACTGTTCGCACTGGCGACGCTCCTGGCCGTCGGCGCCCGCGAGGCCGGGGCGGCCCCGACCTGCCACGGCAAGGCGGCGACGATCGTCTCCAACGCGGCGACGATCACCGGCACCAAGGCGCCCGACGTGATCGTCGCCGGCAACGGCGACAACACGATCCATGGCGAAGGCGGTAACGACATCATCTGCGCCGGCGGCGGCAACGACACCATCTACGGCGAACGCGGCGTGGACGA
>JAFDWD010001100.1 GCA_018268695.1 Actinomycetota bacterium
ATGCTCGCCCTGGCCGGCCTCCCGGCGACCGCGGGCTTCATCGGCAAGCTCTACCTGATCGAGGCCTTGGTCGAAGGCGACTTCACCTGGCTCGCCGTCTTCATCGCGGTCGGCACGATGATCTCGCTGGCCTACTACCTGCGGGTGGTCGCGGCGATGTGGATGAGCCCCGGCGAAAGTGCCGTCACCGCCGGCGCGGGCGGCGCTCCGGTGATCTCCGGCGCCTCCCCGGAAGCCGACCCGGTCGACCTCGGCGCGGGCCGTCGCTGGTACCTGGTGGGGCCGGCCGTGTTCGCCGCCTTCGCGACCGTCTTCTTCGGCGTCATCCCGCAGCCGCTGGTCGACTTCGCGACCCATGCTGGTTCGTCCCTCTTTTAGTTGCCCCGTGACGGGCGCCGTTCGCCCTCTCTGACTTGCCCTCGCCGCGCCCGGCAGCGTCCTCGGGCGTTCGTCACCCGTCACAGCCCCGGGCTTTCGTAATCCACTAGGAATCCTCCGATGGGCGTCCTCCTCACCGCCGGGCTGATCATCGCCGGCACCGCGGTCGGGGTCGGCGCCGAGCATCGCTATCCGAGCACCGCGATCGGCCTCGCCCGCCGCCTGATGCGGCTGATCCTCTACGTCGCGGTCCCGATCGTCATCTTCTTCAACCTGGCGAGCGCATCGGTGAGCCTCGACAACGCCGTCGGCATCCTCCTCGCGCTGCTGACGATGATCTTGATCGGGACGTTCGCCTGGTTCGTCTCCAGTCGCGTGCTCGGCCTCTCGCGCCCGCAGACCGGCGCCGTCATCGTCGCGGCGACCGTCTCCAACACCGGCTACCTCGGTTACCCCCTGACCGTCGCGCTGCTCGGCCATGACCAGCTCTCCACCGGCGTGCTCTACGACGTCCTCGTCGCCGGCCCCGTCCTGATGCTGGGCGCGTTCGGGGTGGGAGCGGCCTTCGGCGACCGGGCGGGCGAAGGGCTGAAGGCGCGGTCGAGGGCGTTCCTCATCCGCAATCCGCCGCTCTACGCGGCGATCCTCGGCCTCCTGGCCCCGCACGCGCTGGCACCGCAATTCCTCGTCGATGCATCCCAGGTGCTGGTGATCGCCGTGCTGCCGGTCGGCTTCTTCGCCGTCGGCGCGACCCTCGCCGAGGGCGCCGAACACGGCGAGCTCCCGATCCCCCCGCCGATCAACCCACCCGTCACCCTGGCCGTCCTCACCCGGATCGCCCTCGGTCCGGCGGTGCTGATGCTGCTGGCGGCACCGCTGATCGACCTGCCTTCCGCCTACCGCCTGATGTCGGCGATGCCGACTGGCCTGAACGCGATGATCGTCTCCCATGCCTATGGGCTCGACAACCGAACCGTCGCCGAGGCGATCACCTGGTCGACCGCGATCGTCGTCGCGGCGGCCTTGATCTCGCTGCTCATCTAGCTGCCCTAAGCTCGCTTCCCAGAACCATGCTCCATCACGCCGGAATCGAGGTTTCCCCCGCCGATCTCGACCGCACCGTCGAGTTCTTCACCATCCTCGGCTTCACCCAGGTCCCCGACCCGTTCGACGGCGGCTTCACCTGGCTCGAATCCGCCGGCACCCAGATCCACCTGATGCACGAGGACGCCCCCACCATCCCACCCCGCGCCCACATCGCCGTCGTCTGCCCCCACATCGACGCCGCCCTCGCCCGCCTCCAAGAGCACGGCTTCGAGGTCGAACGCCGCCGCGAACACTGGAACGAGCCCCGAGCCCTCGCCACCGCCCCCGGCGGCCACCGGGTCGAGCTGATGAAGGCCCCGCCGCCGCGCGCGGCCTAGGCAATCGGCGCTCCGGGATGGGACGCAAGGCGTCCCGGCGAGCCCGGCCGTCTCGTCCACGGCCCGGGCTCGCTGTGGCCGTGGCCGAGACGGCCGGTGTACGAGAGGTGTGGAGGAAGTCCGACGCCGTCGAGGGAGACGTGCGCGAGACGTCACGAACCCCACACTTCCTTGCGCATTTCCCGGCCCCGACCGAGCGCAGTCGACCTGCGTTATCAATAGGTTCACCAAGGTCGCCCGCGCTCCCCGGGGTATGACGGAACCCTGACCGAAGGTCACGGAAGGAGACCGAAGGCGCAAGGGAGCGTGGAGTTCCCGGCGTCTTCGTCACGGACCCACCACTCAGGATCTTGCTGTGGAGAGAAGCTCTCGCTATGCGGGAGTAAAGCTCCACAGGCGCCTTTACGAGGCCTCGGAACCTCACGGGACATTCACGTGAGTCCGCCTTCCTCACGTCCTGGGCGTCTCATGGAGGTCACAGCCTGCCAGGACCTCCATGAGACGCCCAGGACACCGCCCCTCGGACGGCCGGAGCGGCCGGCACAACCCCGTCCTCCGCCTACAGCGCGTCCGGCTCACCCCGGCCGACCGCGAACCAGATTCCCGCCAGCGCCAGCACGCCGCCCACCGCGAACTCCCAAGGAACCTGCGCCAGCAGGTACACCCCGACGCCGATCAGCGCCAGGAGCGCGATCGCGCCGACGATCGTCCGGGAGGCCATGTGCCGACGATAGCGCCGGGTAGCCTCTCCCGATGGACGAGTCACCCGAGCACGATTTCGCCGCGCGCCGCGCCGAGATGGTCGAGCATCAGTTGCGCGGACGGGGGATCCGGGATGGGCGGGTGCTCGCGGCCATGGGGGAGGTGCCGCGGGAGCGGTTCGTGGCGGAGCGTCGACGTGAGCTTGCCTACGCCGACGCGGCGCTGCCGATCGGCTCCGAGCAGACGATCTCCCAGCCCTGGATCGTCGCGGCGATCCTCCAGGCCCTGGAGCTGAAGGGGGACGAGCGGGTCCTGGAGATCGGTACCGGCTCCGGCTACTCGACCTGCCTCCTCAGTCGGCTCGCGTCCCACGTGGTGAGCGTCGAGCGCCACTCGGGCCTCGCCCGCGCCGCCGCCGAGGCGCTCGCCTCCTCCGCGGCGAGCAACGTCGAGCTGATGGTCGGCGACGGCAGTCGCGGCGTCCCCGACCGCGCCCCCTTCGACGCAATCGCCGTCCACGCCGCCGCCCCCGCGCCCCCTCCGGCCCTGATCGACCAGCTGGCCGACGGCGGGCGGATGGTCGTCCCGGTCGCCGAGGGCACTGAAGAGATGCTGACCCTCCTGCGCCGGCGCGGCTCGGAGCTGGAGTCGACCGCGATCTCCCCCTGCCGGTTCGTCCCCTTGATCGGTGCCGAGGGGTTCTAGGCCGCACGGCATGTTCGGGCTCGGTGACCTCGCGCTCCCGATCGTCCAGGCTCCGATGGCGGGCGGGATCTCGACGCCGGCCCTCGCCGCGGCGGTGTCGAATGCCGGAGGGCTCGGGTTCCTCGCCGCCGGGTATCGCGAGCCCGGCGCCGTCGCCGAGGAGATCGCCGAACTGCGCGCGCTCACCGATCGGCCGTTCGGGCTGAACCTCTTCGCTCCGTCCGGATCGCCCGCGGATCCCGAGGCGGTCGCGGCCTACGCGGCGCGGATCTCGCACGAGGGCGAGCTCGGTGAGGCCCGTCACGACGACGATCGCTTCGAGGCGAAGCTCGACCTCGCGGCCGAGCTCTCCGTCCCGATCGTGTCCACCACCTTCGGCGCGCCGAGCGCCGCCCGGGTCGAGGCCCTGCACGCCGCGGGCTGCGCGGTCTGGGTGACGGTGACGACGCCGGCCGAGGCCGCGCTCGCGATCGCGGCCGACGCCGACGCCCTCGTCCTCCAGGGCTTCGAGGCGGGCGGCCATCGCGGCTCCTTCGACGACTGCGACCCGCAGGACCTCGGCCTGCTCGCCCTGCTCCGCCTCGTCGCCGGGAACGCCGACATGCCGCTGATCGCCTCCGGTGGGCTCTTCGACGGCGCCGGGATCGCGGCCGTGCTCGTCGCGGGTGCCGCCGCGGCCCAGCTCGGGACCGCGTTCATGCTCTGCCCCGAGGCGGCCACCTCTCCCGCCCACCGGGCGGCGATCGAATCCGACGCACCGACCGCCGTCACCCGCGCCTTCACCGGCCGCCGCGCCCGCGGCATCGTCAACCGCTTCATGCGCGAGCACCACGAGGCCGCCCCGTCGGCCTATCCCGAGGTCCACCATCTCACCCAGCCCCTGCGCCGTGCCGCCCGCGAGTCGGGCGACGCCGACCGCATCCACCTCTGGGCGGGCCAGGCCCACTCTCGCGCCCGCGCCATCCCGGCGGCGCGGCTGGTCGAGGACCTGGCCGCCGAGATCGCCGCCGCACACCGCCTGACATAGACTCCCTGCCGCAAATGCGCGGCGGCATCTACGTTCTGAACTTCTACTCGTCGGTCTTCGCCGACCAGCTGAAACGGGGCCGGAAGACGGCCACGATCCGCCTCGGCGACAAAAGCGCCAAGTACGAGCGCGGCCAGCTGATCTGGATCACGATCGGCTTCCGCCACAGCCCGCGCGAGAAACTCTTCGCCGCCGTGATCGACGACGTCGAGGTGAAGCCGCTGTCCGAGCTCTCGCGCCGCGACATCGAGCACGACAACCCCGAGTTCCGCCAACTCGACGACACCCGCCGCTTCCTCGAACAGATCTACAGCCGACCGGTCGACGACAAGGACACGGTCACCGTGGTCCGCTTCTCGCAGATCGTCGAGCCGCCCCGCGCGCATCTGGGCAACGGGGAGACGCCGCACCACAACTGATGTTGCGGGGACGCTGATGTCGGGCGGGCCCCGCTACTCGTTCCTCACCACCTGGCTCCTGGAGTCCCCGCGCGAGCCCGTGTGGGACGCGATCTACGACGAGGCCGCCTGGCCGGAGTGGTGGCGGGGCGTCGAGGTCGCCGAAGAGCTGCGACCCGGGGACGCCCTCGGGGTCGGCACGAAGTCGCGCATGGTCTGGCGCAGTTGGCTGCCATATCGGGTCGAATTCGAGGTGACGGCGACGAAGGTCGAGCGCTTCTCGCTGATGGAGGGCCAGGCGGTCGGGGACCTTGAAGGCGTGGGGCGCTGGCGGCTCTACGAGCAGGACGGCGTCACCGCGGTCCTCTACGAGTGGGAGGTGGCGAGGACGAAGCCGTGGATGAACCGCATGGCGCCGCTCCGGCGCCCGGTCTTCGAGTGGAACCACGACTGGGTGA
>JAFDWD010001101.1 GCA_018268695.1 Actinomycetota bacterium
TCCGAAGGAAGTCGTCGACCTCCACCTCGGGTCCAGCGAGCCGGTCGACGAGCAGGGCGCGAACCTGGCGCGACGGGTCGCGGTCCAGGCCGGCGTCGATGAGATGCCCGGGACCACGGTCAACCGCTTCTGCGCCTCGAGCGTGCAGACCACGCGGATGGCGATGCACGCGATCCGGGCGGGGGAGGGCGACGTCTTCATCTCCGCGGGCGTCGACTGCGTCTCGCGCTACCGCGACCCGATCCTCGGCGGCAGTGACCCGGAGCGCCTGGTCAACCCGCTCTTCGCCGAGGCGATGGCGCGGACCAAGGCGATCTCGGAGGCGAACGCCACGTGGTCGGACCCGCGCGACGAGGGCTTGCTGCCGGACGTCTTCATCAGCATGGGGGAGACCGCGGAGAACGTGGCGACCCTCTACGGGATCAGCCGCGACGAACAGGACGAATGGGCCGTCCGCAGCCAGAACCGCGCCGAGCAGGCGATCGCCGAGGGCTTCTTCGCCCGTGAGATCGTCCCGGTCGAGCTGCCGGACGGCACGGTCGTCGACGCCGACGACGGGCCGCGGCCCGGCACCACCTTCGAGAAGGTCGCCGCGCTGAAGCCGGCGTTCCGCCCGGGCGGCACGGTGACCGCGGGCAACAGCTGCCCGCTGAACGACGGCGCCGCGGCGCTGGTGGTGATGAGCGACGAGCGGGCCGAACGGCTCGGGGTCGAGCCGCTCGCCCGGATCGTCGCCACCGCCGTCTCCGGCCTCTCGCCGGAGATCCAGGGAGTCGGCCCGATCGAGGCCTCCCGCCGCGCGCTGGCGAGCGCCGGGCTGACGATGGAAGACATCGACCTGGTCGAGATCAACGAGGCCTTTGCCGTCCAGGTGCTCGCCTCCGCCCGGGAGCTTGACATCGACCCGGAGAAGCTGAACGTCCACGGCGGCGCGATCGCCCTCGGGCACCCCTTCGGCATGACCGGCGCCCGGATCGCGACCACGCTCCTGAACGGCCTGCGCAGCCGCGGTGGCCGTTATGGCCTGGAGACGATGTGCGTCGGCGGCGGCCAGGGGATGGCGATGGTCCTGGAGCTGCTCGCGTGAGCGGCGAAACCCGCAGGAAAGGAGAAGTACGCGGATGAACGTGCAGACGCCCGCCAGCGTCGCCGATCTGGAGGCGCTGGTCGGCCAGGAGCTCGGTCCGACCGAATGGAAGACGATCGACCAGGGGCGGATCGACGGCTTCGCCGAGACGACCGAGGACCGCCAATGGATCCACGTCGATCCCGAGCGGGCCGCGGCCGGGCCGTTCGGCTCGACCATCGGCCACGGGTTGCTGACCCTCTCCCTCGGCCCGATCTTCATGGAAGAGCTGATCAGCTTCGACGGCTTCGCCCACGCCCTCAACTACGGCTACGGACGGGTCCGCTTCCCCGCCCCGACCCCGGTCGGCTCGCGGGTGCGGATGCGGGCCAAGGTGGACTCGGTCGAACGGGTCCCGGGCGGGGCGCAGCTGACCGTCAGCCAGACCTTCGAGCGCGAGGGCCAGGAGAAGCCGGTCTGCGTCGCCGAGTCGCTGGGTCGCTTCGTCGAGCACGAGGCCGGCGCATGACGCGGCGTTGGGGGCTCACGGTGCCGCTCGAAGGCGTCCGCCTGGCGGAGCTGCGTGAGCACGTCGAACGCGCCGAGGCCGCCGGGTACACCGACCTGTGGTCGAGCGAGACCGTCGGGCCCGATGGCTTCACGCCGCTCGCGATGGCCGTCGGCTGGACCAGCGAGATGCGCCTCGGGACCGGCGTCGTCGGGGTCTTCCAGCGCGGGCCGGCGCTCCTCGCCCAGGAGGCGGCGGCGCTCACCGACGCTTCCGGAGGGCGCTTCGTCCTCGGGCTCGGGGCGGCCAACGACCGGATCGTCGAACACTGGAACGGGATCCCCTTCAAGAAGCCCCTGAGCCGGGTCCGCGAGACCCTCGACTTCCTCGACGTGGCGCTCACCGGCGAGCGGGCCGAGAACGGCTTCAGGCTGGAGACCAAACCGCTCCATCCGACCCCGGTCGTCCTGGCGGCCCTCCGCGGCAAGATGCTCGCGTTGGCGGTCGAACGTGCCTCGGGGGCGCTGACGAACTGGCTGCCGCTCCGTGGGCTCGCCAAAGTCCGCGAGTCCGTCGCCGACGCACCTCCCGGCTTCGAGCTGCTCTGTCGGCTCTTCTGTATGCCCGGCACCCGCGAGGAGATGGAGCCGAAAGCGCGCAAGCTCTTCTCGATCTACATCACCGTCCCGGTCTACCGCGAGTTCTTCCGTTGGCTCGGGTACGAGGAGGAGATCGCCGCGATGGCCGCCGCCTGGGAGGCCGGCGATCGCAAGGGCGCGGCCGCCGCGGCGCCCTGGGAGCTGGTCGAGGAGACCTTCCTGATCGGCTCCCCCGAGGAGATCGTCGAGCGCGTCGAAGCCTTCGTCGAGGGTGGCGTGACCCTGCCGGTGCTGATGCCGATGGTGAAGCCCGAGCGTCTCGCCGAGGTGATCCCGGCGCTGGCCCCGCCGGGCTGATGCCCAACTTCGCCGAATATCCCTGGCGTCACGGGGAGGCGACTCCCGAGCGCCTGGCCTTCCGCTGCGGCGAGGACCTCTGGACCTACGGTCGCCTCCGCGCGGGCATGGCAGCCCTCGCCGGGGACCTTCGGGCCCGTGGGCTCGGGCCGGGCGACCGGGCGGTCCTGATCGCCCCTTCGGTGCCCGAGTTCGCGATCGCCTGTTACGGGATGCAGGCCGCCGGCGTCGGCGTCGTCGCGATGAACCCGCTGGCGACCGCGCACGAGATCGGATACGTCCTCGAGGACGCCGAGTGCTCGCTGGCGGTGGTCTGGGCCGAGTGTCTCGAGGCGGCGACCGAGGCGGCCGCGGCCCGCGGCATCGAGGTCCTGCTGTTGGTCCGTGGGGGCGTCGAGGATCCGCTCGGCCCGCCGCTCTCGGCACCCCACGAGGCCGCCGCGGACGAGACCGCCCTGATCGTCTACACCTCCGGGACCACGGGCAGGCCCAAGGGCGCCGAGCTCACCCACGGCAACCTGATCGCCAGCGCCGAGATGCACGTCGAGGTGTTGGAGGCGACCCCGGAGGACGTGTTCGCGACCGCGCTGCCGCTGGTCCACGTCTACGGCGGCGTCGCGATCGTGGCGACCGCGATGATGGTCGGGGCGGCCACGGTGCTCTTCCCCCGCTTCCGCGCGAAGGAGACGCTGGCGGCGATCTCCGCCGGCCGCGCGTCCGTCTTCGCCGGGGTGCCGACGATGTACAACGCGATCCTCCATCAAGCCACCGAGGAACGCGCCGACCTTTCCCGGCTGCGGTTCTGCTGCTCGGGCGGGGCCTCCCTCCCGGAAGAGGTGCTGCGTGCCTTCAAGGAGCGCTTCGGGGTGGTGATCCTGGAGGGGTACGCGCTGACCGAGGTGACCTCGGCGGCGACCTTCAACGGGTTGCGCCGCAAGCGCAAGGTCGGCTTCGTCGGCATCCCGATGCCGCGGACCGAGGTGCGGGTGGTCGACGCCGACGACCACGAGGTCGACCCCGGCGAGGTCGGCGAGGTGGTGATCCGCGGGCCGCAGGTGATGAAGGGCTACTACGGCCGACCGGAGGTGACGGCGGAGACGATCCGCGACGGTTGGCTTCACACCGGTGACCTCGGCAGCAAGGACGAAGAGGGCGACCTGCGGATCGTCGGGCGCAAGAAAGAGCTGATCATCCGCGGCGGCTACAACGTCTACCCGTCGGAGGTCGAGCAGGTGCTCTTCGACCACCCGGAGGTGGCCGAGGCCGCCGTCGTCGGCGTCGAGGACCCCCACTTCGGCGAAGAGGTCGCCGCGGCCGTGGTCCTCGAGTCGGATGCCGAGGTGGATGCGGGCGCCCTCGGCGAGTGGGCCGCCGAGCGGCTGATGGCCTACAAGGTCCCGCGGCTCTTCCGTTTCCTCGACGCGCTGCCGCAGGGCGCGACCGGCAAGATCCAGAAGCGCGGCCTGGAGGCCGGCCCGTTCATCGACCTGCGGCCGGCGCGGAGTCTCACGTGACGGTCGTCGCGGCATTGAACGGAGGCCGCCTCGGCGAGGGGGTGCCACGCACCCCGGCGGAGTTGGCGGTCGAGGCGGTGGCGGCGGTGGATGCGGGCGCCGACGTCCTCCATCTCCATCCGTTCGACGACGACGGTCGTGAGACCCTGGAGGCCGAGCCCTCCGCGGCGGCCATCCGCGCGGTCCGCGCGGCGGTCGGAGCGCGGGTGCCGCTCTCCCTCACCACGGCGTCGGCGATCGAGCCCGATCCGGAACGCCGCGCGGCGCTGATCGCAGGCTGGTACGAGCTTCCCGACCTGGTCACCGCGAACCAGGGCGAGGAGGGCATCGTCCTGCTCTGCGAGGAACTGCTCGCGCGTGGGATCGGGATCGAAGCGGGGCTGCTCTCGACCAACGACGCGGAGTTGTTCCTCGACTCGTGCCTCGCGCCCCGCTGCGCCCGCGTCCTGGTCGAGCCGGTGATGCCCGACGAAGCGGTGGCCCTGGCGCTGGCCGAGGAAATCGAAGCCGTCCTCCGAGCCGAAGAGATCGCGATCGAGCAGGTTCACCACGGCGCGAACTCGGTCATCTGGGCGGTGATCGAGCGCGCTATCTCGCTCGGGCACGGGGTCCGGACCGGGATCGAGGACACCGTCGTCCTGCCCGACGGGACCACGGTGACGAGCAACGCCGAGCTGGTCGCCGAGGCCCGCCGGATGCTCGGCCCGCCTCAGGCCGAGGCGAGCGGCGGGAACCGCGGCGGGCGCTTCTCCAGGTAGCTGTTGACGCCCTCGGATACGTCCTCGCGTTCGAAGGACTCCATGAACAGCTCGTCGGAGCGGGCGAAGGCGGTGTCGAAGTCGACGTCGAGATCGCCCAGCACCTGCTTTTTGATCACCGCCATCGCGGTCGGCGAGCAGTTGGTCGCGAAGTCCTCGGCGTAGGCGACGGCCGCGTCGACGATCGTGTCGGCGCTCTCGAGCCGGTCGACGAGGCCGATCCGATAGGCCTCCTCACCGAGGATCGTCCGCGCCGACAGCAGCAGGTCGAGGGCGCGGCTGGTCCCGACGATCCGCGGCAGGAGCCAGGAGATCCCGTACTCGGCGATCAGCCCGCGGCGGGCGAAGATGGTCCCGAGCTTGGCCTCCGGGGTGGCGAAGCGGACGTCGCAGTAGAGAGCCTCGACCAGGCCGAGGCCGATGGCGGGACCGTTGACCGCGGCGATCAACGGCTTGCGGATCGTGCGCGGGAAGCAGCGCGGGCGGGTGAGCCGGCCGACCGCCTCGACGATCGCGTCCTCGTTCGCGCCGGCGTTCAGATCGTCCATGTCCGCGCCCGCGCAGAAGCCGCGGCCGGCGCCGGTCAGGACGATCGCCCGCACCTCGGGATCGGCTTCGGCCTCGTCGAGCAGCTCGAAGTAGCGGTTCTCCAACGGGGTGGTCCAGGCGTTCAGGCGGTCGGGCCGGTTCAAGGTCAGCAGGAGGACGCTTCCCCGTCTCTCGGCGAGCACCAGCTCGAGGTTCTCAGGCGATCGGTCCATTCCGTTTCCTTCCGTCGTTTTCAAGGGCCTCGCTTCTCGGCGCCGGCGCCGCGCCTCAGATCGACGCGCGCTCGGCGGCGAGGGCCGCCCGCTGCAGCATCAGGTCGACCGTCTGTGCCGCCCCGTCGGCGTCGCCGTTCTCGGGCTCGTCGAGGAAGCGCCGCAGAACGCCCTCGCCGATCACCGCCACCTTCCAGCAGCCGAGCGTCTCCCAGAAGCCGACCGCGGCGACGTCGCGGCCCGACTCGCGGGCGTAGGCGGCGACCAGCTCGCCGCGGGTGGGGAAGCCGGGGCGGGCGGGGAACGGGGTGGGGGTGGGCGGCACCGGGTCGTCGGCCTGCGGCCAGTAGGCGAGCAGCGTGCCGAGGTCCGCGAGTGGATCGCCCAGGGTCGCGAGCTCCCAGTCGAGGACCGCGCGCACCGATCCGCTCGCCGGATCGGTGATCACGTTGAGAAGGTGGAAGTCCCCGTGCACGAGCGTCACCTCCGCCTGCTCGGGGACGCTCTTTTCGAGACGGTCGGCGAGGTCGGTGACCAGCGGGATCTCACGCGTCTTCGAATCCTCGAACTGGCGACGCCAGCGTTTGAGCTGGCGCAGGGCGTAGGGCTTGCGGCCGGCCAGGTCCTCGAGGCCGACCGCGGCGAGGTCGACCGCGTGGATCGCCGCCAGCGTCTGGGCCAGCGAGATCCCGATCGCGTGGCGCCGGTCGAGCCCGACGGTGGCCAACGCCGCCTCGTTGTCGACGACCAGCCCCGGAACGTGCTCCATCAGGAGCAGCGGCGCGTCGATTGCGGCGTCCGCCTCCCGCAACGCCAGCGGGCGCGGGATCGGCACCGGGGTGTCGACGAGCCGGGAGAGGATCCGATGCTCGCGGGCGACGTCATGGGCGGACGGGAGCAGGTTGCCGAGGGGCGGCCTGCGCAGGACCCAAGTTGACCCCGCCGAGTCGGTGACCAGATAGGTGAGGTTGGACTTGCCGTCGCCCAGGCGCCTGAAGTCGATAGGCGCCACCGCTCCGATCCCGAGCTCCGCGATCCACGCGGTCACGGCCTCGGTGTCGATCCCCGGGGTCTCCACGGGATCAATCTATCTGATCTTGACGTCAACCTCATGTTCGTTGCTAATCTCCTCCCATGGGTGGAGATCCGGATCGGGACCAAGCGCTGCCGCTGACCGATCGCGTGATCGCGATCACCGGCGCCAGCTCCGGCATCGGCGCCCAGCTGGCGCTCTCCCTCCACGAGGCCGGGGCACGGCTCCTGCTCGGGGCGCGGCGGGAGCGCTTCGGACGGCTCGGTCGACCGCATGCCCGAGGCCGGCTATGCCGCCTCCAAGGCGGGCCTGGTCGGCCTGACCCGGGAGCTCGCCTCGCAATGGGGCCGGCATGCCGTCAGGGTCAACGCGATCGCGCCCGGGTTCTTCCCGACCGAGATGACCGACGTCATGATGGAGGGAGGGGAGCCGCCCGACTGGCTGATGGCGGAAACGCCGCTCGGCCGCCCGGGCAGGCCCGCGGAGCTGGCCGGGGCGACGACGTTCCTGCTCAGCGAGGCAAGCTCCTTCGTCACCGGCCAGGTGATTGTTGTCGACGGTGGCATGACCACCCGTTGAAAACCAAAGGGAGAGGAAACCGATGGACTTCGAGTTGACCGACCGCTGCAAGGAATTTCAGGAGCGGCTGCAGGCGTTCATGGACGAGCGGATCTATCCCGCCGAGGCTGTCTACCGGCAGGAAATGCGGGACTCCGGCAATCCGAACCACCAGCCGGCGATCCTCGAGGACCTGAAGGAGGACGCCCAGAGCCGCGGGCTGTGGAACCTGTTCCATCCGCACGAGGAGTGGGGGCCTGGCCTGCTGAACGCGGAGTACGCGCCGCTGGCGGAGATCATGGGTCGCAGCCCGAGCCTCGCCCCGGAGGCGACGAACTGCAGCGCCCCGGACACCGGCAACATGGAGGTGCTCACCCTGTTCGGCACCGACGAGCACAAAGAGCTCTGGCTGAAGCCCCTGCTCGCCGGGGAAGTGCGTTCGGCCTTCGCGATGACCGAGCCGGGAGTGGCCTCTTCGGATGCGACCAACATCGAGACCCAGATCGTCCGCGATGGCGACGAGTTCGTGATCAACGGCCGCAAGTGGTGGACCTCGAACGCCCTGCATCAGAACTGCAAGGTGATGATCGTGATGGGCAAGACGAACCCGAGCGGGCCGCCCCACCGCCAGCAGTCGATGATCGTGGTGCCGCTCGACACCCCTGGAGTCGAGATCATCCGCGGTCTACCGGTGTTCGGCTACCAGGACCGCGAGGGCCACGCCGAAGTGGACTTCAAGGACGTCCGCGTGCCGGTGACGGCGCTGCTCGCCGAGGAGGGGGACGGCTTCGCGATCAGCCAGGCCCGTCTCGGCCCGGGCCGGATCCATCACTGCATGCGCTCTATCGGGGCGGCCGAGCGTGCTCTCGACCTGATGTGCGAACGAGCGCTCGACCGGGTCACCTTCGGCCAACCGGTCGCCGAGCGGGCGAACGTCCAGGACTGGATCGCCGAGGCCCGGATCGAGCTCGAGATGATCCGCCTGCTGACGATGAAGACCGCCTGGCTGATGGACACGGTCGGCAATCGCCACGCCCGCACCGAGATCGCCGCGATCAAGGTGGCGGCGCCGCAGGTCGCGCTGAAGATCCTCGACCGGGCGATCCAGGTGCACGGCGGCGGCGGCGTCTCCGACGACTTCCCGCTGGCGGAACTCTGGGCGCACCAGCGCACCTTGCGCCTGGCGGACGGGCCCGACGAGGTGCATAAGCGGTCGATCTTCCGCAACGAGATGCGGCGCTTCAGGACCGACGGCTCGAGGCCGGAGAGCGGCGCCGCCGACACCGAAGTCGTGACCCGATAGGAGGGCGCATGAGTCTGCCAGGAACCGACCTCAGCGGCCGCGTCGCCATCGTCACCGGTGGCTCGCGGGGAATCGGCCAGGAGATCGCCCGCTCGCTGGTGCAGTGTGGGGCGCAGGTCGTCCTCACCTCGCGTCGCCGCGAGGCGGCCGAGCAGGCGGCGGCGGAGATCGGCGAGGGTGCCTTCGGCTTCGAGGCGCACGCGGTCGACGAGGAGGCTGCCGAGGCCTGCTTCGACTTCGCCCTCGAGCGCTTCGGTCGCCTCGACATCCTCGTCAACAACGCGGGCACCAATCCCGCCTTCGGCCCGGTCGTCGACATCGATCACGCCCGCTTCACGAAGACCTTCGATCTCAACGTCTGGGCGCCGATGCTCTGGGCGGGGATCGCCTGGCGGAAGGGCTTGAACGAGAACGGCGGGGCGATCGTCAACACCGCGTCCGTGGGCGCCTTCGAGGTCGGCGCCAACCTCGGCTACTACCACGCCTCGAAGGCCGCGGTCGCGCACTTGACCCGGCACCTGGCGATCGAGCTGGCCCCGAACGTCCGGGTCAACGCGGTGGCGCCGGGCATCATCCGCACGCGCATGGCGGAGGCGCTCTGGAAGGAGAACGAAGCGGAGGTCGCCGCGGCGACGCCGTTGCGGCGGATCGGCGAGCCCGAGGACATCGGTCCGGTGGTGGCGTTTCTGGCCTCCGACGCCGCGCGTTGGATCACCGGGGAGATGGTGACCGTGGACGGTGGCCAGGTGCTCGGCAACCCCGCCTCGGAGGCGACCGAGGCGATGCAGCGAGATCGCTGAGTCGGCTTCGCCGATCAGTCGACAGCGACCTGAGAAGGAGGACCGAGGATGGATATAGCTGGGCGCGTGGCGGTGGTGACCGGCGGCGGTGGAGGGATCGGCGGAGCGCTGGCGCGGCGACTGGCGGCGGGCGGCGCCAAGGTGCTGGTCGCCGATCTCGACGGAGGGGCGGCCACGAGCGTCGCCGCGGCGATCGACGACTCGACCGTGATCGCCGTCGAGGCCGATGTCTCGCGGCGGTCCGAGATCGAACGCATGCTCGGGCTGTCGCAGCGCGAGCTCGGTGCCGTCGACCTGTTCTTCGCGAACGCCGGGGTGTCGGGCGGGTCGGGCCTGTCCGACGAGGCCGACTGGGCGGCGACCATCGACCTCAACGTCCTCGCGCACGTTCGCGCCGCTCAGCTCCTCGTTCCCGGCTGGCTGGAGCGCGGCGAGGGCTATTTCGTCGCGACCGCCTCGGCGGCGGGGCTGCTGACCCAGATCGGGGCGGCGCCGTACGCGGTCAGCAAGCACGCCTCACTCGCCTTCGCTGAGTGGCTGGCCGTCACCTATCGGGCGCAGGGCATCCGCGCCTCCTGTCTCTGCCCGATGGGCGTCGACACGAAGATGCTGAACGCCGGGCTGGAAAGCGACTCCGACGACGGCCTCGGAGCGAGGGTCGTCGCCTCGGCGGGCCAGGTGATGTCCCCGGACGAGGTCGCGGAGATCGTGATCGAGGCGGTCGGGGAGGAGCGATTCCTGATCCTGCCGCACCCCGAGGTGCTTGAGTTCTTCCGCCGCAAGGGCCTCGACTACGACCGTTGGATCGCCGGGATGTCGCGCTTCCAGGAGCAGATGCTAGGATATGAATGAGCGCTCACTCATAGACCTGGAGAGGTGAACAGCACACCCGTGAACGACGCACTGATCGTATCTACCGCCCGCTCCCCGATCGGCAGGGCAGTGAAGGGATCGATGAAATCGATCCGGCCCGACGACCTCGCGGCGAAGATGGTGGAGGCCGCGATCTCGGCCGTGCCCGAGCTCGACCCCGCTGAAATCGAGGACCTGCATCTGGGTTGTGGTGAGCCCTACGACGAGCAGGGCTCCAACATGGCCCGCCGCGTCGCCGTCCAGCTCGGCCTCGAAGGCCTGCCGGGCACCACCGTCAACCGCTTCTGCTCCTCCAGCGTGCAGACCACGCGGATGGCGATGCACGCGATCCGGGCCGGCGAGGGCGACGTCTTCGTCTCCGCCGGGGTCGAGTGCGTCTCGCGCTACGCCGATCCCGTCGCCGGCGGCACCGTGCCGGAGCGCTTCCTCAACCCTCTCTTCGCCGAGGCGATCGCGAGGACGGCGAAGCGGGCGGAAGACGACAGCCCCTGGTCGGACCCCCACGACCAGGGGCTTCTGCCCGACTCCTACATCGGCATGGGCCAGACCGCCGAGAACGTCGCCTCCCTCTGCGGGATCTCCCGCGAGGAGCAGGACGAGTTCGCCGTCCGCAGCCAGAACCGCGCCGAGCAGGCGATCGCGGAAGGCTTCTTCGCCCGTGAGATCGTCCCGGTCGAGCTGCCCGACGGCACGGTCGTCGACGCCGACGACGGGCCGCGTCCCGGCACCACCTACGAGAAGGTCGCCGCGCTGAAGCCGGTCTTCCGTGAGAACGGGACGGTGACCGCGGGCAACAGCTGCCCGCTGAACGACGGCGCCGCGGCGCTGGTGGTGATGAGCGACAAGCGGGCGGAAAAGCTCGGGGTCGAGCCGCTGGCGCGGATCGTGGCGACGGCGGCCACCGGCCTCTCGCCGGAGATCATGGGCCTCGGCCCGGTCGAGGCCTCGCGCAAGGCGTTGGGCATCGCCGGGCTGACGATGGAAGACATCGACCTGGTCGAGATCAACGAGGCCTTCGCCGTCCAGGTGCTCGCCTCCGCCCGGGAGCTCGACATCGACCCGGAGAAGCTGAACGTGCACGGCGGCGCGATCGCCCTCGGCCACCCCTTCGGGATGACCGGGGCGCGGATCTCGACCACGCTCCTGAACGGCCTGCGCACCCGCGGCGGCCGTTATGGCCTGGAGACGATGTGCGTCGGCGGCGGCCAGGGGATGGCGATGGTCCTGGAGCTGCTTTCGTGAGCGTCGTCGACTTCGACTTCACCGGCCAGACCGTGATCGTGACCGGGGCGGCGCGCGGGATCGGCAAGGCGACGGCGGCGCGCTTCGCCGCCGCCGGCGCGGCGGTCTGGATGGTCGACCTCGATCAGGAGACGCTGCACGCGGCCGCCGACGAGGTCGGCGCCTTCGCCGCGGTCGCCGACGTCGCCAAGACCGAGGACGTCGAGCGGGTGGTGGGCGAGGCGATCGCCGAGACCGGACGGATCGACGTCCTCTTCAACAACGCAGGCCTCCTCCGCGACAAGGTGCTGTGGAAGCTCGACGACGAGGACTGGGACCTGGTCGTCGACGTCAGCCTCGGCGGCACCTTCCGCTTCACCCGCGCCTGCGTGCCGCACTTCCGCGAGCGTGGCTACGGGCGCGTCGTCAACATCACCTCCTACACCGGCCTGCACGGCAACGTCGGCCAGGCCGCCTACGCCGCCGCCAAGGCCGGGGTGATCGGCTTCACCAAGACGGCGGCGAAGGAGCTCGCCCGTTTCGGGGTGACCGTCAACGCGGTCTCGCCCAACGCGATGACGCGGATGATCGAGTCGATCCCCGAGCCGCAGCGCAAGGCCCTCGAGGAAGGGATCCCGCTCGGCCGTTGGGGCGACCCGGACGAGATCACCGCCGGGGTGATGTTCCTCGCCTCGCCGGAGGCCGGCTACGTGACGGGGACGGTGCTGCCGGTCGACGGCGGCATCGCGATGTAGGCGCCGACGAGCTCAGCCTCGTCGGCTGCTGGCCCTGATCCGAAGCGGGGAAGGCACGATCACCGGGCCATCGGGGCTTCCCCCCTCGACCAGGTCGACCAGCAGGTCGACCGCGCGCCGACCGATCTCGACCGGATTGAGGTCGATCGCGGTGATCGGCGGGTCGGCCGAGCGAGTCTCGGCGGTGTCGATGAAGGAGGCGATGAGGACATCGTCGGGGACGCGCAGGCCGAGCTGCCGGCAGGCCTGCAGCGAGCTGGGGGGGACGACGTCGAGGATCGCGTCGGGGGGATCCGCCGATCGCAGCAGTGCTTCGACCTCCCGCTTCGCCACCGTCCTTTCCGGTTGGCCGCGAACGATCGCCAGGCGCTGCTCCGTGTCGTGGTCGGCACACCAATCGGAGTAGGCGGTGCGGATCTCGTCGATGGTCGGTGAGGGCAGATCGGGGATGACGAAGGCGATCGAGGTGCCTCCGGAGTCCGCCAGGTGGTCGAGCAGCGCATGGATGTTCGCGCGGTTGTCCGAGTGGACGTGCCAGCGGAACTCCGGCCGGTTGGGAGGCTGCTCGTAGGTGACGACCGGGATCTCGGCGCCGGCGAAGAAGTCGATCTGATGGTCGTCGGCCACCGGGTCGCAGATGATCGCCCCGTCGACGCCGAGAGCGTCGATCTCGGCCGAGGAGGTCAACCGCGGCGCCAGCAGCAGGCGGTAGCCGCGGTCGAACGCGGTCAGGGCCGCGGACCGGGTGAGCTGCATGTAGTGATCGAGGGCGACGGTCTGCAGGTCCGCGGGCACCGTCGTCTCGAAGGCGGGGAGGACCAGGCCGAGCGTCTCGGTCCTCGCCGTGCGCAGGCTGCGGGCGGCCCGACTGGGCTGGTAGCGGAGCCGACGGGCGGCGTCGGCGACGAGCTTCCGCGTCTCCGGGCTCACCTTCCCCCGCCCGTTGAGCGCGTGGGAGACGGTGGTCGGCGAGACGCCCGCGGCCTTCGCGACGTCCTGGATCCGGGTTCGCTGTGGGCGGCTCCCGGCCATCGGCAGAGGATATCCACCAAAACGATTTGGCCCTCGGTACAAAGCTCCGCGTGGATTTCTGGACTTTCGGAGATTTGGGAGCAATTTTGGCTTGACTAAGGTGGCCAAATCGATTTGGATGCCCTTCAGCCAAATCGTTTTGGTAATCGGTCGTCGGGAAGGCGGCCCCGAGTAAGGGAGCTTCGAATATGTCCAGCGCTGAATCCCTGGTCCCCCCTGCCCAGGAGGAGGGCCACGCCAAATATCACTTCTCTCCGGGCCTTCGCACCGGACGTACCGTCTACGTCTCCGGACAGCTCGGGACGGCCGAGGACGGCACCCCGATCGCCGCTGCCGAGGCTCAGTTCGTCGAGGCGTTCGAGAACGTCAAGAGGGTTTTGGCCCTCGCGGGCTGCGGGTTCGAGGACGTCGTCGACCTGTCGACCTTCCACTCGGGCTTCGAGCTGCTCGAGCTGTTCATCGCGGTGAAGGACCGCTACGTCACCGGGCCGGTCTTCCCGGCCTGGACCTGCGTGGGGACCGAGCTCGCGCTGCCCGGCGCCTTCGTCGAGATCAAGTGCATCGCGGTCCTCAAGGACGCCGACTTCGGAGACCGGTGATGGCGGAGAGCGGGAGGGCTGCCGTGCGGCCGCAGGTCGCCGATCTTCCCCCGCGCCGGGGCGGCGCGAAGCGCGTCGTCATCATCGGCGCCGGGGTCGCCGGACTGACCGCGGCCTATCAGCTGCGGCTCGCCGGCCACGAGCCGATCGTGCTCGAGGGCCGGACGAGGCCGGGCGGCCGGGTCCAGTCCCTGCGGGCCGATTTCGCCGACGGCCTCCATGCCGAGGCCGGGGCGCTCTTCGTGCCGCTCGAGCACGAGTACCTGATGAAGTACGTGCGCCTGACCGGGCTGGCGCACGAGCTCGACCCGATCCCGCCGGCCCATCTCGGCGGCTTCTACCACCTCCAGGGAAACAGCTATCTCGACTCCGGCACCGGGCCGATGCTGTGGTCGCGTGACGGGTCACTGGAGCCGGCGAGCTGGCCGGGTGACCTGACCGCGGCGGAGAGCCGGGCCGGCCTCGACGAGCTCTACGAGACCTACCTGGACGGGGTCGAGGGCGGTCTCGGCGATCCGCTCGAGGCCGACTGGCCGCCCCCGCACCTGGTCCCGTACGAGCAGCGGACCATGCTCGACATGCTGAGGGGGTTGGGCGCGTCGGAGGCCGCCGTCGAGCTGATGCGGGTGTCGCATCTCGCGGCTTACGGTGACAACGGAAGGACCCTCTCGCCCCTGTTCATGATCCAACAGTGGATCGACGCGCGCCGGCTCGGCAGCGCGATGACCTGGACGACGATGCGCGGGGGCAACGACCGTTGGCTCCATCGCCTCGCGGCGACGTTGAAGGCCGAGATCCACTACGGGTCGACGGCGACGGAGATCCACGAGACCGGCGGCAGGCTGACCGTGTCGGTGACCCGTCACGGGCGCCGGTCGACGGTGGAGGCGGACCACGTGATCTGCGCCGCCCCGTTCGCGGCATTGCGTGAGGTCGAGTTCAGGCCGGATCTACCGGAGCCCAAGCAACGGGCGATCGACTCGCTCGAAGGCACCAAGATCTCCCACCTCTTCATCCAGTGCGCTCGGCGGGTGTGGAGGCGTCCGGACGGACAGGGCCTCTTCGCCTTGAGCTTCACCGACACCGACCTGGCCACGATCCTCCGCGACTCGACCTTCAACCAGCGGGGGCCGCGGGCGATCCTCGACCTCTACATGACCGGGGAACAGGCGGAGCGGATGGACGCCTTGGATGCCGAGGCGCGCCTGCCGCTGGCGTTGGAGCGCCTGGAGAGGATCTTCCCCGGGATCTCGGAGGTCGCCGAGGGCGCCACCTTCCACTCGTGGAATCTGGACCCCTTCAGTCGCGGTGACTTCGTCTACTACTCGCAGGGTCAGTTCACCGAGCTGTGGCCGCATGTCGCCACGCCGGTAGGACGCATCCATTTCGCCGGAGATCAGACCGCGGTCAAGTCGGGCTGGCAGGACGGGGCGATCGCCTCGGCCCACCGGGCCGCGCGCGAGGTTGCCGAGTGCGCCGATGCCGATCTCTGACGGGACCTCTCAGCAAATCAGGTGAATTGACCATGCCGTCACCGAGAGTGTTGTCGGCCTAGTAACGGAGAAGAAGCGATGGCAACTGAGACCACGACTCACCCTGACACGGAAGCGGGCTCGTCGACCGGGCTGAAACGCAATGCGATCGGCCTGCTCGGGGCAATGATGGTCGGGGTGATAATCCTCTCCCCGTCGATCGGGATCTATTTCAACTGGGGATTCATGATTCCGAGCGCGGGGGTGGCCACCTCGCTCGTCTTCCTGATCGCACTGCTGATGGCCTTGCCGACCGGGTACGGCTACGCGTTGATCAGCGGCCAGATGCCTTCGGCCGGGACCACCTATAAGTGGGGCGCACACTTGATCTCCCCGCGCGTCGGGATCGCGATCGGACTGTGCACGACGATCTTCTATGCCTGCCTGATCCCGGCGAACGTGCCGTTCATCGCCCTGATGGTGACCGACCTCCTGCGGTCGACCTCGACCTTGGTCTTCGCCCTGGTGATGGGCGGGTCGATCCTGCTGGCGATCCCGTTCGTCTATCGAGGTGTGACCTTCAACATCGAGGCGTCGGCGTTCCTGGTCGCGCTCGAGGTGTTGATCCTGGTGGTGACCGCGGTGGTCGCGTTCGCCACCTCCAGCGACAGCTCCATCTCGGCGGCCCCGCTGAACCCCTCCCATCTGCCCAGCGGCGGTCTCCTGCCGGCCTTGATCCTCGGGGTCCTGGCGTTCACCGGGTTCGATGCCGTCTCGACCGTCGCCGAGGAGACCCGCCTGGCGCGTCGGTTGATCCCCCGGGCGACGATCTTCGCCCTGGTCGGAGTCGGGCTCTTCTGGCTCTTCGCCAGCTTCATCTTGAGCAACACGCTGCCTGCCGACGTCTACGGTCAAGCGCTCGAAAGCGGCGAGCTGCCGCTGGCGGCGGCGGCGAACCTGGCATTCGGCGCGGCGGGCCGCGACGTGATCGACATCATGGGCATCGAGGCGAGCTTCGCGGTGCTGATCGCCGCCTCGATCGGATCGACCCGGATCCTCTACGCGATGGGGCGCGACGGTGTCATCCACCACCGCTTCGGCACCGTCCACCCCAAGTTCCAGGTTCCCTGGACGGCGATCTCGGCCATCCTCGGCTTTGCCGTGATCGCCGATCTGGCACTGTCGATCTACCTCGAAATCGGCTTCGTGATCACCTCGTGGATGGCCAATCTTGGTGTGTTCTTCGCCTTGGTCACCTACCTGTTCATCAACCTCTGCAACCTCGTGCTCTTCGGCCGTCACCGACGCGAGCATTTCCACTGGCTGCGCAACGGCCTGATCCCGCTCGCCGGGCTCGCGGTGACCGGGTACTTCCTCTACAAGGGCTTCTTCGCCGAACTGTTGGCGGCGCCGGAATTCAAGACCGGCGGTGCCATCGTCATCACCGCCCTGGCGCTCCTCGCGGCGGCCTTCGTCGCGGCGATGGTGATCGGGCGAAAGCCTGAGGTGCGCGAGGCCGCGGCCCGCCTGGATCAGGGCGCCACCGCGGACGAACAGGTGCCCGGATGAACGCCCGACACGATGCAATAACTTTGGGTGGTGGCGGCGAAACGCAAAGCCAAGGCTTCCGAGGGCGGGACGGGGACGGTCGAGCAACGCGATCCGCCGCGCAGCCCGCGTGGCGAGAAGACCCGCGCCGCGTTGATCGCGGCCGCCCGTGTCGTCTTCGAACGCGAGGGCTTCCTGGAGGCCCGGGTGAGCGACATCACGGTGGAGGCGGGGGTCGCCTCCGGGACCTTCTACACGTACTTCGACGACAAGGAGCAGGTGTTCTCGGCGATCGTCGAAGAGGTCGAGGAGGACATGCTCCACCCCCATCTGCGCGAGCGCCTCGGGGATGGCGATGCGATCGCTCTGATCGAAGCGGCCAACCGCGAGTACCTGCGGTCCTACGCGCGCAACGCGCGGTTGATGGCGCTCTTCGAGCAGGTCGCCCAGATCAACAAGGATTTCCGTGAGCTGCGCCGCAAACGCAGCCGGGCCTTCGTGAAACGCAACGCCGAGCTGATCGGCCGCCTGCAGGAGGAAGGGCTGGTGGACGCCGAGCTGGATCCCTACGCCGCCGCCCACGCGCTGTCGGCGATGGTCGGCCGGTCCGCCTTCGACGTCTACGTCAACGGCGACCGGGTCGGCGCCGAGCTGCTGGCCGAAACGTTGAACCGCCTCTGGATCAACGGCCTGCGGCTGGACCGCGCCGCGCGTCCGGCCGGCGACTGACGACTCCTCTTCCTTCGCGTCCCGGCCGGGTTCGGTCGGCGGAACCGCGCGTCTAAAAACTTGAACATGAATTCAGGTTCTGTGCTAGCGTCCTCCGTATAAATGAGCGCTCAGAATGAGCGCTCTCAGGAGGAGGAATCTATGGGGAAGTCTGTGGGTGCCCGGAAAGGGTGGCTCTGCCTTGCCGTCGCGTTGATGGGGCTCGCTCTGGCCTTGGTCGCGGCCGGCTGTGGTGGCTCGTCGTCGAGCAGTTCGTCGTCGAGTGCCGAAACCTCGAGCACCGAATCGTCAGCTGGCGAAGCGACCGGTGGCGAAGAAGCAAGCGCTTCGGGTGGTGACTTCGCGGCGGCCGAAAAATTCGTCGCCGAACACGAAGAAGAACCGTCGTCGATCCACGCCCAGCACGCGCTCGCGGCGAAGCCGAAACCCGGCAAGATCATCTACCTGCAGTGCGCGGTGGCGCAGTGTGCGCAACAGGCCGCCGGGATGAAAGAGGCCGCCGAATCGAGCGGCTGGAGCTTCGAAGTCGAAAACTACGACAGCGCCGATCCGTCGACGCTGATCACCGGGCTGCAGAACGCGTTGACGAAAGATCCGAACGCGGTGGTCTTCACCGGCTCGCCTGAAGAAATCTGGGCGCCGGAGATCCCGGCATACGAAAAGGCCGGGGTGGCGATGATCCCGATGTTCGTCGGGCCGGCGAAGATCGAAGGCCCGGTGATCGCGAACATCTCGCCCGAACTCGAAAACGAAATCGCCGGGAAACTGCTCGCCGACTGGTTCATGGTCGACTCCGAAGGCACCGGAACGGCGCTGATCCAGGCGGTCCCGGGCTATCCGGCGATCACCCTCTGGGTCGAAAACTTCGAAAAAGAGGTCGCCGCGGAATGCCCGGGCTGCTCGGTCGAAGTGGTCGAAGCGTCGCTGGAAGAACTCGGCAACGGCTCCTCCACCCAGACGATGGTCTCCGCCCTGCAGCGGAACGCGGACGCCAAGTACGCGTTCTCCTACAACGGCAACTTCCTCACCGGTCTGCCGGGGGAAGCCCAGAACGCCGGGCTCTCCGACATCAAGGTCGGCACCTACTCGACGACCGGCGACTACGTCGCCGAAGCGGCGGCGGGCAAGGACTTCGGGCTGATCATGCTGAGCAACATCTACGCCGGCTGGGCGGCGATGAATGCCGCTCTGCAGCACGAAGAGGGCTACACGCTGTCGCAGGAAGAAGAGCTCCTGCCGACCCAACTGGCGACCGAAAAGTCGGCCACCAAGGAACTGGCGGAAAGGGCCAACAGCTACACGGCGCCGTCGAGCTTCAAGCAGGAATTCAAGAAGCTCTGGGGAGTCGGCTGAGCGATCGCCGGCGCAATGCCGCCTCGGGCGGCATTGCGCCGGCGCCCCCGCGGGAGCTGTGATACCTTCCTTGCGGGAATGAATGAGCGCTCATTTTGGCGCTGTATGAGGAGGAAACATGGGAACACCGCTATCGGCTGAGACCGGCGGGACCGGCGCCGAGACGGCGCTGTCGATCCGTAATCTCAGCAAAGCCTTTCCGGGCACGCTCGCCCTCGATCGGGTCTCCCTGGACATCCGGCCGGGCGAAATCCACGCGCTGGTCGGCCACAACGGATCCGGCAAGTCGACCCTGATCAAGATCCTCTCCGGCACCGAGACGCCCGACCCGGGCTCCGAGATCACGGTCAAGGGCAAGGCTCTCCCGGCCAGCTCGCCGCACGAGTCGTTCCTCGCCGGATGCCGCTTCGTCCACCAAGACCTCGGCTTGGTGGACGCCTTCTCGGTCGCCGACAACATCTCCTTGGTCGGCGGCTGGTCGACGCGGATGGCGACGATCCAGAACGCGAAGACGCGCCGGCGGGCGGTCGACGCCCTGGCTACCCTCGGCCTCGCCATCGACCCGGACCGCCTGGTCAGTGAGCTCTCGCCGGCCCAGCGCACCGGCGTCGCCGTCGCCCGCGCGCTCCAGCACGACGACCGCGCCGAGACCGCGCTGCTGGTGCTCGACGAGCCCACCGCGACCCTGCCGCTGGCCGAGGTCGAGAAGCTCCATGAGCTGATCCGCACGGTCGCCGCCCAAGGGGTCGCGGTCCTGTTCGTCAGCCACCGCCTGGAGGAGGTGCTCGAACTCTCCAACCGGGTCACCGTCTTCCGCAACGGCAAGAACGTCTTCACCAGGCCGACCGGGGAACTGTCCCACGCCGACATCGTCACGGCGATGCTCGGCTTCGAGCTGAAGCAGGTCGTTGCGCCGGCGGCCGACGAACGGAAGGAGCGGTCCGCGGGGCCGATCTTCGAGGTGGCCGGGCTGAGCTCGCACGTTCTGCGGAACATCAACTTCGAGCTCTACGCGGGCGAAATCGTCGGCATTGCGGGGATCGAAGGCTCTGGTCGCGACGACCTCTTCCCGGCCCTCTTCGGCGCCCTCGAGCGCCACGGTGGGACGGTCAGCGTCCGCGGCGCGACGATCGAGGAGATCGGTCCGCGGGCATCGATCCGGGCCGGGATCTCCTACGTCCCGGCCGATCGCGAGCACCTCGCGTCGCTGCCCGGGCTCTCGGCGCGGGAGAACGTCACGGTCGCCGACCTACCGTCGATCACCCGGGCCGGCGCCGTCCGCCGGGGGGCCGAGAAGGCGGAGGTGAACGCCTGGTTCGAGCGACTTGACGTGCGCCCGAGCAACGCGCTCGAGGCCTCCTTCGAGTCCTTCAGCGGCGGCAACCGCCAGAAGCTGGTCCTCGCCCGGGCGCTTCGCTGCGACCCGGCGGTGATGCTGCTGGAGGAGCCGTCGCAGGGCGTCGACGTTGGCGCCCAGGCCAGGCTCCACCGCGAGATCATCGACTTCGCCGAGCGTGGTGGGGGGGTCCTCGTCAGCTCGGCCGACGCCGAGGAGCTCTCGCGGCTCTGCGGGCGGGTGATGGTCATCCGGGGCGGCCAGATCGTCGCCGAGCTCCGCAGCGACCAGATCTCCGACAGCTCCATATCCCATGCCCTGTTCGCCGGAACGGAGGTTCACGCATGAAAGATTCGCGGAAGTTCTCACTCGGAATAGACCGGTTCGCGGGCGTCTACCTGCTCGGCCTCTTCATTCTCGTCTTCGGGCTCTGGAAGCCCGACGAGTTCCTCACCACCGGCACCCTCCACTCGGTCGCCTCGGCGCAGGCGATCACCGGGATGCTCGCGATCGCGGTGGTGATCCCGCTCGCCGCCGGCGCCTACGACCTCTCCGTCGGGGCGACGATCAACCTGTCCTCGATCCTGGCGATCTGGCTGCAGAGCAAGCACGGCGCCAGCATCCCGGTCGGCATCGCCGCGGCGATCGGCGTCGCCCTGTTGATCGGCCTGGTCAACGCGTTCGTCGTGGTCAGGTTGAAGGTGAACTCGTTCATCGCCACGCTCGGGATGGGGAGCATCGTGGCGGCGACCCAGATCATCATCGTCGGCTCGACCCAGCCGATCTCACCGTTCACGCCGGCCTGGGCCGAGATCACCACGAGGACCGTGTTCGGCTTCCAGATGGTCGTCGTCTACCTCTTGATCATCGGCCTGATCGCCTGGTGGTTCCTCGCCCGCACGCCGGCCGGGCGCTACCTGTACGCGACCGGGAGCAATCCCGACGCGGCGAAGCTGTCCGGCGTCGCCGTCGGCCGTTGGACCGGGATCTCGCTCGTGCTCTCGAGCGGCATCGCCGGCGTCGCCGGCGTCTTCTACGGCTCCCTCTTCGGGCCCTCGCTCACCTACGGGCAGTCGCTTCTCCTGCCCGCGTTCGCGGCGGCCTTCCTCGGCACCACGCTGGTCGCCGGGGGCCGGTTCAACATCTGGGGCACGCTCCTGGCGATCTACGCTCTGGCGACCGGGGTCAAAGGCCTCCAGCTCGTCACCGGCGCGCCGTGGCTCGCGCAGATGTTCAACGGCGTCGCCCTGATCACCGCGGTCGCCTTCACGATCTGGCGGCGCGGCGCGGCGGAAAAGGCCAGCCAGCAGGAGGCGGAGCACCAGATCGTCGACCCGGGGGGCGGCAACGCCGGCAACGGGTCGCGGGCGCCACGGGACGCGCCCGCCGTCCGGACCGAGGTCACGTGAGCGCGGCGCTCACCCCGACGGCCGATGGCCGCTAGCGGCGCGGGGGTAGTCACCGGCGATCCCTGCCTCTGGGAGGAGGTGAAGAGCTCGAGCGCGCGCCGCATCCTGCGGGCGGCGCTCGAGTCCTTCGCCGAACGGGGCTACCACGCCACCACGACCCGCCAGATCTCCGAGCGGGCGGATCTCAGCCCGACGGCGATGTACGCGCATTACGGGTCGAAGATGGATCTGCTCGCGATCATCAGCGAGATCGGCCATCGTGCGTCGCTGGCGGAGGTCGAGGCCGCGACCGCGGGGAGTGACGACGTGGTCGAGCGCGTCCGGCGCTTCGCCTGCGCGCACGCCGCCTGGCACGCCCGCAACCACACCTTGGCGCGGGTGCTGCAGTACGAGCTGCACACGCTCCCGGCCGAGCGCTTCGTGCCGATCCGGGCCCTGCGCCGAGACATCACCCAGCTGCTCCGAGGGCTGCTGGAGACCGGCGCCGCGGAGGGCGTGTTCAAGATCGACAGCCTCGACATGACGACCGTCTCGGTCCTCTCGCTCGGCATCGACGTCTCCCGCTGGTATTCCGGCCGGCCGGACCCCGTCACCCTCGCGAGGACCCAGGCCGATCTGGTGATGCGGATGCTCGGGGCCCCGGACGCGGGCCGCCTCAGCGGGGCATGACCGGGAGCTCGACGAAGCAGGCCCGCGCCGCGTCGTGGTGGAGCGTCTGCCGCGCCACCTCGATCCGGTCGCTGTCCTGGTCGCCGGTGTTGAGGTTGCGGTCCCAGCGGGGGAAGCAGCTGCTGGTCACGTGCACCCGGAGGCGGTGGCCGGGCAGGAATACGTTGCAGGTCGACCAGAGATCGATCTCGTAGCCGTCGGGCCCGGGAGCCGAGTCGGCCCGCAGGATCCCGTCGCAGATGTTGATCGAGCGGCCGTCGGGGCCGACGTCGCAGAGGCGCACCACCCAGTCGGTCGAGGGCGCCGAGCTGTCGGCGGCGAGGAAGGCGCGGACCCGCCCGGACACCTCGAGCTCGCGGTCGAGCGGCTCGGAGGTGAAGACGACGACGTCGTCGCGTCGCTCGATGTCGCGCTGGTCGAAGGCCCCGGACGGGAATTCGGCCGACGCGAGCACGTTGCCGCCGCGCATCGGGACGGGATCGGCCGGGTCGTAGGTGTAGGAGCTGACGCCGCCGGCCGGGGAGTCCGTGCTCAGGGACCCGTCGGCGTGCATGAACCAGCGTTCCTGGGCGACGCCCGGCGGCGGCCAGGAGCTCTCGTCGCGCCATTCGTTGCGGCCCATGACGAAGATCCGCACGGGCTTGGTCGGGAACTCGAGCTCGGCCTCCGGTTCGAGCTGCTTGCGCAACCAGGCGAGTTGGAATTCGTTGAAGTCCCCGTAGGGATGGGCCGGCGCGCCGGGGCGCGACGAGCGGAGGCCGAAGACCCCTTCGCCGAGCGGGTCGCGGACCTTGTCGTGGGTCCAGGGGCCGATCACCAGCCGCGACTCGACCCCGCGGGCGCTCATCGCGAGGTAGTTGTCGATCGAGCCCTGCAGGAAGACGTCGTACCAACCGCCGGTGTTGAGGCTCGGGACCTCGACCAGATCGTGGCGCCCGGAGACCCGCGTCCGGTCGGCGATCTCAGGATCCGACATGGCCGCCACCGAACCGAGGTCGCGGATCTCGTGGGGGCGCAGCGCGCTGAGCTCGGAGACCGGCAGCCGCCAGTAGCCGTCGCTCCCGAGGCGATCCCAGTCGTCGACGATCGCCCAGACGCGGCCCATGATCTCCTCGAGCTCCCCCGGCCTGCGGACCACCGTGTCGATGCCGGTGAGCAGCGACCAGGACAGCAGCAGGCCGAGCTCCAGCGCGCCGCCGCGGCTGAAGAACCCGTCGTCGGGGTCCGCCCAGGTGAGAAGGGGGCTGATCGCGGCAAGTGCCGGAGGCTGCTCCATCGCCGCCAGCCACTGCACGTTGGCGCAGTAGCTGCCGCCGTACATCGCGACCCGGCCGCTGGAGCCGGGGAGGCCGGCCGCCCACTGCACCGTGTCGAAGCCGTCCTCCCGCTCGTGGCGGAGAGGAGTCCAGTCGCCGTCGGAGCCGAAGCGGCCGCGGGTGTCCTGGAGGGCGACGATGAAGCCCTTCTTCGCGACCTCGGCCGGATCGATGCCCGACCACCACTTCTGGAACATTTCCGCGCGCCCGTATGGGGTGCGGTAGAGCAGCGTCGGCCACGGGCCAGGACCGTCGGGCCGATAGACATCGGCCTTCAGGGCGGTCCCGTCGCGCATCGGGACGTCCAGGTCGAACTCCACGCTCACTGACATCGATGGCTCCCTCCGTCCGGTCCAGGTTCCGCGAACCTAGTTGAAGTTGTGTTCAGATTCAAAATATTGCTGTTGTTAAATGAGCGCTCATTGGTAGACTGGGAGACGGAACAGTTCGCGGCCCTGGGTAGGTCGTCGACGACAGGAGGTTGAGAGGGATGAGTGCAGTAGACGAAGCGCTTGAGACCGTGCCGGACGTCCAGGACTACGACCCGGGGACCGATCCGAGGACCAAGCCCGAGCTGGTCCGCGTGTTGCGGGAACTCTCACTCGACGCCAGGGCGGCCGGTCCCCCGCCGGAGCTGGATAGCGCCGACCTCGACGCCGTCTGCGCGTTCATCGGGGAGGCCGAGGCCCTCTGGGAAACCAACGTCTACGAGGGGCTGCCGAACGACCTCGACGGTGACGACGACGTCGCCGTGGTCCGCGAGGAGACCACGATCAAGGCCGCCGACGGCTTCGAGATCGAGTTGAGGATCCACCGGCCGGCCGATTCCACCGGGACGTTGCCCGGGGTCATCTACTACCACGGCGGCGGGATGACGATGATCTCGGCGTTCAACAAGGTGCATCAGCGCTGGTGCCACGATCTCGCTGCGAGCGGCATGGTCGCGATCGGCGTCAACTTCCGCAACGCCTACCACCCCGAGGGCATCCGGCCCTTCCCGACCGGCCTCGAAGACTGCTTCACCGCGCTGCGCTGGGTCGACGAGAATCGCGAGAAGCTGGGGATCGGCAGCCTGATCGTGATCGGCGAGTCCGGCGGCGCGAACCTGGCCCTTGCGGTGACCTTGATGGCGAAGCGCGAAGGTGAGCTCGACCGGATCGACGGCGTCTACGCACAGGTGCCCTACATCAGCTGTGGATATGGCTGGGACGACGATCGCAAGCGGCGCGAGCTTCCCTCGCTGGTCGACCTCGAGGGCTACTTCATCTCGATCCGCGGAAACGAGATGCTGGCCGAAATCTACGACCCGGGGGGGAGGAACTCGGAGAATCCCCTCTGCTGGCCCTACCACGCCACGGTCGAGGAACTCGCCGGCCTGCCGCCGCACGTGATCGTGGTCAATGAGCTCGACCCCTTGTCCGACGAGGGCATCGCCTACTTCCGCAAGCTCCAGCGGGCCGGCGTGCCGGCGGTGGGCAGGGTCAACCTGGGCCTGATCCACGCGGCCGAGATGATCTTCCGGCAGGCCGTCTCGGAGGATTACTTCGCCACGATCGGTGACATCAACCGCTTCGGTTCGAGCCTCTGATCCAGTCGATGTCCCCGCCCCTGGCCGGCGACGGCAGGGGCGGGTCCGCCGGGGATCGGGATAAGGTGCAGGCGTGGCGACCGATGCAACTCTTACTGAGCAAGGGCTCAGCTCGCGGGGCGCGGAACTTGTCGAGGCGGCCGCAAAGCTCTTCTACGAGCGCGGCTTCACCGAGACGACGACGAGGGAAATCACCAACGCGTGTGGCCTGACCCCGGGGGCCCTCTACAACCACTTCTCCTCCAAGGAGGAGCTGCTCTGGGTGATCGTCGAGGGCGCCTACCACCACGCCGAACAGATCTCCCTCGACGCGGTGAAGCGCGGCGACGGCGACCCGGTGGCCGAGTTGCGCGAGCTCGCCTACGCGACCACCCGGATGCACACCTCCGACTACAAGATCAAAGCCATCGTCGCCCGTCTCGAGCGCAAACGTCTGCCGAAAGATCAGGCCGCCCAGATCGAGGAGGTCCACGAGAAGGTCCCGCGGATCTGGGCGAAAACCCTGCGGCGCGGGGTCAAATCCAAGGCCTTCGACCTTCCCGAGGTCGACGGTAAGCAACCGAACCTGGTGGCGCTTTCGCGCACCATGGTCGGCTACTGCACCTATTCCGGGTTCTGGTTCGGACCGAGCCAGTCGATCACCTCCGAGCAGCTGTCGCACCTCCAGGCGGAGATGGTCGTGCGCATGGCCACCGGAACCGCCGGCGCCTAGCCGGTCGATTCCACGGCGCGGTTCGGGCCGGCCGTCGCGGCCGTCCTAGTGGCGGGGGCCAGGGCGTCTCATGGAGGTCCTGGCAGGCTGTGACCTCCATGAGACGCCCAGGACGGGACGGAGTGCGGTGTTTCTCCGAGGGTCCGTGCGTAAGAGGCCACACCTCGGCCGATCCCGAGCGGGCCCGGAACGTGCGAGTCAGATCCACCCCCTGCAGGGGGGTCAACCTGCCACGCACATAGGTCGGTGTCGTGCGAGACGCACGGAAGCGTGGACTTCGCGACATCTCCCGCGCGTCTCCCGGGACGGCGTCGGACTTCCTCCACACCTTTCATACCCCGGCCGTCTCGGCCACGGCCACAGCCAGCCAGGGCCGTGGCCGAGACGGCCGTGCTCGCCGCGAGCCCTTGCGTCCCTTGCCCGGGCGTCCTGTGCTACCTTTCGATCTGAATGAGCGCTCATTTAATTCTGACGAGCGGAGGAGACGCCTGATGGATCTTCAGTTCGATCCGTCTGAGCTCGCCTTCCGCGACGAGCTGCGGGCATGGCTGGCCGGCAACGAGCCCGGTGCGGAGCCGCCGCGCGGCGGCGACGCCCACTTCGCCTGGCTGCGCGACTGGCAGCGCCGACTGCATGAGGGAGGCTGGGTCGGGATCGACTGGCCGCGTGAGTTCGGTGGCCGCGAAGGGGGCCTCTTCGAGTCGGCGATCTTCTACGAGGAGCTCGGCAGGGCCGGCGCACCACTGCCCGCCGGAACCCTCGGCCTGCTGCTGGCGGGCCCGACGATCCTGGTCTGGGGCGACGAGGCGCAGAAGGGGCGCTACCTCGAGCCGATCCTCTCCGGCGAGGAGATCTGGTGCCAGGGATTCTCCGAGCCCGATGCCGGCTCCGACCTCGCGTCGCTGAAGACGCGCGCGGTCCGCGACGGTGACGAGTGGGTGATCGACGGCCAGAAGGTGTGGACCAGTAGCGCCCAGTACGCAAAGTGGTGCATGTTGGTCGCGCGGACCGACCTCGCGGCGCCGCGAAAGCACGAAGGCCTCACCTACTTCCTCTTCGAGATGGACCAGCCGGGCGTGACGGTCGCGCCGCTACGCCAGATGACCGGCGAGGCGGAGTTCAACGAGGTCTTCTTCGACGGTGCCAGGGTCCCGCACGAGAACGTGCTCGGCGGGGTCGGCAACGGCTGGAAGGTCGCGCTCACCACGTTGATGAACGAGCGGGCCGGCCTCGCGTTCTTCCTTCAGGTCCGCCTGCGCCAGCTCCTCGACCAGCTGATCGTCGAGGCCGACCTCCGCGGCCTGCTTGCCGACGACGCGATCGCGGCTCGCCTGGGTGAGCTCCACACCAGGACCGAGACGCTGAGGCTGCTGGGCTGGAAAGGCCTCGACACGGTCAGGCGCCACGGCCAACCGGGCCCCGAGGGCTCGCTGGTCAAGTGGCTCTGGTCGGAGAGCAACCAGATGCTCACCCAGCTGTCGGTGGACATCCTCGGCGCGACGGCGCTCGACAACTCGAGCCCCTGGGGCTTCGAGCTGCTGCGCGCGCCCGGGAACTCGATCGAGGGCGGGACGACCGAGATCCTCAAGAACATCGTCGCCGAGCGGGTCCTCGGGCTGCCGAGGGCGGGGCGATGAACTTCGGGCGCAGCGACGAGCAGCGCGCGATCGCCGAGACCGCCCGCGAGCTGCTCGCGGCCCGCGGCGCCGCGGAGGGCCTCTGGACCGAGGTGTGCGAGCTCGGCTGGCCGGGGATCGCGGTCGCCGAGGCCTACGGCGGCCAGGGGCTGGGGCTGCTCGAGCTCACGATCCTGGTGGAGGAGATCGGCTACGCCTGCAGCCCGACGCCGCTTCTCGGCACGACCTTGGCGGCGCTGGCGATCGAGGGCTGCGGGAGCGACGAGCAGCGGGATCGGTTCCTGCCCGATCTGGCTGCCGGCCGGAGCGCGGGCGCACTCGCCGTCCTCGACGCCGAGGAGCTGGTCCCCGACGCCGCCGCCGATCGGCTCGCGGTGCTCTGCCATCGCGAGCTCGGCACCGGCGCGCTCCACCCGGCCGGCGCGATCGCCGACGTCGAGGCGATCGATCCGGGCCGCGCCCACGGCGTCGTCGGTCCATCGCCCGACGGAGGCGAGCTTTTGCGGGGCGATATCGCGCCGTCCCTCGACCGCGCCGCGATCGTCGTCGCCGCGGAGCTGGTCGGCCTCTGCCGGCGGGCGCTCGACCTGACCCTGGCCTACGTCAAGGACCGTCGCCAGTTCGGGGTGCCGGTCGGTTCCTTCCAGGCGGTCGGACACGCGGCGGCAGCGATGCTGCGGGCGACCGAGTCCGCCGCTGTCGCGACCTCGCGTGCCGCCTGGGTCGCCGACAACGAACCGGCCGATCTCGCCGCCGCCGCGGCGATGGCGAAGGCATCGGCCTCGAGCGCCGGTCGCGAGGTCACCGCCGCGGCGATCCAGATGCACGGGGGCATCGGCTTCACCTGGGAGGCCGATCCGCACTGGCTCTTCAAGCGCGCCCAGGTCGACGCGGCCTACCTCGGCGGCAGCGGATTTCACCAGACCCGGCTGGCGCGGGCGACCGCGTCCGAGCTGGCCACCCGAAGGAGGAAGAATGGGATTGCTTGACGGCAAGGCCGCGATCATCACCGGCTCGGCACGAGGGATCGGACGGGCGACCGCCGAGCTGATGGCGGCCGAGGGCGCGAAGGTGCTGATCAACGACCTCGACGCCGACGTCGCCGCCCAGACCGCCTCGGAGATCGACGCCGAGACCGTCGTGTTCGGCGGCGACCTGACCAAGGAGGGCGCCTGCGACGAGCTCGTCGCCACCGCGGTGGAGGCCTTCGGCGAGGTGGACATCTGCGTCAACAACGCCGGCTACACCTGGGACGGGGTCGCCCACAAGATGGGCGACGAGCAGTTCCAGGCGATGCTCGACATCCACACCGTCGTCCCCTTCCGGGTCGCCCGGGCGCTCGCCCCGCACTGGCGCGAGGCCGCCAAGCAGGAGCGCGAGGAAGGCGTCGAGCGGTTCCGCAAGCTGATCAACACCTCCTCGACCACGGGGATGATGGGCAACGCCGGCCAGGTCAACTACGCGGCCGGGAAGGCGGGCGTCGTCGGGATCACGAAGACGCTGGCCAAGGAGTGGGGCCAGTTCAAGATCAACGTCAACGCGGTCGCCTTCGGCTTCATCGAAACGCGGATGACGATGGCCAGGGAGGAGGGCGGCTCGATCACCACGCCGACCGGCGAGGAGATCGGCCTCGGCGTCCCCGAGCAGATCCGCTCGATGGCGGCCGCGGCGATCCCGCTGGGACGTCCGGGCACCGCGCGCGAGGCCGCCGGCCCCGTCCTCTTCCTCGCCTCTCCTCTCGCCGACTACGTGCAGGGCCAGGTGCTGACGATCACCGGCGGCGCGTACGGCGGCATGTACTCCTGAGCCAGGTCGCCGACGTGGTAAGCTGAATAAGCGCTCATTTACACATCGGGACAGAGGAGCGAGGAGAGTTGACGAACTACGCGAGCCGGCCGTGGGACTACGGGCTGGCCAATCCGGAGCGGGTGGCGCTGCGCTGCGAGGACGATCTTTGGAGCTACGGCCGCCTGCGCGAGGCGGCGGCGGCGTTCGCCGGGGCGCTGCGAGAGCAGGGGGTGAAGGAGGGTGAGCGGGCGATCCTGATCGCTCCCACCGTGCCCGAGTTCGCGGTCGGCTACTACGGGATGCTGGCCGCCGGGGTGACCCTGATCGGGATGAACCCGATGGCCACCTCGTTCGAGATCGATTACGTGCTCGAGGACGCGGAATGCTCGCTGCTGGTCGCCTGGCACGAGTGTGCCGAGGCCGGCTTCGAGGCGGCCGAGGCGCGCGGCATCCCGACCTGGGAGCTCCTGCCCGGCGCGCCGCCGCCGCCGGCCGCTCCCCTCGACCGCCCGGTCGCGAGGGATGACGACGACACCGCGGTGATCCTCTACACGTCGGGTACGACCGGCAGCCCGAAGGGCGCCGAGCTCACCCACCGCAACCTCGCCACCTGCAGCGAAGCGTTCGCCGAGGCACTCGAGGTCACCGCCGAGGACGTCTTCGCGACGGCGCTGCCCCTCTTCCACATCTTCGGCGGCTCGACGATCATGGGGACCGCGCTGATGTGCGGGGCCTCGGTCGAGCTCCTCCCGCGCTTCGGCGCGGACGCCGCTCTGCGCCTGCTCTCCAACGGCAGGGTGACGATCTTCATGGGCGTGCCGACGATGTTCAACGCGATGCTCCAGGAGCCGTTCGAGGCGGCCGACCTCTCCAAGGTGCGCCTTTGCTCCACCGGCGGGGCACCGTTCCCGGAGGAGATCCTGCGCGGCTTCAAGGAGCGGTTCGGGATCGAGGTGAAAGAGGGCTACGGCCTCACCGAGACGACCGCGTCGGGCACCTTCAGCGGCCTGCGCCGCCCGCGCAAGCCCGGCCATGCGGGCTACCCGCTGCCGGGCATGGAAGTCGGCATCGTCGGCCTCGACGGGGAGCAGCTGCCCGCCGGCGAGGTCGGCGAGATCGTGATCCGCGGACCGCAGGTGATGAAGGGCTACTTCCGTCGGCCGGAGGCGACGGCGGAGGCGCTCCGCGGCGGCTGGTTCCACACCGGCGACCTCGGCTCGCTGGACGCCGACGGCGATCTGCAGATCGTCGGCCGCAGCAAAGACCTGATCATCCGCGGCGGCTACAACGTCTACCCGCAGGAGGTCGAGCAGGCGCTCTACGAGCACCCGCTGGTGATCGAGGCCGCCGTGCTCGGCGTCGAGGACGAGCACCTCGGCGAAGAGATCGTGGCGGTGCTGGCTCTGCGCGAGGGGGTCGATGGGGACCCGGTGGAGGTCTACGGCTGGGCCAAGGAGCGCCTCTCGGCCTACAAGGTCCCGCGGTTGTTCCAGTTCGTCGAGACCCTCCCCAAGGGGACGACGGGGAAGATCCTCAAGCAGGAGATCCAGCTCGAAAATCTACGGTCCGGGCGCCCGGCGCGCGCGTGAGGATCGGTTCGCAAAGGAGAACGATGGCCGACCGAAGCGCAGTAAGAGTGCAATCGCTGGTCACCGAGGAGGGCAAGGTCGAGGTCTCGCTCGCCGAGGGCACGGTGCGGGATCCCGCGCCCGACGAGGTGATCGTCCGGGTCGAAGCCGCGCCGATCAACCCGTCGGACCTGGCCGTCATGTTCGCCTTCGGCGATCTCGGTCGGGCCGAGTTCGGCGGCGCCGCGGACGCCCCGACCGTCACCGTGCCGCTCTCCGACGCTCAGCGGGCGGCGACGAGCTCGAGGGTCGGCGTGCCGATCCCGCTTGGCAACGAGGGCGCGGGGACCGTGGTCGCCACGGGCGAGGGCGAGGCGGCCCGGGCGCTCGCGGGCCGGGTCGTCTCGGTCAGCGGAGGAGGCCTCTACTCGAGCTACCGCCGGGTGCGCGCGAACCTCTGCCTGCCGCTGGCGGACGGCGCCGACGCGGCCGACGGGGCCGCCGCGTTCGTCAACCCGATGACCGCCCTCGGGATGGTCGAGACGATGCGGCTCGAGGGCCACCAGGCGCTCGTCCACACCGCCGCCGGCTCCGGGCTCGGCCGGATGTTGGCGCGACTCTGCGCGGACGAGGAGGTGCCGCTGGTCAACGTCGTCCGCTCCCCGGCCCAGGCCGAGGCCCTGCGCGCCGACGGCGCCGAGTTCGTCTGCGACTCCAGCGGCGGCGACTTCGAGGCCGAGCTGACGGCGGCGGTGAGGCAGACGGGGGCGACCTTGGCCTTCGACGCGATCGGCGGCGGCGACCTGGCCGACCGCATCCTCGCCTGCATGGAGCGCGCGCTCAGCGAGGGGGCCGACTTCGACGTCTACGGCTCGGCCGTCCACAAGCAGGTCTATCTCTACGGCAACCTCGACCGCTCCGCCACCGAGCTGCGACGAACGTATGGGATGAGCTGGGGGGTGGGCGGTTGGCTGATGCCGCGCCTGCTCCAGCGGGTCGGTCCCGAGCGGGTCGAGCAGATGCGGGAGCGGGTGACGGCCGAGTTGAAGACGACCTTCGCCACCGACTTCACCGACCGGGTGACCCTGTCCGGAGCTCTGAGCGCCGCCGCCGTCGGCGCCTACGGCAGGCCGAAGACCGGAACCAAGTTCCTCGTCACCCCGAGCGCGTCATGAATCGCTTCGAGGGACGTACCGCATTCGTCGCCGGCGCCAGCCGCGGGATCGGCGCCGAGATCGCCCGCGGGCTGGCCCGCGAGGGTGCCGCGGTGGCGATCAGCGCGCGGTCGGTCGAGGCGCTGGACGAGCTGGCCGCGGAGCTGCGGCAGTCCGGCGGGCGGGCGGAGACGATCGCCTGCGACGTCCTCGATCCGCAGGCGATCGAGGACGCGGTCACGACCGCCACCGACCGGCTGGGCCCGATCGACATCTTGGTCTACGCCGCGGGGATCAGCAAAGCGGCGCCGTTCGAGCAGATCGACGACGAGGTCTGGAAACGGATCTACGAGGTCAACGTGATGGGGACCGTGCGCTTCTCCCGCGCCGTGCTCGCGTCGATGCGCGAGCGGGGCTGGGGCCGGATCGTCAACATCGCCTCGGCGGCGGCGAAGACCGGCTCGATGAACCAGAGCCCGTACAACGCGTCCAAGCACGCGATGCTCGGTCTCACGCGCTGCCTGGCGTTGGAGACCGCGCTCGACGGGATCACCGTGAACGCCATCTGTCCCAGCTACGTCGACACCGAGCTGCTACGCGAAACGGCACCCGGGTGGGCGGAGCTGTATGGCGTCGAGCCCCACGAGGTCCTCGACAAGCTCACCGAGAAGATGCCGCAAGGCCGGCTGCTCGAGGTCGAGGAGGTCGCCGAGCTGGCCCTCTACGTCGCCTCCCCGGCGGCCGCCGGCGTCACCGGCCAGGGCCTGACCATCGCCGGAGGCTCCCTCCTCATCTGAGTTGACGCAACCTTCAATTTGAATGAGCGCTCATTTACAGATAGCATCGCCTCGGGATTACAGAGGCGCATCACTGCGCCTGGGAATCGAGGAGGGAACATGGGGAAGCTGATTGCGATGCGAAGGTGGTCGCGGTACCTCGCGGTGATGGCGATCGTCGGATTGCTGGCCATCGCGGTCACCGCCTGTGGCGGCGGTGGCAGCTCGAGCTCCGGCTCGGGCGAATCGACCGAAGCGCCGGCCGAAAGCACGGAAACGACCGCGAGCGACACCGAAGAAGAAGAAGGTGGGTCCGGCGGCGAAGAAGCCGGCTCGTCGGCGGTCTCCAGCTTCGTCGCGGAAGCCGAAAAGGAGCCCGAATTCGCGATCCAGAAGGCGCTGCCTTCGAAACCGGAACCGGGCAAGGTCGTCTTCTGCCTGAAGAACGAAGTCGCCCAGTCGCAGATCATCTGCAACGGTGCCCGCAAGGCGTCGGAAGCGGTCGACTTCAAGTACGAGGAACGCTCCTACGACTCGGCGGATGCCTCGGCACTCATCGTCCTGATGAAGGAAGTGCTCCAGAGTAAGCCCGACCTGGTCGTCTTCGGCGGTGACCCGGAAGCCATCTGGGGCCAGGTGAAGCCCGAATACGAAAAGGCAGGCGTCAGCCTGGTGCCGATCTTCGTCGGCCCGGTGAAGGAAGACAAGGTGGTCCTCGGCAACGTCGCCGGCACCTCCACCCAGGAAAAGGCGGCGAAGATCTCGGCCGACTGGTTCATCCAGGAATCGGGCGGCAAGGGGACGGCGTTGATCCAGACGGTCCCCGGCTTCCCGGTGATCGGCCAGTGGCAGGGCTTCATCGAAGAAGACGTGGAAACGGACTGCGAAGCCTGCTCCACGCAGACGATCGAAGCCAGCCTCGAAGAACTCGGCAGCGGTGCGGCGGTGCAGGGCCTGGTGTCGGCGCTGCAGAGCGAAGGATCGATCGAATACGCGATCGCCTACAACAACAATTTCCTGGTCGGGATCGCGCACGAACTCGAAAACGCCGGACTCCCGGACGTGAAGGTCGGGGGCTGGAGCGGTACGGCGGAAAGCGTCACCGACACGTTGCAGGGTCACGAATTCGGCTGGATCCTGTTCAACCAGGAATACACCGGCTGGATGGCCGTGAACATCTACCTCGACCATCTGGCGGGGATCGAACTGACCCCGGAGGAAGAAGTCCTGCCGATGCAGTTGATCACCACCAAGAACGCGACCAAGGAGATCGCCGAATCGGCAAACGAATTCAGCATGCCGAGCGATTTCCAGCAGCAGTTCAAGAAGCTCTGGGGCGTCGGGTGACGCTGCGGGGGACTCCTCCACTCCCCGGGGGCCGAGCGGCCCCCGGGGAGGTCCTTTCCACCCAGATCCGCCTCGCGGAGCGTCCCGTCGGGATCCCCCGCGACGAGGACTGGCAGGTGACGCGCGAGCCGGTTCCGGCTCCCGCCGAGGGCGAGGTGCTGGTCGAGGTCGTCTACATCTCGATCGCGCCCGCGATGCGCACCTGGCTGCACGACCGCGAGTCCTACGTGCCGCCGATCGCGATCGGCGAGTTGATGCGCGCCCAGGGGATCGGCAGGGTCCTCGAATCGAGGCATCCAGGGCGCCAGGTGGGTGAGCTCGTGATCGGGCAGTTCGGGGTGCAGACCCACGCGACGGTGTCCGGCGAGGGCCTGACGCCGGTCGACACCGAGCTGGCGCCGGCGCCGACCTGGCTCGGCCTGCTGGGGAACACCGGGCTGACCGCCTACTTCGGCCTCTTCGACGTCGCCCGACCGCAGCCCGGGGAAACCGTCCTGGTCTCCGGGGCCGCAGGCGCCGTGGGATCGGCGGTCGGGCAGCTCGCGAAGCTCCATGGCTGCGAGGTCGTCGGCGTCGCCGGCGGTCCCGAGAAGTGCGCCTGGTTGACCGAGGAGCTCGGCTTCGCCGGGGCGATCGACTACAAGAACGAGGACGTCGCGTCGGCCCTCGACTCCGCCCTGCCGGGCGGCGTGGACATGTTCTTCGACAACGTCGGCGGCGAGATCCTCGAACTGGCGCTCTCCCGACTCGACCTCGGGGCGAGGATCGTCATCTTCGGCAGCATCTCCGACTACAACGCGGTCGAGCGGCCGCCCGGCCCGCGCAACTACATCGAGCTCGTGATCAGGCGGGCGACGATGGCGGGGATGCTGGTCTCCGACTACGAGGCTCGCTTCGACGAGGCCCGCCGGGACCTCGCGGGCCTGATGCGGGAAGGCCGCATCGTCGCCCGCGAGCACGTCGTCGAGGGCGGGGTCGAGCGCTTCCCGGAGGCGCTCCGGATGCTCTTCACCGGCGCCAACTTCGGCAAGCTCGTGCTGGCGGTCTAGGTCGATGACGGCGAGCGTCCTCGACACCCGCTTCACCGAGCTTTTCGGCGTCGAGCATCCGATCGTCCAGGGCGGCATGCAATGGGTGGGGCGGGCCGAGCTCGTCGCCGCGGTCGCCGAGAGCGGTTGCCTCGGCTTCCTCACCGCCTTGACCCAGCCCAGCCCCGAGGCGCTCACCGAGGAGATCCGCCGCTGTCGCGATCTGACCGACAGGCCGTTCGGGGTGAACCTGACGATCCTGCCCGCGATCGATCCGCCTCCCTACGCCGAGTACCGCGAGGCGATCATCGCGGCGGGCATCGGCATCGTCGAGACCGCCGGGTTCAATCCGCGCGACCACATCGCCGACTTCCACGCGGCCGGGATCAAGGTCCTGCACAAGGCGACCAGCGTCCGGCACGCCTTGTCGGCCCAGCGGGTCGGTGTCGACGCCGTCTCGATCGACGGCTTCGAGTGCGCCGGGCATCCCGGTGAGGACGACATCCCCGGCCTGGTCCTGATCCCGGCCGCGGTCGCCGCCCTGGAGATCCCGGTGATCGCCTCCGGCGGGTTCGCCGACGGTCGTGGCCTGGTCGCCGCGCTGGCGCTCGGCGCCGACGGGATCAACATGGGGACGCGTTTTCTCTGCACGGTCGAGTCCCCCGTCGACGACGCCGTGAAGAGACGGATCGTCGAGGCCGGGGAGAGGGACACGGAGCTGATCTTCCGGCGGCTTGGCAATACGGCACGGGTCGCCCGCAACCAGATCAGCGCCGAGGTGGTCGAGATCGAAGCGGGCGGCGGCGAGTTCGCCGATGTCGCCCACCTGGTGGCCGGCGCGCGCGGGCGTGGGGTGTTCGAGACCGGATCCCTCGACGCCGGCGTCTGGAGCGTCGGCATGGTGCAGGGGCTGATCGACGACGTCCCGACCGTCGCCGAGCTGGTCGATCGGATCATGGCCGAAGCGGAGTCGAACATCGCCGATCGCCTGGTCGGCCTGATACGGGCGTAGGAGGGAAAGATGAGCGCTGCGAAGAGTGGACATGCGGCAGGCCTCTACTGGGAGGAGCGGGGGAGCGGGCCCGAGACGCTCGTCTGGCTGCCCGGCTTCGGTTGCTCGATCCGCGCCTTCGACGAGGTCGCCCCGGCCTTCGACGACCATCGATCGATCCTCGTCGACCTTCCTGGCCACGCCGAGTCGGCCGCGGTCTCGGTCGAGCCCGACCTGCCCGGGTTCGCCGCCGCCATCTTCGCGGCGATCGAGGAGCTCGAGCTCGATCGGGTCACCCTGATCGGCTACTCGATGGGCGGGGCGATCGCCGTGCGGATCGCGCTCGACCACCCGGAGTGCGTCGCGGGCGTGATCGGGATCCTTCCCTGGCAGGCCAAGGGCGCCGCGGAGGTGGACGAGAATCTCGACGGATTCGCCGCTCTCCATGGCGACGCGGAGGCGATCGCCGCCGGTGCCGCAGGGCTCGCGGTGTCGGATCCGGCGGCCTCGCGCCGGCTCGCGATCGACATGCTGACGGTGACGAAGGAGACCTGGGAGGGATGGCTGCTGAAGGGCAGCCGCATCAGCCAGGCCGACGAGCTGCCGCGGGTCTCGGTCCCGGTCGACTACATCCTCGGTGCCGCCGACGAGGTCGTCGATCTGGCGGCGGCGATTGAAGACGTCGCCGCGATCCCCGGCGCACGCGCCGTGGTGCTGAGCGGCGTCGGCCATCTCGGGCCGGCCGAGAGCCCGGCCGCGATCGTCCGCGAGACGCGGATCGCGCTCGAGCGGCACTCCCGCTGAGCGCGCCCCCGACGCCTGCGACGGCGTCGCCCTAGGCGGCCGGCGCCGCGGCGGTGTCGGTCCGTCCGTGCAGCAGGGAGACGCCGACGATCATGCCGGCCAGGCAGAGCCCCGCGCCGGTGAGGAAGGCCATCCGGTAGCCGCTCGTCAACGCCTCGAGCTCGGTGGTCCCGCCGCCGAGGAGGTGGTTGGTGTGTGCCGTGGCGATGGTCGTCAGCACCGCCAGCCCGAGCGTGCCGCTGAGGAGACGCGAGGTGTTGACGATGCCGGACGCGAGTCCGTTCTGCTCGGGCGGCACGCCCTTGACGGCGACGATCGTCGCCGGGACCAGTGCCCAGCCGGTGCCGAGGGCGCTCAGCATGCCGCCCGGGAAGATCGCCGCCGCATAGGCGCTCGAGACCTGGACCGTCGCCAGGATCAGGAAGCCGACCGTGGTCAGCGACATGCCGATGCCGAGCGTGGTGCGGACGCCCAGCCTCGCCACCAGGCGTGGCGCGGTCGTCGACGAGGCGAACATCATCAGGGTCATCGGCAGGAACGAGAGGCCGGTGACAAGGGCGTCCTCGCCCTTCACTTCCTGCATGTAGAGGGAGACGAAGTACCACATCGCGAACATCGCGGCGACGAGCAGGGCGACGACCAGGTTGGCGGCGCGGAGGGTGGGATTCTTGAAGACCGTGAGCGGGATCAGGGGATCGGCGGCGAGCTTCCCCTCGACCAGGGCGAAGAGCCCGAGCAGGACGAGGCCGAGCGCCAGCGGTCCGAGCGTCCCGACCGAGCCCCAGCCGAGCGAGTCGGTGCGGACGATGCCGTAGACGATCGCGGTGAGGCTGCCGCTGATCAACGCCGCGCCGGCGGCGTCGAAGCTCCGTCCTCGGGCGATCACCGGTTCGTCCGGGACCACCCGACGCCCGAGGATCAGCACGGCGATCCCGACCGGGACGTTGATGACGAAGATCGCGGGCCAGCCGAAGGCCTGGGTGAGGGCCCCGCCGAGCAGCACGCCGGCGCTGCCGCCGAGGCCGCCCATCGCCGCCCAGAGGCCGAGGGCCCGATTACGCTCGGTGCCCTCGGCGAGCGAGCTGGTGATGATCGCGAGGCCGGCGGCCGAGGTCACTGCCGCGCCGAAGCCCTGGACCGCGCGGGCGCCGACCAGAAGCACCTGGCCGTCGGCCAGCGCGCAACCGAGCGAAGCCAAGGTGAAGAGCGCGATGCCGCCGAGGAAGACCTGGCGCCGCGGAACCAGGTCGGTGGCGCGACCGGCGAGCATCAGGAAGCCGGCGAAGGTGAGCGTGTAGGCGTTGACCACCCACTGCAACTCGATCGCGGGGAAGCCGAGCGACGACCGGATCACCGGCAGGGCGACGTTGATGATCGAGATGTCGATGAAGACCATCACCTGCGCCAGGCATACGGTCAGCAGGAGCAGGTCTTTGCGGGGTCTCTTCATAGTTCGATGGGCTGCGTACGATAGCGGACGATATGAATGAGCAATCATTCAGCTTGCTACATTCGTACTCCCGATCTGAACCACCCCTGGAGGACTCATGCAGCTGCAAGGCGCCACCGCCCTGGTAACCGGCACCAACCGAGGAATCGGCCAACACTTCGCCATCGAGCTACTGCGCCGCGGCGCGAAGGTATACGCCACCGCCCGACGCCCGGAGCTGGTCGACGTCCCTGGGGCCGAGGTGCTGAAGCTCGACATCACCGACCCCGCGTCGGTCGCGGCGGCGGCGGAGCTGGCCGGCGATGTCGACGTCCTGATCAACAACGCCGCCGACACCGCCGGCGGGAACCTCGTGACCGGGGACCTCGACGGGATCCGCTCGACGATGGACTCCAACTACTACGGGACCCTGGCGATGATCCGGGCGTTCGCCCCGATCCTCGGCCGCAACGGCGGCGGCGCCATCCTCAACGTCCTGTCGGCCGCGGCATGGAACACGGTCGACGGAAACACCGCCTATTGCGCGGCGAAGTCGGCGCAGTGGGGCCTCACCAACGGGGTCCGGGTCGAGCTCGCCGGCCAGGGCACGCTCGTCGCCGCCCTCGTGCCGGGGCTGGTCGGCACCCAGACCCTGTTCGACTTCGCCGAGCGCGAAGGCCTCGAGTTTCCCGAGGGCGCGGTGATCGACCCCGCCGACCTGGTGCGCCTGGCACTCGACGGGCTGGAAGCGGGCGAGATCGAGATCCTCGACCCGATCGGCGTCGAGGTCAAGGCGACCTTGAACGGGCCCCCGCGAGCGTTCACGATCTGACGCGGTCCGTCTGCGTCTCCAGTCAGTCATGAGGGTCAAGGCCGTCAGCCCGACCGGCCTTTTCGATCCCGCCGCGGCGACTCCATTTTTGCTCAGACGACCGTCCGGCATTCGCGCGAGTGGGGCTGGGGACGCTGTACGTTGCCGCTCTGTCGGCTTCCCCCCGGACAAGGAGTGAAAGATGCGCAGTAGGTCGTTGAGGATGTCCTTCGTCGCGCTGGTCGCCGCTTTGATGGCGATGGTGATCGCCGCCCCGGTGGGCGCGAACCCGTACACCAGGGGCAACGACTTCGAACTTTCTATCGTCAACGACAGCACGACGAACGTCTCCGCGGCGGCCTGCCTGAACGGGCACGTGAGCCTCCACTACCAGTTCGGGACCACGGCCGACCCGTGCGACGTGACGCCGCTTGTCCAACCCCATCTGTGGGCCGGCGGAACCCGCTGGAACAACCTGACGGCCAACCCGATCGGCATCATCGTCCGCGCCCCGCACCACAAGACGCTGTACTTCTACGCCTACAACCCGAGCATCGGCAAGCCCTTCGTCGAGGTCAACGGCCACCGGTACGCGCTGGTCGAGGGCGAGCTGAAGGAAGTCCCCGTGGATGGCGCCATCGTCGCGTTCCACCGCCATGGCGACCGTGACGGCCACAAGGTCTTCCTGATCCAGATCAAGCGGATGGCAGCGGGCTGATCGGTTCGGCCTCGCGTACGGCGGGCTCGAACTCGATGTCGATGCGGCGGTAGCCGCGGGCCGCGAAGCTCGGCTGGTGGGTCAGGTCGGCGGAGTCTGCGAGGCGGATGTCGGCGAGGCGGGTGAGCAGGACCTCGAAGGCGACCCGGGACTCGACTCGGGCCATCTCCGCGCCGACGCAGAAATGAGGGCCGGCGCCGAAGGTGAGGTGGCGGCGGGCGTTCGGGCGGTGGAGGTCGAACTCGCGGGGATTCTCGAAGACGTTCGGGTCCTGGCTCGCCGCGCCCCACATCGGGACGACCATCGAGTCGGCCGGGATCGCCTCGCCCGCGACCTCGACCTCGCCCGCGACCTTGCGGAAGGTGCAGTGGATCGGACCGTCGAACCTCAGGACCTCCTCGATGAAGGCGGGGATGAGGGAACGGTCGCCACGGACCTGGGCCATCAGGTCGGGGCGCTGGATCAGGATCACCAGGCCGTTGCCGATCAGGTTGGTCGTCGTCTCGTTCCCCGCCAGCAGCAGCTGGCTGCAGATCGGCAGCAGCTCGGCTGTGGTCAGCGCCCGCGGCCCGCTGCCCGCGCCGTCGATCTCCTCGGCCTGGATCTCGGCGTTGGCGAGGTCGGAGAGCAGGTCGTCACGGGGGCTTTCGCGCCTCGCTTCGATGCGCGGGATCATGTACTGCTGGAACTCGATCACCGCGCGGGCGACCTCGGCGCGCCGGGTGTTGTCGAGCATGTCGACGTTGCCCGCGAGCATGCAGTCCGACCAGTACTTGAAGTCCTTCATGTCGGCGCGCTCGACACCCAGGGTGTCGGCGATCACGGTCAGCGGCAGACCGACGCCGAACTGGGTGTGGAGCTCGCAACGACCGTCGTCGATGAACTCGTCGACCAGCTCATCGGCGATCTGGCGCATCTTGCCCTCGAGCAGGCGGATGCGCCGCGGGTTCAGCGCCTTGGTGACGAGCGCCCGGTGGCGGGTGTGGGCGGGAGGGTCGGCGGTGAAGAGGGCGTTGTCCATCTGGTGGTAACGCGCCAGTAGCCCTTCGACCTCCGGTGAGAACGGCTCGGGACTGACCCCCATGTGACGAGGCCCGTCCTCGCCGGCGACGCTGGAGGAGAACCGGCGCGTGTCGAGCGCCATCTTGCGCACCTCGGCGTAGCTGCTGACCAGCCATCCCAGGCCGTCTTCGTGCCGGACCGGGCAGCCTTCGTGCAGCGATTCGTAGAACCCGTAGGGGTCCTCGACGGTGGCTGGATCGAGCAGCCTCCCGTCCCTGTCGTCGATGCGATCCTCCATCCCACGGCGAGGCTAGCCGCGGGGCGGAGGGTCGACCTGGTTCGCGCGGGCGGGCTTTGTGGATGTCCCCAAAGGCGAAGCTGCCGGAACGGGTCCGAGGGCGTGGGAGAAGGCCAGGGTGGTGATGTAGGAGATCACCACGCCGACGATGATCAGCGGCTCGACGTTGCTGCCGGCGGGGGCCGTGAGCAGGGTCGCGAGGACGACGGCGGAGAGGGGGAGGCGGAGGACGGCGACGACCGCGGCGCCCATGCCGACGGCGACGCCGGCCTGGATCGGGAAGCCCGCGAGGTGGGAGGCCATCACGCCGGCCGCGGCGCCGAGGAAGAGGGCGGGGAAGGTCGGGCCGCCGCGGAAGCTGCCGAGTGAGAGGGCGTAGGCGAGGCCCTTGAAGACGATCAGCCAGGTGAGGGCGGCGAGCGACCAGGTGTCGGCCTGGCCGACGAGGCCGGGAAGTTGGTCCTGGCCGGAGAAGAGGACTTCGTGGGAGCTCTTGTCGGTGATCTGGGCGAAGGCGATGGCGAGGCCGCCGATCACCAGCGCGATCACCGGGAGCAGGAGGGCGAGGCGGCGCTGGGAGACGAACCGGTGGGTGAGGAGTCCGCCCCTCATCACCAGGCTGGTCACGGCGCCGATCGCGAGGGCGAGCGCGATCGTCCAGCCGAAGTCGCCGACGGTCAGGCTCGGAGCGGTGGTGAGGGGGAGCGAGCCGAGGGCATAAGCGCTCGTGCTGAGGCCGGTGAGGCTGCCGATGCCGAGGGAGACGAGGGTGCCGATCCCGGCCGCCATCAGCCCCGGGATGAGGACGACACGGAGTTTCGGGCCGCCGAGCGCCGTCGCCTCGATCAGGATCACGGCCGCGATCAGCGGCGAGGTGAAGATGAACGAGAGCGCGGCGAAGCTGCCGGCGGCGGCGACGACCATCAGGGCCTGCGGGGGCATCTCGCGCCGGCCCAGGCTGACCGTCAGCATCGCGAGGCCGGCGCCGATCGCGATCAGGGGAGCCTCGGGGCCGAGGACCAGGCCGAAGCCGATCGTCGCCAGGCCGGCCAGGATCACGGCGGGGAGGTCCGCCACCTTCGGCGCGCCTCCGGCCGACAGCCCCTCCGCGGGGATGTGGCCTCCGTCGCCGGGCAACCTGGTGAGCGCGAGCGCCACGATCAGCCCGCCGACCGCGAGGACCGGCAGCGGCCACCATTCCGGCGCGCCGTCTTCGTAGCCGAGGGCGTTGGGGAGGTGGGTGAAGAGCTCCTGCTGGAGCTGGTAGATCCCCTCGAGGAACAACCACGCGGCCAGCGACACGATCACGCCGATGACCGCGACCACGACCAGGAGCGCCCCGTACTGCCTGCTCCGGATCATCGCGTCGGCCGCCTCGGCGGTGAGCTCGCCTCCCTGCGGGTCGGCCGGCGCCGTCTGAGTTGGTTCCGTCATCTGGGGATTCGCCTCGTCGTCGGAGCACCGTCAGCTGACGAACCCGACGACCCCCTTGATGACCAGGAGGGCCCCGATCGCGCCGCAGCCACGGACGGCGAAGGTGTGTGCGTGCCGGCCGACCCAGGCCTTGACCCGGTCGATCGCCCGGGGCGTCCAGTCGGGCGCGACGATGAACGCCGCCAGCGGGACCTCGAGCAGCCACAGCATCACGACGTTGAACCCGATCACGAGCAGGACGGTGACCGGCGTCGGGCTGTCCAGCTTGTCGATGTGATCGAGCCCGGCCAGGTAGGAGCCGCCAGGCAAGGTCAGCAGCGCGCCGATCGCGAAGGTGGTCCGGGGAGAGCCCTTGCTGAGCTCACGCTGCCAGCGCGGCGGCGGCTTGTCGGGCTTGTCGGCGTCGCGGGCGCGCTTGCGCTCTTTCCGCTGCTCCCAAAGTCCCGACCAGAGGGCGAAAGCGATCGCCAGCAGGATGACGCCCAGAGTGATGTCGACGGCCGGGCTGATCGTGTTCTGGGTCGTGCTGACCGCGCCTGAGTTCGACAGCGAGAAGACGATCACGAGGCCG
>JAFDWD010001102.1 GCA_018268695.1 Actinomycetota bacterium
GCAGGGCGGCGCGGACGTCGAGCACGAACGCGCCGCTGGCCGTCCGGGCGAACGACGGCGGCACCTCCAGTCCCTCGACCAGATCGGAGACGTGATCGAGGCCGGGCCGTTCGACCAGGGTGTCGAGGCAGAAGTGCAGGAAGGTGGCGAGCGCCATCAGGCCGAGCTCGTTGCGCTCCAACAGGTCGAGCGCGAGGAGCACGTTCTGCTCCGTCGACTCGAGCAGTCCGAGGCGCTGGTCGAGCGTCGCGCGGAGGCCGACGGCGCCGATCGTCGCCATCAAGGAGCCGCGGCGGCGGGCGTCCCTCTCGAAGGCGGCGGCGAGCCACTCGCCCTCCTCGAGGCCATCGACGACGACCAGTCCGAGGACCGCCTGGAAGACCATCGAGCTCTCGCGCCCGCCCTGTTGGACGCTCCAGTCCTGGGACTCGGGGCCGATCAGCGCCATCACCTCGGCCCGCGGCATGTCCCCGATCGCACCGATCGCGCCGAGCACCCAGCGCAGGTGGCGGGACTCGGCGTCGGTGCGCCCGCGGACCAGTTCCAGCAGGCGCGGCTGGTCGGCGGCGAAGAGGTCGGCGCCGAGCGGGTCGTACCCGCGCGCGGCGGCCCGCAGGGCCTCGAGGTCGAGCAGCCCGGGCACATCGTCGCCGCCGAACCGCTCGAAGGCGGCGTCGATCGTCGCCAGTGCGGCGTCCCAGAGGCCGGCCTGCGCCAGCGCGTCGGACAGCTCCAGGTAGACGTCGAGCGCCCGGGCGGGATCCTCGGTCGCCTGGGCCGCCAGCTGTAGGTGTTCGAGCGAGGCCGGGTCCCGCAGCGCCAGGCCCGCGCGGCCGAGCCGCCGGAGGACGATGCCGCGGCGCCCGGCATCCTCGACCTCGGGCAGGGCGCGGGAGAGATAGGAGACGACGCTCTCCGGTGCGCCCCGCTCTTCGGCCCGCGCCGCGGCCGCCTCCAGCACGGCGAGCGTCTCAGGGTCGCCATCCGGCTCGCAGAGCAGCAGGTGAGCCGCGACCTCCTCCGGCTCGGCGCCGCGCTCACGCAGGTGGCGGGCGGCGCGGGCGTGCATCTCGGCCCGGGAGACCGGCGGGATCGCCTCGTAGACCGCGGTGCGCAGCAGTGGGTGGGCGAAGCGCCGGCCGCGCCCGACGTCGATCACCGCGGCGGCCACGAGGGCATCGAGGATCGTCGCCGTCGTCTCCCGGTCGATCCCCGCGAGGGCCCCGACCGCGCGCAGGTCCTCGCCGTCGCCGAGGATCGCGGCGGCGCGGACGACGTCGGGGCCGCGGGAATCGATGCCCGCCGCGCGTTCGATCACCCCCGCCCCGACCCGGTCGGAGCCGATCGCCGGGATCGCGGCGGGCGCGATCGCCTCTCCCCACCCGAGGCGCTCGCCGAGCTCACCGAGCAGGGACTCGATCAGCAGCGGGTTGCCGCCGGTCGCCTCATGGCATGCAGCCTCGACCGCGGGCGTCGAGGCCTCGCCGACACGCGCGCGGACGATCACCGCCGTGGCCGCCTCGCTCAGGAGCGGCGGGCGCAGGGTCGGCGGGTCGAGCGCCGCGGTGAGGCCCTGCAGGGTCTGACCTGGCGCCCCCGGATCCGTCGGTCTCGCCGCCAAGGCGACGACCGCGGGGACGCCGTCGAGCCGTTGGGAGAGATAGCGGACGAAGCGCATCGAAGGGACGTCGGCCCAGTGGGCGTCGTCGATCGCGATCACCAGCGGGCCGGTCTCGACCAGCCCGACGACCAGCCAGAACAGTCCGTACAGCGAGGCCTCGGTCGGGTTGAGGTCGAACGCGCCCGGTTCGGCCATGCCGAAGATCGCCGCGGCGAGGGCCACCGGTCCGGCGAAGAGGCGGGCGAGCCCCTGCCGGTCGAGCGAGCGCAGGAGCGGGGCGAAGAGCTGGCGGACGACACCGAAGCCGAAGTCCCGCTCCATCTCCGATCCGGTGGCCCGCAGTACTCGTCGGCCGCGCGCCTCGGCCCGGTCGCCGAACTCCCCGAGCAGTGCCGTCTTGCCGATCCCCGGCGGTCCCTCGACCAGGACGACGCGGCCGTCGCCCCCGGCCGCGGCCTCGTCGAGGTCGGCCTCGAGCGCGGCCAGCTCCGCCTCGCGCTCCAGCAGCGCGCGGTCGCGGGCTTGGCCGTTCTCATTCATGGCCCCGGGAAAGTTAGCCCTTGCTCGGTCGAATTTGAAGCAAAAACCTGGGGGGCCTCCCGGTTGTGGTGCGCGGCCCGCCGCCGCATGATCGCGCCCGTGCCGATGGCGAGACGACGACTGCGGCGGGGTTTGGGGGCGTTTGCGGCCTGTGCCCTGCTCTGGCTCGCCACGCTCGCGGCCGCCGCCGGGGCGACGCCCGACGGGCCGAGCACGCCCGCGGCTTCCGGTCTCCGGGTCGAGACCGGCGCGGTCACCGTCGCCGACGGCAAGCTGAAGGGCTCGGCGACGATCCACAACGGCGGCGGGCCGATCGGCCGGCGCGTCTACGTCACCTTGATCGTCGCGTTGCCGGGACCCGACCGGCTGCTGAGGCGTACGGCGGTCGACCGTCTCGGCGAAGGCGCCAAGAAGACGATCGGGTACTCCCTGAAGCTCCCGACCACCCTGCCGATCGGTCGCCACGAGATCTGGGTCTGCGTCGGCCACTCACCCGCGCTGCCCGAACCGTCCGTGCCGATCGGCTGCCGCGAGGTCGGCGGCGTGAACGTGCCGGTGCCGCGGTTCTCGCCGCCGCCGGCACCGGGCGGGACGTCGACGCCGGCGCCCGCCCCCGCGCCACCAGAAGCGCCGAAGAACGTCCCGGCCGCTCCCGTCAGCACCGTCCCGACCGCGCCGATCGCCTACGAAGCCGGGCAGCCGCAGGTGCTCAACGACGCGGGCAACGGCTACTACTGGCTCGACGTCCCCGCCTCCTACGACCGCTCGAACCAGACCCCGACGACGCTCTTCGTCTGGTTGCACGGCTGCGGCGGCGAGAGCTCCGGGGACATCTACACGGTCAGTCCCGAAACGGTCGGGTCACCGGCCCGGCCGCGCGACTGGATCTCGATCGCGGTCGGCGGCACCGACGACGGCTGCTGGACGCCGAGCGCCGACGAAGGCCTGGTGAAGAACGCGATCGCCGACGTCGAGACCCATTTCAACATCGACCGCCACCGGGTGATCCTCGGCGGCTACTCCTCCGGCGGCGACCTCGCCTACCGGCTCGCCTTCTACGGCGGCACCCAGTTCGCCGGCGTCCTCGCCGAGAACACCTCGCCCTTCCGCGACACCGAATCGACCGAGGCGGCCTCGCTGGCGGCGGCGGCGTGGAAGTTCCCCGTCGTCCACCTCGCCCACCTGCAGGACACGGAGTATCCGATCGCCGGGGTGCGCGAAGAGACCAACGCGATGATCGCCGCCGGCTTCCCGCTGACCCGGATCGAGGTCGACGGCGACCACTACGACGAACCGGGCGCGATCGCGAACGGCCACGCCGTCCCGGGCACCGACGCCGACCTGGTCACCTACCTCCTGCCCCACATCGACGACGGCTGGCGCTCGCCGTGAGCCTCGGCACCCTCGCCCTCGTCCTTCGCCTCGCCCTCGCGGCGGTCTTCGCGCTCGCCGCGGTGACCAAGCTCGGCCGCCGCTCCCGGACCGAGGCAGCGCTCGCGTCCTTCGGCGTCCCTCCCGCCTTCCGTCCCACCGTGGCCGCGACGCTGCCGCTCGCCGAGCTGGCCGTCGCGGTCGCTCTTCTCCCGGCGGCGAGCGTCCCCTACGCCGCGGTCGCGGCGACCCTGATGCTCGCCGCCTTCACCCTTGCCGTCGCCCGCGTCCTCCACCGCGGCGAGCGGGTCGAGTGCAACTGCTTCGGCTCCCTGGGGAGCGACGAGGTCTCGCGGTCCACCCTGCTGCGGGACCTCGCGCTGCTCCTGCCCGCGGCGTTCCTCGCCGTCGTCTCCTGGGGCGAACCTGGCCCGGGCGCGCTTGCTTGGATCACCGGTCTCGACGGGCTCGCCGCGGTCGCGATCCTCGCGGGCGTCGCCCTCGCGGCCGCCGTCGTCGGCATCGGCATGTGCCTCCAGCTGATGCGCCAGAACGGGCGGCTGCTGGAGCGGCTCGAGGCGCTCGAAGGAGCGCCCGGCGGCGCCCCGGCCGCCGGCTCCCCGCCGACGCGCGAGCGACACACCGGCCGGCCTGTCCCCGCCTTCTCCCTTCCCGACCTCGACGGGGGCGAGGTCGATCTCGACGGGCTGCTCGCCCAGGGGCGTGAGCTCCTCCTCGTCTTCAGCGACCCCGGCTGCCACGCCTGCAACCCGGTGCTGCCCGAGGTCGGACGGCTGCAACGAACTGGCGGCGACGGCCCGCTGCCGGTGGTGATGAGCCTCGGCGACGCGGAGATCAACCGGGTCAAGGCGTCCGAGCACGGTCTCGAGCTGGTGCTGCTGCAGGAGGACTTCGACCTCGCCCGCGCGCTCGGCGTGTCCGGGATGCCGGGGGCGGTGCTGGTCGATCGCGACGGGCGGATCGCCGCCGAGCCGGCCGAGAACTCCGACAAGGTGCGCGAGCTCCTCGCCGGCCTGACGCCCCCACCACCGGCCGCTCGTCTCGAAGTCACCGTCGTCGGAGGCGGGCGATGAGCAGGGACCCCGGCGCGGCCGAGCTGAAGGCCCTCCTGGAAGCCCCGAGCCTGCCGCTCGAAGAGGCGATCGACGCGCTCGGGGCGACGCTCGAAACGGCGCACGGGGCGGAAGCGGGCGGGGCGAAGCTGCCAGAAAGCGCGCGCGGGCCGATCACCCAGTTGCAGGGCCTCTACCGACAGCTGCTGCGCCGGGTCGGCTCGATCGAAACCGGCAACCCCGGCCGGCGCGGGGCGATGAAGGCGATCCAGCGGATGGAATCCGGGCTCGGGAACCTGGCGACCGCGATCGGCCTGGAAGGCGAAGAAGCCGAACAGGAAGCGGGCCTCGGAGCCGACCAGATGGAACGGGCGGGGACCGAACTGCAGAAGGGGATCGCGAGGCTCGGCTGATGCACTGGTTCGACCGGATGTCGAAGCAGATGGCTGCGGTACCGACCGAGACGACCCGCCGCGGGGTCTTCCGCGGTGCCGCCGTCGCGGCCGTGGTGGCGCCCTTCGCACCCGGTGCCCTGGCCTACGCGAACCGCAGGCTGAAGGCGGCCAACGCCAACGAAGACTGCGTCAACTGCCTGGCCAAGGCGGCGGCCAAATCCCAGGAAGCCGTGGCCAAGTGCAAAGGCGGAGGGGCGAAAGCCTCGGCGCTGCTCCAGCCGAAAGGCGGAGCCGCCAAAGGCAAAGGCAAGGCGGGGATGAAACCGACCGAAGCGGCGAAGCGGGCGGCCTGCATGGGCAAGGCGGCAAAGGCCTTCCTCGCCGAAACCACCGCCTGCGCCAAATTCGACTGCGCGGGGCTCGGCGAAAGTGCGCCGCCGGTCGCCCACCCGCTGCCGGTCACCGGCCCCGAATCGTCCGCCTGCCCTTCCGGCACCACCCTCTGCAGCGGCACGCTCTGCTGCTACGCCGGCGACAACTGCTGTCCCTGCGCCTCCGTCGACGGCGGCAACATCTGCTGCGCCGCCGTGATCCAGTGCAACTGCTGCTGATGCGCGCGCGGCTCGCCAGGCACCTGAGCTTCGCCAACGTGGTCGCCTGCCTCGCCCTGTTCGTCGCCCTCGGCGGTGCGAGCTACGCGGCGCTGAAGCTGCCGAAGGAATCGGTCGACACCGAAGCGCTCGCGCACGGCGCGGTGACGCTGGCGAAACTGAGCGGCGGCGCCAAGAAGGGCGTCGCCGGGCCGCGCGGTCCCCAGGGGCCGGCGGGGGATCCGGGCAAGCCGGGGCCGCAGGGTCCGGCGGGCGCGCAAGGCGCGGCCGGCGCGCAGGGGCTCCCGGGTCCGCCGGGACGACAGGGCGAACCGGGACCGTCGGCCGTCTACTCCCTCATCCGCGAAAACGGCCTCCCGGTGACGATCTACTCGAGCCGGGTGGCGACGCTCGAAGTTCCGGCGGGCGCCTACTCGATCCAGGCACACGTGACGGCCGAGTCGGAAGTCGCCCAGCTCTACGACGTCCCCTGCATCCTGACCGCCGGCAACGACCGCGACATCGAGTCGGCCTTCCTCGACAACAACCAGCGCTACCCGCCGCAGCACACCACCCTCGACAAGCAGGAGATGTCCTTCCTCCTGGTCCACGAATTCGAAGAACCCGGAGACATCACGCTCTCCTGCGACGTCGAAACCACCTCCGGCATGTACGCCGCCAGGGTCGCGATCACCGCGACCGCGGTCGGCGAAATCGCGACCGACGAAGCGTCGTAGGGGCGATTCCGGGGTTGCGGCAGTTCTAGCTGCAGAGGAGATGTCGACTTTGACCACACCAGGGTGTGGTCAATCCACGCAGCGCTGAATCCGGTGTTGTGCGACACGCACGAAAGCGTGGAGTTCGTGACGTCTCCGACCCTCCCCGTACCCCGGCCGTCTCGGCCCAGGCCACAGCCAGCCCCCTGCACGCTTGTCTCGCTATGCGAGACAAGCGTGCAGGGGCCGTGGCCGAGACGGCCGTGCTCGCCGCAACCCCTTGCGTCCCTTGGCAGGCGCGCTCTAGCCGGCGGCGGGGCTCGGGGCCGCGGCGAGGGCCGCCAGCAGGTCGGCCTGGGTGACGAGGCCGCGGAGGGCGCCGGTGTCGGGGTCGACGACCATCGCCGCGTGGCGGTGGCCGTCGGTGAGCGGGCCGGTCAGCTTGACCGCGGGCTCGTCGGGGGTGACGGTGAGCGGCGCGGTCATCAGGTCGTCGACCGTCGCGCCGCGGCCGCCCCGGCGGGCGAGCTCGCGCAGGCCGACGCCGCCGATCGGGCGCTCGCCGTCGTCGAGGACGGGCAGGAGGCGGACGCCGCTCTCGAGCAGGAGCTGCCGGGCCATCGCGGGCTCGGCGTGGCGGGAGACCGAGATCACGTCGCGGGACATGATCTCGCCGCAGGTCAGCTCCGGGCGGCGGCGGGCAAGGACCTGGAGCTCCAGCTCGGTGAGCAGGAGGCGGAGGTCGTCGCGGTCGATGTCGAAGGTCTCGCCGACCCCGGCGAGGACGGCGTCGAGGTCCTCGTCGCGCACCCCGACCCGGGCGGTCGGCAGCGGGTCGCGGGTCGGCGTCTCCGCCGCCTGCCGGTGTGGGTAGGGATGGCCGGAGAGGCGGTGGAAGGCCCAGCCGACGGCGACGAGGAGCGTCGCGTCGAGGGCCACTGGCGCGAGCGGGAACCACCAGCCGGCCGGGTCGACGAGGCCGCCGCCGATCACCCCGGTGAGCGCGGCGGCGCCGCCCGGCGGGTGGAGCGAGCGGGTCACCGACATCACGCCGATCGCCAGTCCCACGCCGATCCCGCAGGCGACGGCGCCGTGGCCGAGCGCCTGACCCACGGCGAAGCCGGTGAGGGCCGAGAGCGAGTTGCCGCCGACGATCGGCCACGGCTGGGCCATCGGGCTGGCGGGGACGGCAAAGAGGAGGACCGCAGAGGCGCCCATCGGGGCGACGATCCAGGGGAGAGCCTCGCCGTCGCCGTGGATCAGCGCCGCGACGAAACCCGCGAGGCCGATCCCGACGACCGCGCCGAGGCAGGCGAAGGCCCGGTCGCGAGCGGTCGCGCCGGGCAGGATGGGGGCAAAGCGACGCAAGGGGCCGCGGAGCCTATTGCCCCCGCCACCTCCAGGTTGATGGGCCGAAAACCGGTCACATAGTCCGGTTTTCGGCCCATCAACATCGTCAGGCGGTTTCGGCGGCGAACTCGGCGGGGCCCTTTTCCACGGCTACCGGGTCCATCCAGGCGATCTCCCAGAGGTGGCCGTCGAGGTCGTGGAAGCTGCGCTGGTACATGAAGCCGTAGTCCTGCGGGTCCTTGGCGGCGCCCGCCCCGGCGGCCTCGGCGGCGGCGGCCAGCGCGTCGACCTCCTCGCGGTCGGCGGCGCTGACGCAGGCGGTAAGGGCGGTCTCCTTGGCCGCGTCGGCGACCGGTCGGGTGACGAAGTCGGCGAAGCGGTCGCGCTGCAGCAGCATCACGTAGGCCTGCTCGGAGACGACCATGCAGGCGGCGCCCTCGTCGCAGAACTTCTCGTCGAAGTCGAAGCCGAGCGCGGCGAAGAAGGCGCGACTGGCGGACAGGTCGGCGACGGGCAGGTTGAGGAAAAGCAGGCGGGGCATCCGGTAACTCCTTTGGCGAGTGGGTTCGTTATAAGGAGAGACGGTGCCCACGCCCGGAACTGATCGGTCCGGTGGAGATCTCGTCCTCGAGGGCGAGATGGAGCGGCTGCGCCCCAGCCTCACCGGCTACTGCTACCGCATGCTCGGCAGCGGCTTCGAGGCCGAGGACGCGACCCAGGAGACGCTGCTCCGCGCCTGGCGCCGCTCCGACACCCTGGCGGAGCCGGCGGCGCTGAAGTCCTGGCTCTTCACCATCGCCACCAACGTCTGCCTCGACCAGATCGACGCCCGCAAGCGCCGCGCCCGCCCGGTCGACCTCGCCGACCCCGGCACGGCCGAGACCCCGGTCGGCGCGCCGCTCCCGGAGACCACCTGGATCCTGCCGATCGCCAGCGGCCAGGTCGCCGACCCGGGCGCCGACCCCGAGGCCCAGGCAACCGAACGGGAGGCCCTCCGCCTCGCCTTCGTCGCCGCCCTCCAGCACCTGCCGGCGCGCCAGCGCGTCGTCCTCGTCCTGCGCGAGGTGCTCCGCTGGAGCGCCAAGGAGGTCGCCGACGTGCTCGAGACCTCGGTCGCCTCGGTCAACTCCGCCCTGCAGCGGGCCCGCGCCACCCTCGACGAGCTCGACCTCGAGGACGACCAGGCGCCGGCCCGCCCCTCGACCGAGGACGAGCAGCGTCTCCTCGACCAGTACCTCGAGGCGTTCGCCGAGTACGACATCGACCGCATCGTCGCCCTCTTGCGCTACGACGTCGTCTTCGACATGCCACCGCTGCCGCTCTGGATCCGCGGCCCCGAGGAAGTCGGCACCTTCATGCTCGGCCAGGGCGCCGCCTGCCGCGGCTCGAAGCTCCGCGCCCTCTCGGCCAACGGCCTTCCCGCCTACGCCTCCTACAAACCCGACCCGGAGTCCGGCGCCTGGCTGCCCTGGTCGGTGACCCTGCTGGAAGCCGAGGCCGGCGACGGTGCCCCGGCCCTCGGCGGCATCCACAACTTCCTCGCCCCCTTCATGCCGAACCTGTTCGCCAGCTTCGGCCTGCCGGAGCGCCTCGAAGACGCCGACCCGGTGATCGCCTCAGGACACTAGCTCGTCGGCTCGGGAGCGCCGGTGCAGGTGGTGAAGTTTTCGCAGAGCCGGGCGGTGAAGCCGGGGCCGGTGAGGGGGACGGTGCCGATCGTGCCGGGGAACGCGATGGTGAGGTCGCCGGTCCAGGTGGCGGCGGTCGGCGATTCGGCGTGATACGTGCCGGTGCCGGCGAAGGGCGCGGGCGGGGTGACGGTGGCGTCGGTGAGGGTCCCGATCGGGCCGGGGACGAGGTAGTAGGCGGAGACCGTGTTGCGATAGGTGAGGGCGAGGACCTCGATGCCGCGCTTCTCGGCCGACCAGCTCGCGCCGAAGGCGACGGTCGGAATGCCGCCGGAGGAAGTCGGCGGTTCGGATTGCGGGTAGCCGGTGGCGGAGAAGGAGACCGTGGGAGCGCCCGCCGGGGCGACCGGGCCCGCGACCGCGAGGTCGGCGTTCTTCGGGCCGCTCGACCCTCCCGTGAACGCCCCGCCTTCGACTTCCTTGCAGACCCGGCGCGAGTCTTCCCTGACGTTGCCCTGGGCGGCCGAGGCATCGGCCGCGGAGAAGCCGCCTTCGGCGCGGAAGGAGATCGTCCCCCGGAAGGTGCCCCTGTGGATGGTCTGGATCGAGCTGCCGCAGACCGAGTTCGCCGGGTACTTCGTCTTCCACGCTTTTTCCTGCTCGAAGCTGACGTGGATCCGGCCAAGGCCCGGGAACCTCGCGTCGAAGCCACCGCGCCGGGACATCGGAGCCTCGACCGAGTACCTCACCTCCATCAATTCCACCTTGTAGCGCTGGCGTTCCGCGGTGACGGTGACCCTTGCCTTCGGTTCGCCGGCCAGACGCTTGGCGGTCACCGCGAACCAGTAGCCGTTCGTTCCCTTGACCGAGAACGACAGTTCCGTCTTCGCCTTTTCAACCCGGTCGCTCGCGGCCGCCGTCGAGGCGAACGCCCCGAACAACACGCCGACAACGAGCACGACCAGCACCCTCGACGTACCGCTCATACGCCGAGTCTATGTCGCGATACCGGCCCCGGGGACGTTTATCTCAGTTGTTCGCCGCGGCCGGGTTGCCGCCCGGCACGTCGCCGGCGCCATAGAGCGTCGCGATGATCACCTTCGCCAGTTCGACCGCGGCGTTTTCCCCGGTCACCGGGGAGGCGGCGAGGTTGGTGGCGAGGATGATCGTGTCGCCCGTCTCGATGTCGTAGGCCATGAAGCTCGAGTAGCCGGGGATCTGGCCGTCGTGGCCGACGATGCCGGGGGCGAATTCGGCGAGGCCGATGCCGTACTTGGGGCTCTTGGCGCCGGGGACGATCGGGCGCAGGCTGTTCAAGCGGACCTTCTGCATCTTCGGGCTGAGCAGGCCCTTCCCGGTGCCGAGCGCCTTCGCGTAGGTGGCGAGCTCGGCCGGGGTCGAGATCGCGCCGCCCGCGGTCCAGGCCCAGGACGGGCTGGCGTCGGTGTAGTCGATCGGCAGGAGGCTGCCGTCGAGCGCCGCCGCCTGTTCGGCTTTCGGCACCGCGTAGCTATCGATCGTCGCGACGTTGGTGCCGAACTGGTAGCCCTGCGCGTGCGGGCCGGGGATCTTCCATTCGCTCGGTTCGGGGAGGGAACTGTGCTTCATCTTCAATGGGCCGAAGATCCGTTCCTGGAAGGCTTCCGAGGCCGTCTCCCCGGTCAGCTTCTCGATCACGACCCCGAGCAGCGCGATGTTCGTGTTGCTGTATTCGTACTCTGCCCCCGGAGCGAAGTTGGGCTTGTGGGAGAAGGCGATCTTCAGCAGTTCGCTCGACTTCCACGCCTTCTTCGGCTGCCTGTCGAGGGTTTCGTTGAAGCCGCGGTCGAAGGTGTAGCTATAGAGGCCACTTCGCATCTCGGCCAGTTCGCGGATCGTGATCTTCTTGCCGTTCGGGACGCCGGGGACGAACTTCCCGATCGGGTCGTTCAGCTTCAGCTTGCCTTCTTCGACCAGCTGCAGGATCACGGTCGAGGTCATCGTCTTGGTGTTCGAGCCGATGCGGAAGAGGTCGCTCATCTTCATCGGCACCTGCTTGCCGATCTCGGCGGTGCCGAAGGTCCAGCGCCAGTTGCCTTTCGACGGCGAGTCGATCAGCAACGCGATGCCCGGGACGGCGTTTTCCTTCATCGCCACCGGCAGCGACTGGGTCAGCTTCGCCGCGAAGGCGGGCTGCTTCGCCGGCTTGGACGCCGGCTTCTGGGCGCCGCTGCTGGAGGCGACTCCGCCGACGGCGACGGCCAGCGCACAGACGACGACCGCAAGGAGGACACGACCCGTAACCGCATTCTTGGTCCGCATGACCAATAACCCTCCCAGACCCGAGACCGGAGCGAAAGGGACCTAGGTCCATGTCCTCAAGGAGAGGCGAGAGGGCGCCGACCCGGTCGTGTCCCGGGTCGGCGCCTCCCGCTGGTCGGGCCGAGCTCGGCCTCGCTACGGAATGAGGAACGAGAACTGGGCGTCCTTGGCCGCGCCGTCGTTCCAGATTTTGACCTCCAGCTCCCCGGCGTTGCAGTCCAGGTTGGTGGATCGGATCTGGGCGATGGTTTTGTTGGTCCCGCTGTTGGCGTAGTCGGCGCTGACCAGCAGCGTCGCGGTGTCCGGATCGATTCCGCCACCCGGGGTGATGCAGTAGGTGCCGGTTTCGGGGTGGCGGATCGAGGCGTTCTTGCTGCGGGCTTCGATCAGGCCACCGGCGTTGTTGGCGGTCTCGCCGTAGGCGCGCGCGGTGCCGGCAGGCCCGGTCGGGCCCGTGGGGCCAGCCGGGCCTTTCGCGCCGGTCGCGCCCGTCGCCCCGGTCGCGCCTTTCGGCCCCGTCGCCCCGGTCAGCGTCGCTTTGGCTTTCTGACTCAGTTTCGCCGGCGTGACGGCTTCTTTCTTCAGAGCTCGGGTGCCGATCGATTCTTTTTCGAACTGGGAGGCGGCGAAGGCGGAACCTCCCCCGACGACGAGCAGGAGACAGATCGTGGAGATGACATTGGCGTACGTGAGCCGCTTACGGATGCGAGACATGCGAGTCCTTTCAAGACAAGACGGTTAGGTCGGCACAGTGCCCCTAGGCCGCGGCCCTTCGCAACGTGGTCGCACCGAAGGATTAAGCCGAGACGGGGTCCCGCCGGGTCAGGAGCAGCGGCGTCCACGTCTCATAAATGGATTGGTTTCCTATATAATTGACGCCGTGCTCAGGTCCAGCACCACGCCCGATTCCAGGGCCGGCGAGGTCGGTCGACCGTTCGTCGCGGTACTGGTCGGCATCACCCTCGTCGTCTCGATCATCTCCAGCCTCGGCGCGCCGCTCTTGCCCGACGTCGCCAAGGACCTCGACGTCTCGCTGCCGAACGCCCAGTGGTCGCTCACCGCGGCGCTGATCGCCGGGGCGATCGCGGCCCCGGTCCTCGGGCGGCTCGGGGACGGGCGGCACCGACGCCGGTCGATCCTCGGCGCGCTCGTCATCGTCACCGCCGGCGGCGTCGTCGCCGGGCTGGCCGACTCGCTACCGCTGCTGATCGTCGGCCGCGTGATGCAGGGCATCGGCCTCGGGCTCGCGCCGATCGCGATGGCCGCCGCGCGCGACCACCTGCAAGGCGAGCACGCCCGCCGCACGATCGCCCTGCTGTCGGTCAGCGGCGCCACCGGGCTCGGCGCGGGCTACCCGCTGAGCGGCCTGATCGCCGAGCAGATCGACCTCCACGCGGCCTTCTTCTTCGGCGCCGTGCTGAGCGCCGCCGCGCTCCTCGCCGCCTACCTGGAGATCCCCTCGAACGAGGACGGGCCGGCGGTCTCCCTCGACGTGACCGGCGCCGCCGTCGGCGCGATCGCGGTAGTGGCGCTGATGGTCGGCATCGGCCAGGGACACGAATGGGGCTGGGCCTCGACCGCCACGATCGCCTGCTTCGTCATCGCGATCGCGGTCGGCGCCGCCTGGATCCGGGCGCAGCTCCGCGCCGCCGAGCCACTCGTCGACCTCAGCCAGCTGCGCCACCGCGCGGTGCTCGGCGCCGACGTCTCGGCGGCCCTGCTCGGCATCGCCCTCTACATGTTCCTCACCGTGATCACCGAGTTCGTCCAGACCCCGTCGGCGGAGGGCTTCGGCTTCGACGCCTCGACCCTGGTCGCGGGCCTCTGCCTGGTCCCGTTCTCGGTCGCCAGCCTGCTCGGCAGCCGGCTGATGACGGCGACCCTGCGCCGCTTCGGCTCCCGCACCGCGCTCGCCATCGGCGGCACGGCGATCGTCGCGGCCGGCGTCTTCTTCGCCCTCGTCCACGGGGCACTCTGGCAGGCCTGCGTGATGATGGCCCTGCTCGGGATCGGCTTCGGCTTCACCTTCGCCGCGATCCCCGGGCTGATCACCCGCTCGGTGCCGGGCCAGGAGGTGGGCAGCGCGATGGGCTTCTACCAGGTGGTCCGCTCGATCGGCTTCTCCGCCGGCAGCGCCCTGGTCGCCTCGATCCTCGCCTCCCACGAGGTCGCCGGCTCGAGCTTCCCCGCCGTCGGCGGCTACACCACCGCCCTCTGGGTCGGCGCCGGGACCGCCGTCTTCGCGACCCTGGTCGCGGTGGCGCTGGCGCCCCGAGAGCGCCGTGGTTCGGCGCCCATCGACGAGGACGAGCTGGAGACCTGGCGCGACGACGCCGAGTTGGCGAGCGCCGGCCTGATCGACGGCGAGGCCGAGGTGGCGATCCGGCGCTAGCCCTGCGGCTGGTGCCAGGCGGCCTCGACGTTGTGGCCGTCGGGGTCGACCAGGAAGGCGCCGTGGTACCCGGGCGAGTACTGCGGCCGCGGCCCGGGGGCGCCGTTGTCGATGCCGCCGGCGGCGAGGCCCTCGCGGTGGAAGCCCTCCAACTGCTCGTAGCTCTCGGCGGCGAAGGCGAGGTGGATCGGTGGGCTCAGCGGGCCGCCAGGGACGAGGATCACGTCCTCGGAGCCGGGCGGGCCGAACGCGGGCGCACCTTCCTCGTCGATCTCGCTCCACCCCATTCCCCTGACCAGGGCGGCGCGGTAGAAGGCGAGCGAGCGCTCGAGGTCGCCGACCGGGAAGGTCATGTGGTCGACGCAGGCGGGCCGCACGTTGCCGCCGCCGGCTGAACCGTCGGACATGCCAGGACCTTAGGCGGTGCTCCTGCCGGATAATGCGCGCCATGCCGACCGTGCTCCTCGTCCGCCACGGCCAGGCTTCGTTCGGGACCGAGGACTACGACGTTCTCTCCGAGGCGGGCCACCGCCAGGCGGAGATCGTCGCGTCCTCCCTGGCCGAGCGTGGCTACCAAGCGGACCGCCTGATCAGCGGGACCCTCCGCCGCCAGCGGGAGACTGCCGCCGCCTTCGCCGCGCTCGGCGCACCCGACCTCGAGATCGAGCCGCGCTGGGACGAGTACGACTCCGAAGACATCCTCCGCCACCACTCCGACACGTCGGTGCGCCTCGATCGGCGCGACGGCGCCGAGCCGCTCACCAACCGCGCCTTCCAGACGATCCTCGAGGCCGCCCAGGCCGAGTGGGTCGACCACGCCGACCGCAGCCCGACCACCCAGACCTGGCCCGGCTTCAGCGGCGCCGGCACCGCCGCCCTCCGCGACCTCGCCGCCCAGCTCACCTCAGGTCAGACCGCCATCGTCGTCACCTCCGGCGGCGTCATCGGCGCCCTCCTCTGCAGCCTCTGGGACGCGCCTCCCACCTTCTTCCCCGCGCTCAACCGGGTCACTGTCAACGCCTCGGTGACCAAGCTGGCGGTCGGCTCGACCGGCACCAACGTCATCTCCTTCAACGACCACTCCCACCTCGAGTCGGTCGACCGGGCGCTGGTCACCTACCGCTAGGGGACCGTTCAGGACTCGTGATCGGAGAGCTCGACGAAGTAGTCGAGCGCCTCCGGGTTCGCCAAGGAGTCCCGGCTGACCACCTTCCCCGGGTCGGCCCCCATCAGGATCCGCTTCACCGGGACCTCGACCACCTTGCCCGAGAGGGTGCGGGGGACGGCGGCGAGCGCGGTGACCGTGTCGGGGACGTGGCGGGGGGAGCAGCGCTCGCGGATGCTCCTCGCCAGGGCCTTGCGGAGTTCGTCGTCGAGCTCGGCCCCCTCGCGCAGGACGACGAAGAGCCGGATCACCCCGTCGGTGCCCTCCTCGGGCAGGTCGACCACGAGGGCGTCCGTGATCTCCTCGGACTCGAGCACCGCCCGGTAGATCTCGGCGGTGCCGATGCGGATGCCGCCGCGGTTGATGGTCGAGTCGCTCCTGCCGTGGATGATCGCGGTGCCACGGTCGGTGATCTCGATCCAGTCGCCGTGGCGCCAGGTGCCGGGGAACATCTCGAAGTAGGACTCGCGGTAGCGGGAGCCGTCGGTGTCGCCCCAGAGGAAGAGCGGCATCGAGGGCATCGGCGCGGTGATCACGAGCTCGCCGACCTCGCCGATGTGGGGGTGGCCCTCGGGGTCCCAGGACTCGACCGCGGCCCCCAGCGCCCGCGCCTGCAGCTCGCCCCTGTAGACGGGGAGGGTGGGGACGCCGCCGACGAAGGCGGTGCAGAGGTCGGTGCCGCCGGAGGTGGAGAAGAGCCAGGTGTCGGTGCCGACGTGCTCGTAGATCCAGTCGAAGCCCTCCGGCGCCAGCGGCGAGCCGGTCGAGCCGACCGCGCGCAGGCGGGAGAGGTCCCGGCCCGCGCCGGGCTCGACCCCCGCCTTCATGCAGGCGGAGATGTAGGCGGCGGAGGTGCCGAACATGGTCACGCCCGCCTCCTCGGCGAGGTCCCAGAGCCTGCCCATGTCCGGATACCCCGGGTTGCCGTCGTAGAGGACGATCGCCGCCTCGGTGAGGAGGCCACCGACGATGAAGTTCCACATCATCCAGCCCGTCGTGGTGAACCAGAAGAGGCGGTCGCCGGGCCTCGCGTCGGCGTGGAGGTGCATCTTCTTCAGCTGCTCCAGAAGGATGCCGCCCTGTCCCTGGACGATCGCCTTGGGCAGGCCGGTGGTGCCCGAGGAGTAGAGGACCCAGAGGGGGTGGTCGAAGGGGACGCGGGTGAAGGTCAGCTCGGCTCCCTCGCCCCGGGCGAGGAGCTCCGCCCACGGGACCGCTCCCTCGAGGGTCGCCCCGGGGTCGAGGTAGGGGACGAGGACGGTGTGCTCGAGCGAGGGCATCGCCTCCTGGAGTCGGTGGATCACCGCGGTGCGGTCGAAGTCCTTGCCGCCGTAGCGATAGCCGTCGACCGCCAGCAGCACCTTCGGCCCGATCTGGGCGAAGCGGTCGATCAGGGAGCCGGCGCCGAAGTCGGGGGAGGCCGAGGACCAGACCGCGCCGATCGAGGCGCAGGCGAGGAAGGCGATCGTCGCCTCGCAGACGTTCGGCAGGTAGGCGACCACGCGGTCGCCCTTCCCGACCCCGAGGCTCCGCAGGCCGGCGGCCACGGCGGCCACCTGACGTCTCAGCTCGCCCCAGGTGATCTCCTCCAGGTCGCGGAGCTCGGAGGCGTGGAGGATCGCGACCGCCTCGTCGTCCTTGCCGGCGAAGGCGCGCTCGGCCCAGTTCAGGCGCACGCCGGGGAACCACTCGGCGCCGGGCATCTCGCGCGAGGCGAGGGCGACGGTGCGCTCGCCGTCGTATTCGACCTTGAAGTAGTCGAGGATCGAGTTCCAGAAGCCCTCGAGGTCGTCGACCGACCAGCGCCAGAGGTCGGGGTAGGTGGTGACGTCGACGCCGCGCTCGGCGCGCAGCCAGTCGACGTAGGCGGTCAGGGCGGAGGCCTCGACGGCCGCGGCGGTCGGCTCCCAGAGGATCTCGGGCTGGTCCATGTCCCCATCCTTTCCTACATCCGGAAAACGGGAGCGGCGCCCCGCTCGGGGAGCGGGGCGTTCGCACAGGCACCGAGGGCGAGGCCGAGGACGGTGCGGGTGTCGAGGGGGTCGATCACGCCGTCGTCCCAGAGCCGCGCGGTCGAGTAGTAGGGGCTCCCCTGCCGCTCGTACTGCTCGCGCAGCTCGGCGCCGAGCTCGGGTTGCCCCACCTCGGACATCACCGTCGCCGCCTGCTCGCCGCCCATCACCGAGATGCGCGCGTTCGGCCACATCCAGAGGAAGCGCGGCGAATAGGCGCGCCCGCACATCCCGTAGTTGCCGGCGCCGAACGATCCGCCGACGATCACCGTCAGTTTCGGCACCCGCGCGGTGGCCACGGCGGCGACCATCTTGGCGCCGTCGCGGGCGATGCCGCCCGCCTCGTACTCGGGCCCGACCATGAAGCCTGAGATGTTCTGCAGGAAGAGGAGCGGCACGCCGCGCTGGTCGCAGAGCTCGATGAAGTGGGCCGCCTTCAGCGCGCTGTCGGAGAAGAGGACGCCCTGGTTGGCGAGGATCCCGACGGGGTGTCCATATATATGGGCGAACCCGCAGACGAGCGTGGTGCCGTATTCGGCCTTGAACTCGTGGAAGCGACTGGCGTCGACGACGCGGGCGATCACCTCGCGCGGGTCGTAGGGGGTGCGGCTGTCCGGGGGAACGGCGCCGTAGAGCGTGGCGGGGTCGACCGCGGGCTCGGCGGCGGGCTCGCGCTCCCACGCGCGAAACGCCGGCGGAAGCGTGGCGACAATCGAACGCATGATGCGCAGAGCGTCGGCATCGTCGGCGGCGAGGTGGTCGACGACGCCCGAGGTGCGCGCGTGGAGGACGCCACCGCCGAGCTCCTCCGCGGTCACCTCCTGCCCGGTCGCGGCCTTCACCAGCGGCGGGCCGCCGAGGAAGATCGTGCCCTCGTCGCGGACGATGACCGTCTCGTCGCTCATCGCCGGCACGTAGGCGCCGCCGGCCGTGCAGGACCCCATCACCGCGGCGACCTGAGGGATCCCCTGCGCCGACATCGTCGCCTGGTTGAAGAAGATCCGGCCGAAGTGCTCGCGATCGGGGAAGACCTCGTCCTGCATCGGCAGGAAGGCGCCGCCCGAGTCGACCAGGTAGAGGCAGGGCAGCCGGTTCTGCAGCGCCACCTCCTGCGCCCGCAGGTGCTTCTTCACCGTCATCGGGTAGTAGGTCCCGCCTTTGACGGTGGCGTCGTTGGCGACGACGACGACCTCGCGGCCCTCGACCCGGCCGACGCCGGCGATGATCCCGGCACCGGGAGCCTCGTCGTCGTAGAGGCCCGCGGCGGCGAGCGGGGCGAGCTCGAGGAACGGTGAGCCGGGGTCGAGCAGGCGATCGACCCGGTCCCGCGGCAGGAGCTTGCCGCGCGCCACGTGACGCTCGCGGGCGCGCTCGCCACCGCCGGCCGCAGCGCGGGCGAGCCGCTCGTCCAGCTCGGCGACGAGCCGCCGGTGCTCGGCCTCGTTGCGCTTGAACTCGGGCGAGGCCGGGTCGGCATGGGTGGCGAGCA
>JAFDWD010001103.1 GCA_018268695.1 Actinomycetota bacterium
CACGTCGGCCTCCTCCAGGTACTGGGTGGTGAGGAAGACGGTGACGCCGTCCTCGGCGGCGAGGCGGGCGACCTCCTCCCAGAGCGCCGTGCGACTCTGGATGTCGAGGCCGGTGGTCGGCTCGTCGAGGAAGAGGATCCGCGGTTCATGGGCGAGGGCCAGCGCCAGGTCGAGGCGCCGCTTCATCCCGCCCGAGTAGCCGCCCACTTTGCGGTCGGCGGCCTTGGTCAGGCCGACCCGCTCGAGCAGTTCGCCGCCGCGCTTCTCGCGTTCGGCCTTGCCGAGGCCGTGGAGGGAGGTCTGTAGCCGCATGTGCTCGGTGCCGGTGAGCAGCGGATCGAGCGCCGCCTCCTGCAGCGCGGCGCCGATCGCCGAGCGGACCCGCGGCCCTTCTTTGACGATGTCGAAGCCGGCGACGCGGGCGATGCCCGCGGTGGGCGGGAGGAGGGTGGTCAGCATCAGGACGGTGGTCGACTTGCCGGCGCCGTTGGGGCCGAGAAAGCCGTAGATCTCACCCGGCTCGACGCGCAGGTCGATCCCGTCGACCGCGCGCGGCCCCTTCTTGAACTCGCGCACGAGGCCGATGGCTTCGATGCCCTTCGCTGAATTCTCCACGGTGATCGTCCCTTTACGTCTGCTGCTTGGCAATCTCGATAGTTGAGATCCTCAAAGTTTGCGGTACTCTACCTCTATGTCCAGGGATGTCAAGCCCGTACCCCAAGAGGACGAAGACCTCGCCGCCGAGGCATGGGGGCTGCTCGTCCCCCTCGTCTACCCGCCGCGCTTCATCGAGATCGCGCAGAAGCTCGGCGTGACCCCGCCCCTCCTCGGCGCCCTGCGCTTCCTCGAGCAGCCACAACCGATGGGGAGGATGGCCGAGCTCCTCCACTGCGACCCCTCCAACGTCACCGGCATCGTCGACGCCCTCGAAGAGCGCGACCTCGCGATCCGCCGCCCCTCCACCGAGGACCGGCGCGTGAAGGCGATCGAGCTGACCGCCGCCGGGAAGAAGCTCCGCGCCCGGGCGACGAAGGAGATGTTCAAGCCGCCGGCCTGGATCGAGGATCTCTCGGTGGAGGATCAGCGGGTATTGAGAGATGTCCTGAGGCGGGCGGGGGCGGGGCGGCAGTCCTAGCTGCGGTGCCCTGGGCGTCTCATGGAGGTCCTGGCTGGCTGTGACCTCTATGAGACGCCCAGGACGTGACCGTTCCGCCTGTAACTCCCGGGAGACGTGACGCTTCCACCACGAAGTCCACGCTCTCGTCACGCTTCCACAACGCCCGAATGTTGATGGGCCGAAAACTAGCCATATAGACGGGTTTTCGGCCCGTCAACATCGGGGGTCAGGCGGAAGGCGCACGAACGGGGAGGGACATGCGC
>JAFDWD010001104.1 GCA_018268695.1 Actinomycetota bacterium
GTCGAGGCCGAGATGGCCGACGGGAAGCTCCCCGACGAGGCGGTCGAGCAGGTCAAACGCGAGGCGCTGGCAGCGGGTCTGACCGGCGGGCTGCACGCGCGCGAGCACGGCGGCCAGGGATGGACGCGGCTGCAGTGGGCGCTCGTGGCCGAGCAGTTCGGGCGCTCGACCAACGCGATCCACTGGCACGTGCCGAACGCCTACAACGTCTGGGCGCACTGCTCCCCCGAGCAGATCGACCGGTACCTGCGCCCGGCGCTCCGCGGCGAGCTCCGCGACGCCTACGCGGTGACCGAGGCCGACGCCGGCTCGGACCCGTCGCGGATCGCTGCCGTCGCCGAGCCCGACGGCAGCGGCGGCTACCGCCTCAGCGGCGAGAAGTGGTTCGTCACCTCGGGCGACGTCGCCGCGGTGATCATCGTGATGGCCAACGTGGTCGACGGCGGCGCCCGCCTCCCCACCCTCTTCCTCGTCGACGTCGATGCACCCGGCGTCTCGATCCTCGAGAACCCCCGCTTCACCCACAGCTACCCCGACGGGCACCCGACCTTCCGCTTCGACGCGGTCGAGCTGGGTGCCGACGCGGTGGTCGGCGAGATCGGCGGCGGGGACGACCTGCAGCGCGAGTGGTTCACCGAGGAGCGCCTCGGCATCGCTGCCCACGGGATCGGCGCGATGTGGCGGCTGCTCGACGAGACGGTCGCCTGGGCGGCGGACCGCGAGCAGGGCGGCAGCCGGATCCTCGACTACCAAGGCGTGAGCTTCCCGCTCGCCGACTCGGCAACCGACGCCGCGGCCGGACGCTTGATGACCCTGGAGGTGGCGCGGCTGGCCGACGAAGGCGCCGACCCGAAGGTGGTCCACGCGAAGGCCTCGATGGCGAAGCTCTTCGTCTCCGAGGCGGCGTGGCGCTGCGCCGACCGCTGCGTTCAGGCCTTCGGCGGCCGCGGCTACATGCGCTCCAACGTCGCCGAGCGCTTCCTCCGCGAGCTGCGGGTCGACCGGATCTGGGAGGGGACGAGCGAGATCCAGCGGCTGATCATCGCCCGTGGCCTGGAGCGGCGCGGCGTCGAGTCGATGCTCCACTGAGGTGGCGGTGGACCTCGGGCCGCTCCTCCACCCCCGCTCGGTCGCGGTGGTCGGCGCCAACGACCGGCCCGGGTCCTACGGCGACGTGGTCTTCCGCAACCTCGCCGCAGCCGGGTTCGAGGGCACGGTCTGGGGCGTCAACCCGAAGCGCGACGAGGTCCACGGCCGGCCCTGCGTGCCTCGCGTCGCCGACCTGCCGGAACCGGTCGACGCGGTCGTCGTCGCGATCCCGGCGGCCGCGTGCGCACCGGTGATCGTCGAAGCGGGCGAGCGCGGCTGCGGCGGGGCGATCGTCATCGCCGCGGGGTTCGGCGAGACGCCGGCCGGGCGCCCACTGGAAGCGGAGTTGCGGGAAGCCGCGGCACGCTTCGCCCTGCCGGTCTGCGGGCCGAACGGCAACGGCGTGGTCTCGACGGCGGCGCGGGCGCCGCTCTGGGGCGACTCGGTCGAGCACCTCACCCCCGGCCCGGTCGCGGTCATCACCCAGAGCGGCAACTTCGGCGTCAACGCGCTCGGCTCCGACCGCGGCATCGGCTTCCACACCGTCGTCTCGACCGGCAACGGCGCGGTGCTCGAGCCGAGCGACTGGCTCGAGGCGCTGGCGGCGACCGAGGGTGTCGGCTCGATCGCCCTGATGCTCGAGTCCGACGGGGACGGAGCGCGACTCGCCCGCGCGCTCGCCGACTGCGCCGAGCGCGGCGTCGGAGTCGGGGTGCTGAAGGTCGGCAGCTCGGAGGGCGGCGCGCGGGCCGCGGGCGCCCACACCGGCGCGCTGGCCGGGGACCAACGGGTATTCGCGGCGCTGATGGAGGAAGCGGGCGTGGGGATGGCGAGCGAGCCGAGCGAGCTCTTGGAGCTCGCTCGCGCCCTGGCCGCGCGCTCGGCACGGCCGACGCGGCGGGGTGGCCTTGCGATCCTCACTTGTTCGGGCGGGGACTCGGGGGTGGCGGCGGACCTCGCGGAGAAGCGCGGGCTCGAGCTGCCGGAGCTTTCAGCGGCGACGCGCGCGAGGCTTGCGGAGATCCTGCCGAGCGCGGCGACGGTGGCGAACCCGCTCGACTACACCTCGATGCTCTGGGACGACCACGAGGCGCTCGCGGAGATCGCCGCGGCGGTGTCCTCCGACCCGGGCATCGACCAGCTCCTCCTGCTCTTCGACCAGCCGCGCGGGCTCGATCCGGAGATCGCGGCGGACTGGGAGCGGGTCAAGCGGGCACTCCTCGCGGGCGCCGCGCGCGGGGACGCGGCGACGATCCTGGGATCGACGCTGCCCGAGCTACTCGACCCGGACGGGGCGGCGGAACTCGGCGCCGCGGGAGTCGCGACGGCGGCGGGGCTTGGTGCCGCGATCGCCTGCGCGGCCGCGCTACGGATGGCTCCGGCCGATGCGGAGCGGTTGCGGGAGATCGCGGCGGTGGCGGCGCCCGACGACAACCCCGTCGACCCGGCGGATCATGATGGGCAGTGGTCCGCCGGGTTGACGGGGTTGTCGTCGCGGGACCGAAGGCTCGGAGAGGCGGAGGCGAAGGGACTGTTGGCGGCCGGGGGGCTAGACGTGCCGGAAGGGGCGGTCGCGGTGGATGTGGCGGGGGCCGTCGACGCGGCGCTGGAGGTCGGGATGCCCGTCGCGCTCAAGTTGTCCTCTCCCTCCCTCCTACATAAGAGCGAGGCGGGGGCGTTGGCGCTCGACCTTCAAGACGAGGACGAAGTGCGGGAGGCGGCGATCCAGCTCCTGGCGCTGCCCGAGGCCGCCGACGCCACCCTCCTGGTCGAGCGGATGGCGGGCGAGGGCGTCGAGCTGATCTTCGCGGTGCGGCGCGACGGCGTGGTTCCGGCGCTCCTGGTCGGCATCGGCGGGATCTGGGCGGAGGCGCTCGACGACGTCGCGATCGTCCCCCTCCCGGCTTCCATCGCCCGGGTCGAGCGGGCGCTGCGCGGACTGCGCGCCGCGTCACTCCTGACCGGCGGTCGCGGACGTCAGGCGGTGGACCTCGGCGCGGCGGCGCGCTTCGGCTCGCGGCTCGGCGAGCTGGCGCTGGAGCACGGCCTCGACCTGCTCGAGGTCAACCCCGCGCTCGCCTCGCCCCGCGGCTGCATCGCCCTCGACGCGGTGGCGCGAAGCCGCGGTTGGCCCGTCAACGCTTAGGCGGTGGGGCTGAGCTCGGGGCGCTCGCTCATCCGTTCGGCGGCGACGGTGAGGCCCTCGCGGAGGATCTGGACGATCTCCTCGATCGTGCCGCGATCGGCGACCAGCGGCGGGGCGATCTGGACGATCGGCTCGGTGCGATCATCCAGGCGGCAGACCAGGCCGCGGCCCCAGAGCTCGGCCGAGAGCACATCCTTCAGCAGCCATTCGGCCGCCGGGCCCTCGAAGGTCTCACGGGTCTCCTGGTCGCGGACCAGCTCGATCGCCCAGAAGTGGCCGGTGCCGCGCACGTCGCCGACGATCGGGATGTCCCGCAGGCCGTTCAGGAGGTCGCGCAGGAGCGGCTCGTTCGCCATCACGTTGTCGAGGACGTTTTCGCGCTCGAAGATCTCGATCGAGGCCAGCGCCACCGCCGAGCCGACCGGGTGGCCGCCGAAGGTGATCCCGTGCAGGTACATCTCGCGGCCTTCGATGAAGGGCGCGGCGACCCGCTCGGAGATCAGCACGCCGCCCATCGGGACGTGCGCGCCGGTGAGGCCCTTGGCGCAGGTGATCATGTCCGGCTGGTAGTCGAGGCGCTGCGCCCCGAACCAGGTGCCGAGCCGGCCGAAGGCGCAGATCACCTCGTCGGAGACGAGCAGGATCCCGTGGCGGTCGCAAAGGTCGCGGAGGCCCTGCCAGTAGCCGGCCGGAGGCACCAGGCAGCCACCCGCGTTCTGCACCGGCTCGGCGATCATCATCGCGATCGTCCCAGCGCCCTCGCGCTCGATCGTCGCCTCGACCTCGGCCAGCAGGGCGTCGCGCATCCGCGCCTCGTCCGCGCCCTCCGGGTGCCGGTAGGCGTTGGTGTTGGCGACGTGGACGGCGGGCACACCGAACGGTTCGAACGGCACCCGACATTCCTCCAGGCCGGTCATCGCCAGCGCCCCCATCGTCACCCCGTGGTAGGCGTCCTGGCGGGCGATCACCTTGCGCCGCTCCGGTTCGCCGTTGGCGCGGTGGAACTGCACCGCCATCTTCCAGGCCGACTCGACCGATTCCGCCCCACCCGAGGTGAAGAAGACGCGCTCGAGGCTCCCGGGCGCCAGGTCGGCGAGCTTCGTCGCCAGTTCGATCGCGGGCGGGTGGGCCACGGTCCAGTTGCTGGAGAACGAGAGCCGCGCCATCTGCTCGGACGCGGCCGCGGCGATCTCCTCGCCGTGCGAGTGACCGAGGTTCACGCAGTAGAGGCCGGAGAGCCCGTCGATGTAGCGGCGGCCGGCGGTGTCGAAGACGAAGCAGCCCTCGCCCCGGTCGATGATCGTCGTCCCTTCGCTGACCAGAGCGGCCATGTCGGTGAAGTGGAGCATCAGGTGCTGCTTGGCGAGTGACTGCAGGCGATCGTCCATACCCCGCATCATATGGCACGTATTTACTTTGTAGTCAAATGTACAAACTTATGTTAGGCTGGCGCGCCATGGCGACCACCTCGGCTTCCCTCCCGCGCACGGCCGGCAGCGCATCCGGCACCTCCTACGACGCGATCGTGGTCGGTGGCGGCCACAACGGCCTGACCACCGCGGCCTACCTGGCGAAAGCGGGGCAACGGGTGCTGGTGCTGGAGCGCCGGCCGATCCTCGGCGGCGCCTGCGTGACCGAGGAAGTCTGGCCCGGCAAGCGGGTCTCGCGCGCCTCCTACGTCGTCTCGATGCTGCAGCCGCGGATCGTCAAGGACCTGCGGCTCGAAGACTTCGGCTACCGCGCGGTGCCGCTCGATCCCGCCTACGCCGCGCTCACCGAGGACGGCCCGATCGTCTTCTACGACGACCCGGCCGCCACCGCCGCCTCGATCCGCCCGATCAACGCCCACGACGCCGACAACTTCGAGGCCTTCGAAAACCGCCTCTTCCGCGTCGCCGACTTCCTCAGCCCGATGCTGATGCGCGAGCCGCCGGCGCTCGGCTCGAAGAAGCCCGGTGATCTCATGTCGCTGGCCCGCGAGGGGGCGCGCGCGGCGGGCCTCTCCCGCTCCGAGGTCCACGAGCTGGTCCGCATGTTCACGATGTCGGTCGCCGACATGCTCGACGAGTACTTCGAGCACCCGGCGCTGAAGGGCTCGATCGCCTCGACCGGCGTGGTCGGCGTCTGGGCCGGCCCGAACACCCCCGGCACCGCCTACAACCTGCTCCACCACGCGCTCGGGGAACTGAACGGGATCAAGGGCGCCTGGGGCCACGTGATGGGTGGGATGGGCGCGATCTCGGAGGCGATCGCCGCCTCGGCCCGGAGCGCCGGCGCCGAGATCCGCACCGACGCCGAGGTCGCCTCGATCGACATCGAGGGCGAACGGGTCGTCGGCGTTACCCTCACCTCGGGCGAGAGCTTCCGGGCGCCGGTGGTCGCCTCCGGCGCGCACCCGAAGAACACCGTGCTCGACCTGGCGGGGGCCGAGAACTTCCCCGACGAGGTCGTCGAGGACATGCGGCGCTCCCGCACCCGCGGCAGCCCGGTGAAGATCAACATGGTGCTCTCCGAGCCGCCGAAGTACGTCGGCGTCGACGACGAGATGCAGGAGACGCTCCGCCATACCGGGGTCAACCTCTGCCCCTCGATCGACTATCTGGAGCGGGCCTGGCAGGACGCGCTCGGCGGGCGGCCGGCGGCCGAACCGTACGTCGAGGCGGAGCTGCCCTCGGCGATCGACTCGAGCCTCACCGACGACGGCACCTGGGTGATGACGATGTTCACCCAGTACGGGCCGCCGGACGAGGCGGGCTGGCCGGAGGGCGCGCGGGAGAAGTACGCCGACGCCTGCGTCGAGCACCTGGCGCGGTACGCGCCGAACGTGCCCGACGCGATCGTCGAGCGCGAGGTCCTCGCCCCGCCGGACATCGAGCGCATCTTCGGCCTCACCGGCGGCTCGATCTTCCAGGGCGAGCAGGGGATGGACCAGATGGCATTCATGCGCCCCTCCCCCTACCTCGCGGGCTACTCGACCCCGGTCTCCGGCCTCTACCTCTGCGGCGCCGGGACGCACCCGGGCGGCGGCGTGATGGCGGCCTCGGGACACAACGCCGCGAAGCGCATCCTCAAGGACGGTCGCTTCAGCCGACTGCGTCGTCGGGCCACTGCTTCCACCACTCGGTGAAGCCGCGGGCGCGCCCTTCGTCGTCGAGGTCGACCAGCCAGAGGTTCGAATAGTCCTTGCCGAGGTTGTGGTACCGGGTGCTCGCCTCGACGATCCAGAGATCGCCGTCGCGGGCGACGTGCCACCAGTCGAATGAGGTGTCGCCGGGCTTGTCGGCGTGCTCGAGCCAGCCTTTGACGATCTCCTCGCGGCCGTTCAGGATCCACCAGGGCTCGATCCGGTAGAAGCCGTCCGGGGTGAAGAGGTTGGCGACGGCATCGGGGTCGTTGGTCTCCGCCCAGGCATCCCGGTAGGCGTCGATCCAGCGCCGCAGCGGCGCCGCCGCGAAGGCTTCCTCCGGCCCCTCGTAGGCGCGCATGCGCCCGATCCGCCCCTCGCGGAAGCGGAACACGTCGGTCGCTTCCGCCTCCAGCGGGGTGCCGTCGTTGAGGATCCCGTGGAGCTTGTGGACGATGACGATCTCCGGCCCGACCCGCGTCGCGGTCGGCTCCGAGGTCAGGTGCTTCCAGCCCGACCGCGAGGCCTGGAGGTATTCGGCGACCGCCGCCGGCCCGACCCGCCGCCCGCCCATCTCGAACGACAGCGGCTCGATCCACTCGACCTCCGGGTCCATGTCGGCGACCGACGCCTGCGCATCCCCTCGCGCGAACGCCTCGTAGGCGGCGAGGACGACGTCGATCTCCGGATCGTCGGCGGGCACGAGGCCACGCTACCTGCTCGGGGGGTGGTTGAAAGGAACGGGAAAGGGACGCAAGGGTCTGCGGCCGGCACGGCCGTCCCGGGAGACGTGCGGGAGCTGTCGCGAAGTCCACGCTTCCGTGCGCGTCGGACAACGCCGATCTCGCGCTGCGTGCTTCGACCACACCATGGTGTGGTCGATCCACGCAGCGCGGCGTGGATCACCCGTGC
>JAFDWD010001105.1 GCA_018268695.1 Actinomycetota bacterium
CCCATCACCGCGAAGAGGTTGATCATCGCCGTCGCCAGCACCATCGAGGTCAGTCCGGCGACGAGGATCTTGCCGTAGTTGTCCTTCGCCTTCTGGGCGATCCGCAGGCCGGCGAAGCCGAACATCCCGAAGAGGCCGACGACCCCGAGGATGCCGACCAGGCCGAGCTCCTCGCCGATCACCGCCGAGATCATGTCGGTGTGGGCCTCGGGGAGATAGAAGGCCTTCTGCACGCCGTTGCCGATGCCGACGCCGAAGAGGCCACCGGAGCCGAGCGCGATCTTCGCCTGCGCGGCCTGGAAGCCGGCGCCTTCGGTGTCGTTGCCGGGGCTGAGGAAGCTGGTGAGGCGCGCCATCCGGTACGGCTCGACGAGCGTCAGCAGCAGCACACAGACGCCGATGAAGAGCGCGATCTTGCCGAGGTCGCGCGGCGCCGCGCCGGCGGCGATCAGGGTGGCGCCGACGGCGAAGGCGATCACCATCGTCGTCCCCATGTCCGGCTGCAGCATCACCAGCAGGCAGGAGGCACCGGTGACGAGGAGGACCGGCATGAAGCCCTGGATCGAGCGGATCCGCTTCGGTTCGCGGGCGAGCAGGTCGGCGGCGTAGAGGACGAGGGCGACCTTGGCGATCTCCGAGGGCTGGATCTGGAACGTGCCGCCGCCGATCCAGCGGGTCGCGCCGTTGACGTTCTGCCCGATCCCGAGCACGGCGACCAGCAGGAAGATCGCGCCGCCGAGGATGATCGGCGTCGCTTTGCGGATCGTCAGCAGGCTGAAGCGGGCGGTGAAGTGCATGACGACGAGGCCGATCGCCCCGACCGCCAGCGTGCGCTGCAGGTAGTAGGCGGAGTCGGCGAGGCCGCCGTTCTGCAGGACCTGGGTGGTCAAGGAGGCGGAGAAGACCATCACCGCGCCGAAGGCGAGCAGGCAGAGAGTCGCGGTCAGCAGCAGGCTGTACTCGGTCGAGACGGCGAGGGCCTTGGGTTTCTTGCGCCCCTTCCTCTTCGACTTGGCGGGGCGCGCGCGGCCGAGCGCGACGTCGAGGGCGCTCATCGGCGCTCCGCCTCGAGGCCGGCGACGATCTCGCGGAAGCGCTCGCCGCGCGCCTCGAAGTTGGTGAAGGCGTCGAAGCTCGCGCAGGCGGGCGAGAGCAGGACGACCTCGCCGGGCTCCGCCGCCGCGGCTGCGGCGCGGACCGCGCCCTCGAGGTCGGCCGCGTAGACGAGCGGGACGCCCGCCTCGGCCAACGGCGCCAGCTCGGTGGCGAGGCGCTCGGCGGTGTCGCCGATCAGGTAGGCGGCGACGGCGCGCTCGCGCAGGGGCTCGATCAGCGGCGCGAACGGTTCGCCCTTCTCGCTGCCGCCGAGGATCGCGTGGACGCCGGCGTCGAAGCTGCCGATGCCGACGATGGCGGAGGTGACGTTGGTCGCCTTCGAGTCGTTGACGAAGCGGACGCCGCCTGACTCGGCGACCGGCTCGAGTCGGTGCGGGACGCCGCCGAAGGTGCGCAGGCCCTCGATCACCGCGTCGCGGTCGATCCCGAAGGCGAGCGCGACCGCGGCAGCGGCCATCGCGTTCTCGACGTTGTGCTCGCCGGGGACGCCGAGCTCGGAGGTCTCGATCAGCGGTTCGCCGTCCCAGAAGATCGCGCCCCCCGCGGCCGCGACCTCGCAGTCGGGCGAGGCGCCCCGGCAGAACTCGATCCGCCGCGCGCAGCCGCCGAGGTCGACGCCCGCCAACTCGGGGTCGTCGCCGTTCCAGACCGCGACGTCGTCGTTGCCCTGGTTGGCGAAGATCCGCAGCTTCGCGCTGCGGTAGGAGGGCATGTCGCCGTGGCGGTCGAGGTGGTCCGGCGCCAGGTTCAAGAAGATCGCGCCCTCGGGGGCGAAGAGGCTCGAGCCCTCGAGCTGGTAGCTGGAGGCCTCGCAGACGACGGTTGCGTCGGGCTCGATCTCGCCGACCAGCCCGGCCAACGGGACGCCGACGTTGCCCGCCACCGCGACCGGCTCGCCGGCGGTGCGGAAGACGTGGCCGAGCATCTCGACCGTCGTCGTCTTGCCGTTGGTGCCGGTGACGGCGAGGAAGCGATTGGGCAGGGCGCGCCAGGCGAGCTCGAGCTCCCCGGTCACCTCGATCCCCCGCTCCAGGGCGGTCGCGATCACCGCCGCCTCCCGGGGAACCCCCGGGCTCTTGACGACCGTATGCGTGCCCTCGAGTTGCGCCAGCCCATCCGTATCCAGGGTTACTTCGACCCCGAGCTCCGAAAGTCCTTCCGCACCCTCGGGATGTCCCGAATCGACCGCGCGGACCCGCTCGCCCCGCGCCGCCAGGAGCCGCGCCGCGGCCTGCCCCGAGCGGGCGAGCCCGACGACCAGGAACGGCCCGCGCGGCAACGGCGGCCGCACTTCCTTGGCAGGGATGAGGGACATAACTCCGTCATTCGCCCCGACGGCCTGTCCCCCTGCGCCGGACCGAGGAAACGAGGCGGGCCCGCCGCCGGGCGCCCCGAGCCATCCGCACGGGAATCCCGACGGCGGCCGATCGCCGCCTCGACATGCGCTTGTGGCCCCCTTGCCTTTTCGCGCGCTCCCGCTCACTTTGGGGGAGCAAATTCACCCTATTTCGATGACCCCAAACCGGTCAAGGACCCTAATCGAAAGGCCTACGCAGTTTTGGGGATACGAAGCCGGAGATCGGCGGAGCCCGCCATGCCGGCCTGGGGCGGCGTGGGCCAGCCTCGCAAGGACGCAGGGAAGCGAGGCGAGGGGAGCGCACTCCAGTGCGTGACCCGAGCCGAGCGACCGAGGACACCGCGAGGCGCCCCCACGCCGCCCCAGGTCAATGGCCGATGGAGTGCTGGTACAAGGTGAAACCGATCCCTGAGCAGACCGCGGCGATGATCCAGAAGCGGAGCATGATCTTGGTCTCCGACCAGGCCAT
>JAFDWD010001106.1 GCA_018268695.1 Actinomycetota bacterium
GCGGCGCTGGAAGAAGGCCTGGTCACGCCGACCACCGAATTCGTCATCCCGCCGGCGATCGAAGTCGGCGAACGGATCATCCACGACGCCGAGGAACACGGGACCGAGACGATGACCGTGGAACAGATCCTGGCGCGTTCCTCGAACATCGGCGCGGTCGAGATCGGCCAGAAGATCGGCGCGACGAACTACAGCAAATGGGTCGAAAAATTCGGCTTCGGCAAGGACACCGGGATCCAGTTCCCCAACGAGGAACACGGAATCGTGCCGAAACTGAGCGAATACTCCGGCGCGACGATCGGCAACCTGCCGATGGGCCAGGGCGCCGCGGTGACGCCGATGCAGATGATGCAGGGCTATGCGGCGATCGCCACCGACGGGGTCGAGCGGCCGCCGCAGCTGGTCAAACGGGTCGGCGAAGAAAAGGTCCACGAGCCGCGCGGGCACCGGGTGATCAGCGCGAGGACCGCCGAACAGGTGCGCAAGATGCTCGAGGGCGTGCTCGGGCCGGAAGGGACGGCGGCCGAGGTGAGCGTCCCCGGCTACACGCTGGCGGGCAAGACGGGCACCGCGCAGGTCGCCGAAAACGGCGGCTACTCGAAAACGAAATACATCGCCTCGTTCATCGGCATGGCGCCGGCGATGAACCCGAAGTTCCTCTGCGCGGTGATCGTCGACGAGCCGGAAGGCGAAATCTACGGCGGCTCGGTCGCGGCGCCGGCATTCGGCGAAATCGCGGCGTTCTCACTCCCGTACCTCGGTATCCCGCAAGAATAAGGCGGCGCGGCGGCTCCGGCGAGGGGCACCCGACGGTCTACCTAGAATCGCGCTGATGAGACTTGCTGACCTTGTTGCGGCCGCTTCCCATGCGGAGCGGGCCAGGATCGTGGGCGATTCCGCGGTCGAGATCGCCGACCTCGCCTACGACTCGCGCCAAGTCGGGCCGGGGACGCTCTTCTTCTGCGTGGTCGGGGAAAAGCGCGACGGTCACGAGTTCGCGGCGCAGGTGGTAGGGGCGGGGGCGAGCGCGCTGGTGGTCGAGCGGGAGCTCGAGGTCGCTGTCCCCCAGGTCCTCGTCCCGAGCGCGCGGGCCGCGATGGCGCCGTTCGCGGCAGCCTTCCAGGGCGATCCGACCGCGGAGCTGAAGGTGGTCGGCGTCACCGGCACCAACGGCAAGACGACGACCGCCTACCTGGTCCGGGAGATCCTCGAAGCGGCCGGGATCCAGACCGGGCTGATGGGGACGGTCAAGCAGGTCGTCGGCGGACAGGAGGAGCCGGTCGTCCGGACCACGGGGGAGGGGATCGACCTGCAGCGGACGTTCCGGCGGATGATCGACGGCGGGGACGAGGCGGTCGCGATGGAGGTCTCCTCCCACGCGATGGCCCTGCACCGCGCCGACGCGATCCACTTCGATGTCGCGCTCTTCACCAACCTGACCCAGGACCACCTCGACTTCCATTCCGATATGGAGGACTACTTCGCCGCCAAGCGACTGCTCTTCGAGGCGGACCCCGATGTGCGGATCGTCAACGTCGACGACCCTTACGGCCGGCGCCTGGCCGAGGAATTCGAGTGCCTGACGTTCAGCGCCGAGGGCGCCGACGCCGACTACCGCGCGACCGACGTCGAGTTCGACGCCGGCGGCGCCGAGTTCACGGTGTTGACGGGCCGAAAACCGGACCATATGACGGGTTTTCGGCCCGTCAACACGGGGGTGCGGGTGCGGACGGGGATGCCGGGGCACTTCAACGTGGCGAACGCGCTCGGGGCCTTTGCGGCGGCGCTGGCGCTCGGGGTGGATGCGGAGACCGCGGCCGCCGGGCTGGCCGGGGCGGCGCGGGTGCCGGGACGCTTCGAGCCGATCGACGAGGGCCAGGGGTTCGCCGTCCTCGTCGACTACGCCCACACGCCGGACTCGATGGAGAACGTGCTGCGGGCGGCGCGGCGGCTGACCGCGGGGCGGCTGATCTCGGTCTTCGGCGCGGGTGGCGACCGTGACAAGGCGAAGCGCCCGCTGATGGGCCGGGCCGGGGGAGTGCTCTCCGACCTCGCCGTCGTCACCTCCGACAACCCGCGCTCCGAGGACCCCGAGGCGATCGTTGCCGAAGTCGCCGCCGGTGCCCGCGAGGGCGAGGCCGAGCTGGTGGTCGAGGTCGATCGTCACGCCGCGATCGCCCTGGCGCTCGGCCGCGCAGAGCCCGGGGACACGGTCGTGATCGCCGGCAAGGGACACGAGCAGGGCCAGGAGTTCGAGGGCGGGCGAAAGATCCCGTTCGACGACCGCGAGGTCGCCCGCGAGGAGCTGCGCAAGCTGGGCAGTCCGGCGTGAGGCTCGGCGGCGCGGAGATCGCGGCGGCGACCGGGGCGCGGGTCCTCGCCGAGGGCTCGACCGAGCCGCCCCGTCGGGCGGTCATCGACTCCTCGGCCGTCGGGCCCGGGGATCTCTTCTTCGGCCTGCGCGGCGAGAACCGCGACGGCGGCGAGTTCGCTGCGGCGGCGATCGAGGCTGGCGCGTGGGGGGTGGTCGTGGGACCTGAGTTCGCTGCGCGATTGGTCGCTGGTTCGAAACCAGCCGTGCCCGCCGGCCCTCCCTGGATCCTCGCCGCCGACGATCCGCTAGCCGCGCTGCAGGCTCTCGCCACCGCCAATCGCCGGGCGCTCGGGGCGCGTGTGCTCGGCGTCACCGGGTCGGTCGGAAAGACCTCGGTCAAGGACATCGCCCGGACGCTCCTGCCCGGCCGGGTCCACGCCAACGCGCAGAACTTCAACACCGAGATCGGGCTGCCGCTGACGATCCTCGAGGCGCCCGACGACACCGAGGTCCTCGTCCTCGAGATGGCGATGCGCGGCTTCGGCCAGATCGCCGAGCTGGCCGCGATCGCCGAGCCCGACGCGGCGATCATCACCAACGTCGGCCCCGTGCACGTCGAGCAGATGGGCTCGGTCGAGGCGATCGCGGCGGAGAAGGCGGCGGTGATCGACGCGCTGCCGGCCACCGGCGTCGTCGTCGCCCCCGCCGCGGCCGGGGAGCTCGAGCCCCACCTGGAGCGCGCGCCGCGCCTGCTGCGCTTCGGCGACGGCGGCGACGTCGGCGCGAGCGAGATCTCGATCGAGTCCGGCAAGCTCTCCGCCCTGATCACGGCGCCGGGCGAAGAGGAACGATTCCAGTTCTCCTTCACCGAGCCCTACAACTTGACCAATGCGCTCGCCGCGATCGGGGGAGGGCTCGCGCTCGGCGCGCGCCTCTCGGACATGGCCGTCCGGGCAGACGGCATAGGCTTCTCTCGGTTCCGCGGCGAACGGATCAAGCTCGCGGACGGGATCCTCCTCGTGAACGACTGTTACAACGCCAACCCGGTGTCGATGCGCGCGGCGCTCGACCAGCTCGCGACTCTCGGCGGGATGCGCACGGTCGCGGTCCTGGGTGGGATGGGGGAGCTCGGTCCGGAATCCTCGGACTACCACCAGGCGGTCGGCGCGTACGCGCGCGAGAAGGGCACCGACTACGTCCTCGGCGTCGGCGCCCTGGCGCGCGACTACGAGCCGGACGAACTCGTCGCCGACCCGGGCGAGGCGGTCGAGTGGCTGGAGACCCACCTGGAAGAGGGAGACGTCGTCCTGATCAAGGGATCGCGGTCGGTCGGCATGGAGGGCATCGCCGTCGAGCTGCGGGTGGGGTCCGACTAGCCATGGGCGAAATCCTGATCGCGGGCATGGCCTCGATGCTGATCTGCATCTTCCTCGGGCCGAAGTTCATCGAATACCTGAGGGTGCGCGAGTTCGGCCAGCACATCCGCGAGGACGGCCCGCAGGAGCACCACGCCAAGGCCGGGACGCCGACGATGGGCGGGCTGATCATCTTCGCCTCGATCTGCGTGCCGTTCCTCGTCCTCTCCGACCGCGATGCCTCGGCGATGGCCGTCTTCGCCGTCGCCCTCGGTTGCGCCGCGCTCGGCTTCGCCGACGACTACATCAAGATCATCAAACGGCGCTCGCTCGGCCTTTCGGGGCGCTACAAGCTGCTCGGCCAGCTGGTCCTCTCGCTCTTCCTCTGGTGGGTGGCGCGCCACTCGGTCGGCCTCGAACCGCGCCTCT
>JAFDWD010001107.1 GCA_018268695.1 Actinomycetota bacterium
AGGGCTGGCCGCACGGCGGCGTCGGCTCGAACCTCTCGGCGCTGATCACCGAGCAGGCCTTCGACGAGCTCGACGCGCCGCCCCAGCGGGTGACCGGCGCCGACGTCCATATGCCCTACTCCAGGCGCCTGGAGCAGGCGGCGATCCCGCACCAGGAGCACATCGTCAGCGCCGCGCTCGCGACCCTCGAGGGAGCGACGGCCTGAAGCTCAGGCGGCGGGCAGCTCGGCGCTGGTGGTCGGGCCGGTGACGTCGTCACGGTCGGCACTGGCGACGCGGACCGTGTAGTCGACGTCCTCGAGCTCGAGGGGCAGGGTGACCTCGCCGCTCTCGCCTTCCGGGGAGATGCCGTAGGTGGCGGGCGGCTTGCCGTCTTCGTGGCCGTCGAGGCTGATCAGCAGGTGCTTCGTCTTCGGTACGCCCGGCTCGGGCGGGGGCAGCTGGTAGTCGACCACGGCGCGATCGCCCTCGCGCCTCGCCTCGACCTTCGGCGGAGCGGGCTTCGGCACCTCGGCGCCCGCTTCCGGACCCAGCTCCGCGGCCGGCTTCGCCCGTTCGTGGAAGCCGCAGGGACTCGCCCAGGCGTCGTGGAAGCGCGGACCGGGCGGGCTGTCGGCGCCGATCGTCACGAAGGGCAGCTTGAGGATGTGGCCGGTGCTGCCCCAGCGACCCGGCCAGGCGACCCAGTCCGGCGCCGCCGCGGTGATCGCGGTCAGCTGCGGACGGACGCGGGGGCCCTTGTCGTCATTGTGGTCGGGGATGATCGGCGCCTGGGTGTAGGTGCCGGGGCGGAAGTAGGAGGCGTGGGAGCCGCGGGCCGAATAGACGACCGGCGCCGGCCCGCCCGGCCCGTCTTCCTTTTCGACATCCGCCCAGGCGGCCTTCTCGGCGTAGGTGTGTTGGGCGTAGGTCGCGACCTCCGGCTCGCCGTCCGCGCCGACCCGGAACTGCACCATTTCCCAGTCGCCCTCGTGTAGGCCGCTGCCGAGCAGCCCCTTGTCGTTGTAGTAGTAGAAGAACCAGTACTGCAGCCAGAGCTGGTCGGCGCAGTTGCGGTTGGCGAACCCGTACACGTGGTTGGCGTAGCCGGGGAGGGCGTGCATGGCGCGGGCGTCGGCGACGTAGTGCTTGCCGACCGCGTCGAGGTGGTCCTTAGGACGGACGGCGGTGCCGGTCGGATCGGGGTAGGTGTCGCCGCGCAGGAAGTCGACTCCGAGCTGGGACTCCCCGTCCCCCGGCCGCGCCGCGGCGATCGCCTTCTTCGGGGCGTTCAGGGTGTTGCCGTGGACGAACCCGGCGGGGACCGCGTCGGTCATCGTCGCCACCGAGTCGGCGGCGAAGCTCTCCATCGAGTCGTACTGGACGAACGGGACGTAGCGCTCCAGCAGCTCGGCGTCGCCTGCCATCAGATCCCCACCCTTTCGGTGAACGGCGAGTCGAACACGCCGGTGTCGTTGTAGTCGGCCTCGACCGCCATCCATCTCCCCCACTCCGGGTAGAGCTCCGCCGGCCGCGCCCGTTCGATCGCGTTGATCTGTCCCCAGTGGGGGCGCGCGCCGAGGTGGGCGAGGGCGTTTTCGTACCCGATCAGCAGCGACATCTCCCCGCGGCTGCCGGTGACCATGATCAGCTCGATCATCATCGTCGGCTGCCCGCTCATCATCGACGCGTACGCCTGCGAGGGGGCGACGAAGCGGAGCGAGAACGGTGAGGTGTGGTAGATGCCTTCGCGGCGGCGCTCGGCGGCGATCTCGAGGATCCGGTCGACCGCTTCGACGTGGCGGCCGTCGACGGCGATGCCCAGCTCCATCGAGTCGGCGGGAAGCGCGTTGGCCTCGCCGATGTTGAACACCTTGTAGGAGATGTTGGTGTAGTCGTCGTCGGTCATTTCCTCGAGCGTGTCGTCGAAGCGCCCCACCATCAGCCCGGGAAGGTGGCGGGCGAGGAAGCGCAGGACGACGCCGGTGAAGTGCCACGAGGCCTCGAGCTCGGTCAGCGGATGGCGTTCGGTCTTGTCCGCGGGCAGGCCGTCGGGCTCGGGTGCGTCGGAGCGCACCGTCACCAGCACCCGGTGTTCGCCGTTCGCTTCGGGATAGGGGTTGACGAACAGCTCGTAGTGGGCGTCGCCAGCGAGGACGCCGTCGGCGGTGAGGGTGCCGCGGACCTTCTCCCAGGTGCTGAGCGTCCGCACCTCTTTGAGCCAGAACTTCTCCCGCACCTCGATCATCACCCGGTAGAGGAGCCCGAGCGTGCCGAGCCCACAGATGGCGGCGCGGAAGCGTTCGTCGTCCTGGACCAGCTCGAGCTCCGGGTGGTCGAAGGTCGTCGGGTCGGTCGGGCCGTCGGCGGGCTCGATCCGCAGCGCCCGCCCGCGTGAGACCACCACCTCCAGCGAGCGGACGGCATCGGGGAAGGGACCGTAGGCGAGGCCCGAGCCGTGGGTCGAGGTCGAGATCACCCCGGCGATCGTCTGCGCGTCGTAGCCGCCCATGTTGACGAGCGCGAGCCCCATCCCTTCGAGCGCCGGGTTGAGGGTGCGCAGGTGCGTCCCCGACCCCACCCAGACCAGCCGGGCCGTGTCGACCCCGGGCCGCAGGGTCGCGGGCGCGACCCTCTCGACGGCGGCGAGGTTGTCCGGTTCGACCATGATCCCGTCGGTCAGGGCGATGTCCGACCAGGCGTGGCGGGCGCCGGCGGCGTGCACCGTCCGCGCCGCGCGTTCGGCCCCGATCACCAGGTCGCGCAGCTCCGCCAGGGTCGCGGGCCTGGCGATCTCGACCGGATCGCAGCGCTGTCCGCCGGTGTGGTTGCGCCAGAGCGGGCTCACGCCAGGTCCTTGACCAGCCGGTCGACGCCGCGCTCGGCCAGGGCCGCGATCGTCTTCGACGGGTTGACGCCGAGCGCGGTCGGGACGATCGAGCCGTCGAGGACGTGGAGGCCGGGGTACCCGTGGACGCGGCCGAGGTCGTCGACCACCCCGGCGGCGGGGTCTTCGGCCATCGGGCAGCCACCGAGCGGGTGGACGGTGGCGTACTTGCTGAACGGTCCGCCTTCGAGGACGTAGAACGGCTCCGCTTCGCTCGCCTCGGCGATCTCCTTCGCCGTGCGTTCGAGGTTGTCGAAGAGCTTCGCCGAGGCCGTCCGGTCCCAGCGGATGTCGAGCCGATGCAGGATCGGCGTCAGCCGCATCTCGCCGTCGGCGGCGTCGCGGCCGATCATCAGGAAGATCAGCGAGTCGGTGTCGGGCCGGTCGTGATCGGCGAGGCGCACGTCCCGCGGGCGCAGCGCCTGGTCGCTCCAGCCGACCCGGGTGAGGCCGACCCGCAGCCGCAGCAGCCAACGGCGCCAACCGCGGATCACGTTGACGCCACGGGCGGCGTCGATGAGCAGCTGGATGTAGGCGGGCAGGCCACCGTCGGCGACGATCAGCCCGCGTTCGGCGGTGTAGTCGAGTTTGCTGGTCATCACCGGGCCGAAGTCGTTGCGGGCGCCCTGGACGTCGGCCGCCCTGGGGTCGATCGCCATCCCGAGCCCGTCGCCGTCGCCGGAGAAGCGGCTGCCGAGCGCCGGCGAGAGGTTCGGCAGCCGGCGCCGGTTCTCGAGCAGCAGGCGGGTGGAGCCGAGGGTGCCCGCGGCAAGGATCAGGGTGGGCGCCTCGACCGAGCCGTCGTCCTCGTCGCCGAGCCCGCTGAAGCTGACCGTCCAGTTGCCGCCGGCGCGGTCGGGAGGATCGATCCGCTTCGCTTCGTGGAGCGGGCGGACCTCGGCGCCGTGGGCTTCGGCGCGGGCGAGGTAGGTGATGTCGACGGTGTTGCGGGCGTTGACCGGGCACCCCGCGTTGCAGTTGCCGAGGTTCTGGCAACCCTCCTGATGGACGCCGCTGAACGGGTGCTCGCGCGGCTCGCCGAAGTGGACGGCGAGCGGCAGCGGTTCGGCCTCCTTGCCGACGTGGCGGCCGGCGGCGGCGAAGGCCCGCACCTTCGGCAGGGCCGGCTCGGCGGGGGTCGGCACCGGCATCAACGCTTCCTCGGTGCGGTCGTACCAGGCTTCGAGGGCGGGCCGGCGGATCGCCGCCGGCCAGCCGTGCTCGAAGACGTCGGCCGGGGTGCGCAGTTGCACGTTCGCGTAGACGAGGGAGCCGCCGCCGACGCCGGCCGCGGTGATCACCGAGATGTCGCGCATGAAGCGGAGATCGAGCAGGCCGCCGGGGTTGAGCGTCCGGTGCCAGAGCATCTCCGGCGCCTGCTCGAGGTCGGTCGGGAAGTCCTTCGCCGCCCACCGTTTGCCTCGCTCCAGCACACACACCCGCTTGCCCGCCTCGGCCAGCCGGCAAGCGGCGATCCCACCGCCGAAACCAGAACCTACGACCACCACATCATAGGACCGAGACATGAACTGATCGTATTAGTGAAATTCGCCAATGCAACCTGTTCTTCCACAGGTGTTGTCCGGGCGGGTTATAAACACACAGTTACATTAGTTGTGGTGTATGGGTTAACCGTGAGCCCGGTCGCCAGCCCTCCCTCCCCCGCGGTCGCGCCGAAAGCGCTGCGGCACCGGCGCAGCGTGCGGCGGTTGACCGCCGGCCAGCTCGCCGACCTGCGCCATGCGATCACCGCCGCGCAGGCGATCGGCGACGACCGCGGCTACCAGGCGTGGGCGGGCATCCACGGCCTGCCGCTGCCGATCTCCTGCGTCCACCACAAGGAGCTCTTCCTGCCCTGGCACCGCGCCTACCTCTACCTCTTCGAGAAGACCCTGCAGGACCGCGTCCCCGGCGTGACCCTGCCGTGGTGGGACTGGACCGTCGAGCACGCCGAAGGCATCCCGGACGCCTACGCGGCGCGCAAAGCGCAGGGGCGGAAGAACCCGCTGTTCGACTCGCCGATCCAGAAATCGGGGCGGGAGTTCCCGGCCCAGGCCCGCACCACCCGGTCACCCGGGCCGCCGGGCGAACTTCCATCCCCGACCCTGGTCGAACGGGTGCTCGAAAACAACGACTTCCTCACCTTCCAGACCCAGCTCGAGAGCATCCACGACGGCGTCCACGTGTGGACCGGCGGGACGATGGGCGAAATCCCGGTCGCCGCCTACGACCCGATCTTCTACGCGCACCACTGCATGATCGACCGGCTCTGGCACCTGTGGCAGCTGCGCCACGGGCCGGGGGTGCCGGCGGCGCTGCTCGACCGGGCTCTGGCGCCGTTCCCGATGACGGTTCGGGACACGCTCGAAACCAGCCACCTCGGCTACGACTACGCCGCCTCGACCGCGGCGGTGAAAGGTCCCTGATGGTCGGCCGCTTCACCAGCGACCCACTCGAGCTGCCGCCGGCCGAGCGCCCGTTCGACCGTGCCGACCTGATCTTCTACGGCCTCGACCACTCCGGCCCGTCCTACGAAGCGCAGGTGTTCATGGGCGCGCGCGGGGTCGGCGGCGAGCCCGATCGGTCCCACCGAGCCTACGTCGGCTCGTTCTTCATCCTCGGCCATGGCGGCTGTTTCGGCGACGTCGGCCACTGCGACGTACCGGCCGCGACCGACCCCTTCGACCTGCGGCCCGCCCACCAGCTGGAGCCGGCGGTGCGGATCCTCACCGTCACCGAGCCGCTGCGGGCGATGCTCGAGCAGGGCCTGACCACGGCCAAAGTCACCGTCGTCGCCCACACCGAAAGCCGCGCCACCGACGAAGTGCTCTCGTTCGAGACGCTCCGCCTGGCGACCTACGCCTAGCGTCAGCAGGTCTTCTCGGCGCCGGTCATCGCGTTCCAGGCGCCGCCGAGGGAGAAGTCGGCGTCGACGCTGAAGATGCCGGGGTGGGAGACGCGGGCGATCGTCCACTTGCCGGCGCCGAGCAGGCAACCGGCGCCGCGACCGATCGACCAGTAGGGGGTGAAGTTGACGCGGACGAGGAACTCGCCGGGGCGGGTCACGTCGAGCGCGAAGCCCTGGCGCCCGACCGAGACGGCGCTCGCGCGACCGGTGCCGAGCGGGGCCACGAGCGGCTTCGGATCCGCCACCTCGTAGATGCGCCAGTGGTTGTCGCGGAAGCGTTCGTGGAGGTAGGGCGGGTCCCTCAGGATGAGGCGCCGCTCGGCGGCGGACGAGTAGTCGAGCGGGGCGATCGGGAGGGCGACGTAGCGGATCGCGTTGTTGCGGAGCCAGCGCCCGTAGCTCTGCTCGGTGAGGGCGCCTTCCGCGTAGAAGATGTCGTAGCGGGCGGTGTCGAGCTGGCGCAGCCAGCCGCGGGCGAGCTCGAACTTCGGTGCCAGGTAGGCCGACTCCCAGTGGTTGGCGGTCGGCGGGACCTCGATCCGGGTGCCGCGTCCACCGTGTTCCATCAGCCAGTGGGAGGCGGGCGTGAAGAAGGATTCTTTGGTCGACGGGTCGCCGACCGAGCGGGCGATCTGGGTGACGCTCGCGGTGAACTGCCAGTAGAGGCTGCCGAGGAGGGTGGCGACGAGGACCGCGGTGTAGAACCAGGCCGGGACGCGCCGATGCGGAAGGAGATCGGCGCCGGCGGCAGGGACGGTCAGCGCGCCGCGGCGGGCGATCGGCAGCGGCCGCTGCGAAAGGAGGACGGCGGCGAGGACGGGGCCGCCGAACAGCGCCCCGAGCCGCACCGCGTTGCCGCCGAGCGCGTTCGGGACGAGGAAGATCGCGGTCGAGGCGAGCGCGTAGCCGAGCACCACGCGGTGCAGGCGGCCCTCGCCGTCGGCGCGCCAGGTGAGGAAGAGCGCCCCCGCGCACCAGATCGGGATCGAGATGAAGGACGAGGTGACGAAGGGGAAGCGGCCGGGTTCGGGGAAGGCGAGGTTCGGCGCGACGGTGAGGATCAGCGCGACGGCGCAGGCGCCGATCGTGGCGCGGCTGAGGCGCTCGCCGCGTTCCCACGCCCCCGCCGCGAGGACGCCGGCGAGGAAGGCACCCGCAACCGGGCTCGCCAGCGGGCAGGCGGCGGCCGCGGCGATCGCGAGCGTCGTCCTCCCTGTCTGCAACGAGCGCAGGGCGGCGAGGCCGAACGCGACGCCGAAGGCGAAGGTCAGCTGGCCGTCGGCCAGAAGGGTGACGACGCCCGCGGCGAACCAGAGCGTCGCCCAGCGCGCCTCGCTCCCCCAGCGGTCCCGGACCAGGCGGTCGAAGAGGTAGGAGGAGGAGACCACCGAGAGCATCCCCACCACCTGCGGGCCGAGCAGCGCCGCGGCCGGGGGGAACAGCACGCTGTAGTTGAGCGTGTAATGGCCCGCGTACCAGGAGCTGTTCCAGATCGCGAGGCCGGAGTGGTCGAAGAGCTCGGTATGGAAGACCTGGGCGGCGAGGTCGCCGACCCGTGGGTCCCAGATCAACATCAGGGCCGCCAGCACTGCGCTGAGCGCGACCGCGGGCAGCCATTCGGGGCGATACGCCTTCGACTGGACCATTCGGTACCAAAGGATATGCGGGCGACTTGAAACAATTGTGAGAGTGAGCACCGAATTGCTCCTCATCGACTGCGGCACGATCCGCTACCGCGAGGCCTGGGACCTGCAGCTGGCGCTGGCCGAGCGCCGCGGCGCGGGGACGATCCCGGACGCCTTGCTGCTGCTCGAGCACCCGCCGGTGTACACGCGCGGGCGGCGCACCACGGCGGCGGAACTGCCGATGGGGGACGAGTGGTACGAGACGCAGGGAATCGAAGTGCTCGACACCGATCGCGGCGGGCTCGTCACCTACCACGGGCCGGGGCAGCTGGTCGCCTACCCGATCCTCGACCTGGCGCCGATGGGCGGCGACGTGCACGAGTACGTGCGGGGACTGGAGCGAGTGATGATCGGGGCGCTGACCGAGCACGGGGTCGGGGCGCAGACGATCGAGGGGCTGACCGGGGTGTGGACGGACGGGCCGCCGCCGGCGCCGGGGGCCGGCGGCGCGGCGGAGAAGATCGGCTCGATCGGCGTCCACGTCAGCAAGGGCATCACCACGCACGGGCTGGCGGTGAACGTGGACAACGACCTGCAGCCGTTCGAGTGGGTGATCCCATGCGGGATCCAGGGCGTGGCGATGACCTCGATCGCCAAGGAGGGCGGGCGCGCACCCTCCGTGCCGGCGTTCGCGGCGACCGTGGGGCGCCATTTCGCCAAGGTCTTCGAGCGGGAGCCGCGCGCTGTCGGGCTCGACAGTGTGGGCCTGGAGCCCGCGCCCGCTAGGCTCGGGGGAGAGCGATGAGCGAGACGACCGAGCGAATCCACGTCACCCGCTCCCGGGCCAAGCCGGGCGGCACCGCGCAGACGGACGGGGCGATCCCGTTCAAACGCGCGCGCAAGCCGCCGTGGCTGAAAGTGCCGGCCCCGGGCGGGCCGAACTACCGGCGCCTGAAGGAAACGATCACCAGCGACAACCTCCACACGGTCTGCGAGGAGGCGAACTGCCCGAACGTCGGCGAGTGCTGGGAGCGGGGCACGGCGACGTTCATGATCCTTGGCGATGTCTGCACGCGCCGGTGCGGGTTCTGCAACGTACAGACGGGCAAGCCGAGCTGGAACGACCCGCTGGAGCCGCTGCGCGTCGCCAACCAGGTGAAAGCCATGGGCCTTCGTCACGCGGTGGTCACGTCGGTGGATCGCGACGACCTCCCCGACTACGGCGCGAGCGCCTTCGTCGGCGTCGTCCGCTCGATCCGGATGATGGCCCCGGAATGCAAGGTGGAGATCCTCACCCCGGACTTCCGCGGACAGGAGATGCCGCTGGCGCGGGTCATCGCCGAGAAGCCCGACGTCTTCAACCACAACGTGGAGACGGTGCCGCGCCTCTACCCGATCGCCCGCCGCGGCTCCCAGTTCGCCCGCTCCG
>JAFDWD010001108.1 GCA_018268695.1 Actinomycetota bacterium
CACCTCGCCGGTCGCCGGCGAGAGCGTGTCGAAGGTCTCGCCGGAGGCGGCGTCGACGGCCTCGCCGCCGACGAACGCCCGCGACGGCAGGGCCACCTCCGCCGCCGCCATCAGGCCGCCTCGGCGGGGAAGATGTTCGGGTTCAGCGAGAACAGGTTGGTCGGGTCGTAGAGGTGCTTCAGGCCGGCGAGCTTGTCGTAGCGCTCGCGGCCGAAGGCGGCGAGGACGCGGTCCTGGCTGCCGCCTTCGTCGGGGTTGAAGAAGTTGACGTAGACGCCGTCGCCTGCGTGGGCGTCGAGGCGGTCGAAGGCGCGCCGCACCCAGGCGATGTGGGCGTCGTTCTCCTCGGTCAGCGGCCAGCGCGCGTAGACGTTGAACGAGTAGAGCGAGGCGCGGTCGGGGAAGGCGGTGTCGGCGTCGGAGAGATCGAGCTGCGCGCCCCCGTGGGGGATGATCTCGACGATCGATTCTTCGTTCTGGAGCTCCTCGGCCGAGGTCAGGAGCGCCTCGATCGCGCCGTCGCCGAGCACGTCGTCGAGGTAGCCGCCCTTGGTGTAGTTGTTCTTCCCGCGGCCGGCGTTTTCGTCCTCGATCGTCTGCAGCTGGATGTAGGGCATCTGACCGAACTGCTCGAAGGCCGGCTTGGCGACATCGTGCAGGGGCTTCAGCTGCGCCTCGGCGGCGGCGAGGTCGGTCCCGGCCCACACCTGCACCATCGACATGCAGGGCTTGCCGGCGATCTCCGGCGGGACACCGCGGGCGGCAGAGGGACGCGAGACGAAGACGGTCGCCTTCCACTCGCGCGGGCGCTCCGGCATCAGCTCAGAGTGGCGACGGAGGACCGCCGGCGCGTCGTCCAGGGTCCAGTAGGTGACCGCGACCGGGATCTCGGTCGGGAACGGATGGCAGCGATAGCCGAACTCGGTGACCACGCCGAAGTTGCCGCCGCCGCCGCGCAGGGCCCAGTAGAGGTCGGGGTTCTCGTCCTCGCTCGCCACCAGCTTCTCGCCCGCGGCGGTGACGACGCGGAAGAAGGCGACGTTGTCGCAGGTGAGGCCGAAGTTGCGGGTGAGCCAGCCGACCCCGCCGCCGAGGGTGAGGCCGCCGGCGCCGGTGTGGGAGACGACCCCGGCCGGGACGACCCGCCCCTCCGCCTGACAGGCGCGGTCGACGTCGCCGAGCAGGCAGCCGCCACCGGTGCGGGCGATGTTCGCGTCGGTGTCGACGAGGACGTGGTCGATGCCGCCGAGGTCGAGGACGATGCCCCCGTCGCAGGTGCCCTGGCCGGCGACCGAGTGGCCGCCGCCGCGGACCGCGAGCAGCGCGTCATGCTCGGCGGCGAAGCGGACCGTCGCCACCACGTCGTCCTCGGAGCGCGCCCGCACCACCGCGGCCGGGCGCTTGTCGACCATCCCGTTCCAGACTTCACGCGCCTTGTCGTAGCCCGCGTCCTCCGGCGTCACCAGCTCCGTGACCTTCCCGCGCAGTCCCTCGAAGTCCATTCGCTCTCCTCCTCGATCGATCCGAGTCGCAAAGTTGTCAGATAACTGCTCAAGCGACAAGTCCGCGGTGCGAGAGCGGGCCCGTTCAGTCGACGGAGGACAGCGATCCCGCGCCGGTGCGCAGGGGGTTCGCCGCCTTCCACTCCGCCGGCGGGTTCGCCTCGCGCCAACGGGCGGCGGCGGTGCCGAGGGTGGTGAATTCGGCCCCCGCGCCGGCCATGTGCTCGAGCAGGCGGCGCAGGCTTTCGATCCGGGCACCGCGGCCGGTGCATTCGGGGTGCATGGTGAGGGTCAGGACGCCGTCCGGCTCGGCCGCCGCCATGAAGTCGAATTCCTCCCGCCAGATGCCGAAGACCTTTGCCGGGTCGGCCATCTGGGCGAAGATGCCGGGGATCAGCTCGAAGTGGGGGAAGTCGTCGAGCAGCCAGCTCACCGGCAGCTCGATCAGCTCCGTGGTCGCGCCGAAGGCGTAGGGCTCGGTGGTGCTCCAGCGGTCGCCGCTGCGCAGGTAGTAGGGGGTGAAGTCGCTGCCCATGCAGCTCGACTCGTAGGCGAAGCCGCGGGCGAGCAGGAGGTCGACCGAGTCCCGGCTGAGGTCCCAGGCGGGCGAGCGATAGCCGGTGGGGACGGTCCCGAGCACCTTCTCGTGCGCCCGCAGGCCAAGCTCGAGGACCTCCTCCTCCCCGGCCCGGTCGAAGTCGGCCGGGTTCTCGTGGCCCCAGCCGTGGTGGCCGAGCTCGTGGCCGGCGGCGGCGATCTCCTCGACCAGCGCCGGAAAGGCGAGGATCGTGTGGCCGGGGACGAAGAAGGACCCCTTGGCGTCGAAGTCGCGCAGCAGCGCGAGTATGCGCGGGATGCCGACGAGCGAGAGCTCACCGCGCGAGATCATGCTCGGGTTGTCCGACTTGCCGCTGGTGATCCACGACGACATCGCGTCGAAGTCGAAGGTGAGGCAGACGGTCGGTCGCGGTTCGCTCATGGCTCGATCTCCAGTTCCTCGAAGGGTGCTTCGCAGGGATAGCCCGACGCCAGCCACATCCGGCCCGCGTCCGGTTCCATCATCACCGCGGTGACGGTGGCGGCGCGCTCCGGCGGGTTGGTGATCGCCGGCTCCGGGTGGTGGCAGATGCCGTCGGGGAACATCGAGTGGTCGCCGAGCAGGCGCTCCCAGAAGGCCCGGTCGAGCGGCCCGTCGGCGGCCCGGATCAGTTCTTCGGCGCGCACCTGGCGGAAGGGGCTGCTCGGGGCGACCATCATGCTGACGTCGTGGGGGCGGTGCTCGGCGGTGCAGAAGTGGTTGAAGTGGAGGAGCAGCCCGTCGTCGGGATACTCGAGGTACATGTCGGCGTGGCCGCCGGGGAAGGCCTCGATGTCGATCGCGACGTCGTCCGCGGCGAGCAGGTAGTTGGCCGAGGAGGAACGGCGGGCGCGTTTGAGCGCGAGCAGCGCGGCGGACAGCCCGGGTGCGTCGTGCAGGGCGCGCAGCAGCACGTGGTAGGGGACGCCGGAGCCGCCCGCGTCGGAGTCCGACACCAGCATGTTGGTGGCGATGCCGAGGCCGGCGTCGTTCATCCCGACCTTGGCGAGCAGGCCCGCCTCGACCACGGTGACGAAGTTCGGCCGGTCGTCCTGCCGCGCCCGCAGGACCACCGTCGTCTCCGCCGCGTGCTCGAGCCAGTCCCAGTTCTGCCCGATCAGGAGGCCGCCGCCGGAGCGACTCGACGAGACCGCGAAGGAGCTGCACTCCGCCGGCGGCGTCGCCAGCCGCCGCGCCTCGGCCGAGAACATGATCTCGGTCCGCACGTTCATCGCCAGGATGTCGCGCTCGTCCGCCCCGGCCCCCTCGGCGATGCCCGCGATCTCCTCCAGGTAGCGCGGATCGAACTCGACAATCGGCGCCCGGAAGCGCTCGGCTTCCTCACGGACCTGGGACGTCGACCAGCCGGCGTAGTGGGCGAACACCGCGACATAGGCCTCGACGGAGCGGCCGATCCGCTCGCGCGCCGCCTCCCCGTACTGGCGCCCCCGCTCGCGGGCGCCTCCCTCGGTCTCGACGACGGGGAACATCCCCTCGACTATACATTTGCGCAGCAGTTCCGGACGGGGCCTAACTCTCTCCCGGCATCCCGTGGAAGACGCCCTCGGGATCGAGGCTCGCCCGCAGCTCCTGCACCCGCGCCCAGTGGTCCGGCAGGAAGCTCCGCTCGAGCCGCCCAGGGTGGGCGATCAGGTCGGCCTCGCTGATGAAGTGGCCGGTCGCGATCGGCTCCAACAGGCCCGACATCGCGCCGATCCACTCGCGGTTGGGGGCGTCGGCGGCGGGGTCCTGCCAGATCGCGTAGTGCATGACCAGGGTACGCTCGTCCATCGAGAAGGCGCCCGCCTCGAGCGGCAGGCCCAGTCGCGATCCGTTGCCGGGCATCACCGCGATCACATTGTTCTTGCCCGACGGCGCCCGGGTGAACTGCTCGCGCAGGCGGGTCAGGGAGCCCTCGACGCCCTCGTCGGTCCAGAAGCTGTCGGCGAGATAGCGATGGTCCTCGGGGTACTCGGCGTCGAAGGCGTCGCTCAGCCCCTCGAACGGGATCGGGTCGAGGTCGCCGTGGGCGAGGACCGGGACACCGGGGCCGGCGGCCAGCGAACCGACCGCCGCGCGCGCCTCGCGCTCGTCGTCGGCGAAGACCATCGCGCTGACCGTGACGACGCACTCGGGGTAGCCCTCCGCGGGGAGGAACTCGGGACGATCGGGACCGAGCAGTGCGGTCGCCACTTCGACCTTCGGCGACAGCGCCGGCGAGGCCTCGTCGACCCAGCGGGCGACCGCGGCGAGGTCGTCGAGGTCGAACAGCCAGGAGGAGAGACGGGTGTCGGCCGGGCGGTCCTGCAGCTCGACCTCGAACTCGGTGGCGACGCCGGGAAACCCGGGGCCGCAGCCGCGGGCGAGCCAGAGCAGGTCCGGGTTCTCCGACTCGGTCGCGTCGACGACCTCCCCCGCCGCGGTGACCACGCGCACCCGGCGCAGGGAGTAGCAGGCGGGCTTCCAGCGACCCCAGTTGAGGCCGAGGCCGCCGCCGAGGACGTAGCCGGCGAAGGCCGGCGTGCCGCAGTGGCCGGAGGGGAAGGCGAGGCCCTCGGCGGCCAGCGCCTTGGCGAAGACGCCGCTGCGCGCCGCCGCCCCGACCCGCGCGGTCCGCGCCGCCACGTCGACCTCGATCCGGTCGAACGCCGACAGGTCGAGCAACACACCGGACTCGCGCAGCGGCGCGCCGATCCAGCTGTGGCCGCCGGAGAGGATCGAGATCCGTCGCCCGTCCCGGCGCGCCGCGCGGACCGCCTCGACCACCTCGTCCTCGCTGCGCGGGCTGACCAGCGCCTCGGGCAGGCGGCCGAACGGAAGCTTGTTGAACAGCAGCTCGTCGATGCGGCCCTCGAAGCTCTCGTCGCCGCGCGCGAGTCGGTTGACCCGGGTTCCCATGGCCGGAAGCTTTACCCGTGTCCTATTCGTTTGTCAAGCCAACCTGCCTACTTACCTGTTCAGGTAGATGGCTCGGCGAACAGCGCGCGCAGGGTGCGACGCAGCGCGCGCACGCCGCCGTCGGTGCGCTCGGGGTCGTCGAAGACGACCTGCTGCAGGACCAGGCCGTCGATCGCGGCGAAGACGAGGCGGGCCAGGGCCGGGCTCACCTCGCCCGGGGCGAGGGCGGCCAGAGCGCGCGCGGTCTCCTCGCAGTAGAAGGTGTAGAGCTCCGCCATCAGTTCGGCCACACCCGGACGCCGGCGCGAGTTGAACCCCATCTCGTACTGGAAGATGTGGTCGGCCAGGTCGCGCTCGGCGGAGCTCGAGAGGTCGTCCAGAAAGGTGTCCAAGTCCTCTCCCTCGGCGACCGGAAGGGCGTGCGCCAACGCCCGCCGGCCCGCCCGCGCGGCCGCCTCGAGGATCAGCGACTCGCGCGAGCCGAAGTGGTAGAAGACCAGCCCCGCGGTCGTCCCCGCCTCCTCGGCGACGCTGCGGTAGGAGACGCCGTCGAGCCCGTCGCGGGCGACGACCTGGACCGCCGCGTCGAGGAGCGCCAGCCGCCCGGCCGCCTCCGATCCGTTGCCGGCCCTATCGGGCATCGCCGGCCCCCAGTGCCGCCAACATGCGCCGCAGTTCGACCAGCGCGGCTTCGGTCGCCTCGGGGTCGTCGCTGACGATCTGCTGCATCACCAGCCCGTCGATCGCGGCGAAGACGAAGCGCACCAGGTCATCGTCGGGATCGGCGACGCCGACCTTCTCCAGCGCCTCCCGGGTGAGGTCGTAATAGCCCTCGTAGAGCGAGCGCATCTCCCGCGCCAGCTCCGGCCGCCGCCGCGCCTGCAGGGACAGCTCGTACTGGAACAGGTGGGCGTCGAGATCATCCTCGGCGGAGCGGGCGAGGTCGCCGCCGAAGGAGTCGAGAGCGGTGTCCTCGGGCACGATCGAGGTCCCCGCGACCGCCAGCCGACGGGCCTCGAGCGCGACCTCGTGGATCAGCTTCTCGCGGGTCTCGAAGTGGTAGCCGACCGCCCCGTGGGTGGTGCCCGCCTGCCGGGCCACGGCCCGGTAGGTGAGGCCGTCGAAGCCGTGCCGGGCGACCACCGTGACCCCCGCTTCGAGGATCGCGCGGCGCACCTCGCCGCGCGCCGGCGGCGCTGCGGTCGGCTGCTCAGGGGCCTCGGGCCTGCTCCGCAGCGCCCCGAGGACGCCCGCGACGAGCAGGGGCAGAAGATCGGCGGGCAGCTCTTCGACCGTCACCCGGGCGAGGCCTGAGATCGCCGCTCCCTCCGGTCGGTCGCGTCCGGCCAGGGAGACCATCAGCGGCCACCAGATCGCGAGCGCCCGGACGGTCCGGCGGGCGAGCTCGAGCTCGGCGTCGCTCGCCGCTTCCACCATCGGCGCCAGCTCGGCGGGACGCGGCAGGGGCAGGGCCGGACTCTCGCCGGTCGTGAGGACGGCCGCCGCCGAGTCACTCTCACCGAGGAGCCGCGCCAGCAGCGGCTCGTCGTCGCGGTGGGCGGCCAGTGCCTCAGGATCGCCGAAGGCCGCGGCGATCAGCAGCCCGTAGGCCCGGGTCCGCTCCGCCCGAGCCATCCCACCGCCGGCGAGGAGCGCCCGTCCCCGGGTGGCGGCGAGCGCGGCGGCGAGGCCCTCGATCGAGCCCTCGCCGTCCCCGGGCTCGATCGCCTCGGCGAGGCGCCGCACCGCCTCGGCCAACGCCTCGCGCACCTCGCCGGTGGCGACCGCGAAGCCGTCCAGCCAGAGCACGACGCGGATCAGCTCGAGGCTGCGGACCCGGGCCCGCAGGGCGATCAGGCGGGCCAGCCGCCGGTCGGACCCGGGCGGGTAGAGCCAGCGCCCGCGGCCCTCCGCCCGCACCGGGCGCGGCATCAGGCCTTTGTAGCGCCAGAGCTCCAGCTGGCGGTCGGTCACCTCGCCGCCGGCCTCGCGGGCAGCGGCCAGCAAAGCGTCCGTGTCCAGCCAATCAGCCCGTCCAGTTACCCCCATCGGGGCACATGCTATTCCTCAGGGCATGCCGGGAGGATCGTGGAAGACGCCGTCCGGATCCCACTTCCCCCGCAGCTCCAGAAGCCTCTCCCAGCTGGCCTCGGTGAAGCATCTCGCCAGCCGGCCCGGCCGGGCGTGGAGGTCCACCTCGTTGACGAAGTGTCCCATGCTGATCGGTTCTACGTGCTCGCGCACGTCGGCGTGCCAGGAGCGATTCGCCTCGTCGGTCGCCGGGTCGTCCCAGATCGCATAGGCCATCACCAGCGTCCGCCCGTCGATCGAGTAGGCGGCGTCCCCGGGGGCGAAGCCGAACTTCCCCCCGCCCGCGAGCATCTCCGCCATCACCACGCTTTTACCCGACGGCGCGCTGCGGATCGCGTCCTTCAGCGACGCCAGCGACTCGAGGTCGAGGTCGGTCCAGAACGTGTCGGCCAGATAGCGATCGCCGTCGTGGCACATCGCGTCGAAGCCCTGGTGGACCTCCTCGTAGGCGACCGGCTCGAGGTCGGCGTGCGCGAGTGGCTCGGCGCTCGCGCCGGCCGCCAGCGGGCCGACCGCGGCGCGCGCCTCCTCCGGGCTCGCGGCGAAGACGATCGCCTCGACTGCGACCACGTGGTCGGGAAAGCCCTCGCTCGGCGGGTGGTCGGGCCGTTCCGGGCCGAGCGCGACGACCGCGACCTCGACGTTCGAGGGCAGCTCCGAGGAGACCTGGTTGATCCACCCGGTGACCGCGGCGATGTCGTCGAGGTCGAAGACCCAGGAGGAGATGCAGGTGGCCGCCGGCCGATCCTTCAGCTCGAGCTCCAGCGCGGTGACGACCCCCGGGAAGGCGGGCCCGGCGCCGCGCGCCAGCCAGAGCAGCTCGGGGTTCTCGGACGCCGAGGCGACGACGAGCTCCCCCGCTGCGGTGACGACGCGGACACTGCGGACCGAGAAGCAGGACGGCTTCCAGCTGCCGACGTTGAGGCCGAAGCCGCCGCCGAGGAGGAACCCGCCGATGCCCGGCAGGCCGCAGTGGCCGGTGGGGAAGGCGAACCCCGCGGCGGCCAAGGTTTCGGCGACGACCCCGGTGGGCGCGGCGGTGCCGACCAGCGCGGTGCGGGCCGCGGCGTCGATCTCGATCCGGTCGAAGGCGCCCATGTCGATCAGGACGCCGCCCTCGTGCACTCCCGCGGCGATCCAGTTGTGGCCGCCGGAGACGACCGAGACCTCCTGGCCGGCGGCGCGCGCCTCGCGCACGACCGCGACCACCTCGTCCTCGGTGCGCGGGCGGACCACCGCGTCGGGCGTGCGGTCGAGCGGCAGCGCGTTGAAGACGAGGTCGGCGACCTGACGGTCGAAGTCGGCCTCGCCGCGGGTCAGCCGCGGGATCTCGGTGGCCATCGGGTCAGCTCGCGGCCGGGTCGTCGAGGACGAGCTGCCGGGACTCGTGGCAGTGGAAGAGGCGCCAGCCGTCGGCGGTCCGGCGCAGGCCGAGGGTGAATCGGACGTCGCCGGCGAAGGGCTCGTCGACTCCTTTGAACTCGAAGGCGACGTGGAGGAGCGTGTAGACGATCGCCGCGTCGCCGACGATCGCGATGTCGGTCTCCAGCTCCCGCCACTCGGCGACCCGGTCGACGGCGGTCGGGATGTAGGCCAGGTACTTCTGGAACTCGTCCCAGGTGCGGCAGGGCCGCTCGAACTCCTCCGGCTGGTAGACGAAGTGCTCGTAGTCGCGAGCCCAGAGGGCGTCGTGCGCGCCGAAATCCATCGCCTGCATCGCCTGCCCCCAGGCCTCGCAGACCGCCTTCACTTCTCTCTCTTCCGTCGTCATCTCTCTCCTCGATTCATCCGCCGGACGTGGTCCTTCCCAACCCCAAAGACCGTAGCAACCTACTACTCAATTGCACAGCAACCCATGGAAATCGGTTATAACGACATCTACACCGGGACTACATATGCCGACGGAGGGGCCGGGAATCCCTCTAGAAGCCGAAATAGAGGGAGCAGAGATGCCGGAATCTGTACGTTCAGAAAGTTCGACGCCGTCGCTGGGAGGAGGAGACCTCTCGACGATGCACGCGATCGGCCAGTCACTGGCGATCGGCCCGATGCTGGGGGTCGGCGTGCTCCTCGCGGGCGTCGCCAATCCGGACGGCGGCGCCGGGGCCAACGCCGCGCTCGCGGTCCTGGTCGCCTCGCTCGGCGTGCTCGGGCTCGGCTACGCGATCTCCCTCTTCGCCCGTCGCTATTCCGGCGCCGGCGCGATCTACGAGTACCTGACCCACGGCGCCCACCCGAACGTCGGCGTCTTCGCCGCCGGCATCTACTTCGCCGGCGCGCTCTGGATCGGCGGCGCCGCCGTCTACGCGGCGTTCGGCGTCCTCGCTCACGGCTTCCTCGAAAGCCGCCTCTCGATCGACATCCCCTGGTGGCTCTGCGCGTTGATCGCGGCGGTGATCGTGCAGGGGTTGAACTACTTCGGCGTGCGGGTGGCGATCCGCGCGATGCTCGCCTTCGCCGCCATCTCCTTCATCCCGATGCTGATCCTGGCGATCGCCGTGATCGCCCAGGGCGGCGCCGAAGGCAACACCTTCGCCCCGTTCAACCCGAGCACCACCTCGATCGGCACCGCGGCGACCGGCGTGCTGATCGCGGTGACGCTCTTCATCGGCTTCGAGGCCTCGGCCTCGATCAGCGAGGAGTGCCGCGACCCGAAACGGTCGGTCCCCCGCGCGATCCTCGGGGTCGTCGCGATCTCGGGCGCCTTCTTCGTCCTCATGACCTACGTCTTCACGATCGGCTTCGGCGTCGAAGCGGTGGGCGAAGGGGCTTGGATCGGCGACGGCGCCTACCTCGACACGATCGCCACCAAATACGTCGGCAGCGGCCTCGCCGTGATCCTCGACCTGGTCGTCCTGATGGACGCGATGGCGGTTCTCCTGGCCCTCTGCGTCACGATCGGCCACGGCTTCTTCACCCTCTCCCGCGACGGCCTCGCGCCGGGCGGCCTCACCCGCGTCTCCAAGCACGACACCCCCTGGCTCGCCAACCTGCTGGTGCTCGGCGCGGTGATCGCGATGGTGATCATCGTGCCGCTGCTGGGCTACGCCTCGAAGCTCGAACTCCCCGACAACGGCTACGTGGCCCTCTACGTCGCCGCCACCGTCGGCTCCTTCCTGATCCAGCTGGTCTACTTCGCCCTCGCCGTCGTCGCCCTGAAACTGGTGGCCGGGATGGACGTCCCGCCGCTCGGCAAGGCCTGGCGCTTCGGCGCCGTCCTGGTCGGCGCCGCGATCCCGATCCTCTCCTACCGCGGCGCCCTTTACCCGGTGCCGGAAGACATCGGCACGAGCATCAACTACCAGAGCCTCTTCTGGGCCCTCGGCACGGCGGCCGTCGTCGTCGCCTGGTTCGTCCTGGTCCGGGTGACCCGCCCCGAGCGGGTCGCCTACGCGGCCAGCCACGCGACCGTGGAGCCCGCCGAGGCGGCGGTCGGGATCGGCAGCGGCATCGCCCTCGCCGAGGGCGATCAGGTGGACGGGCCGTAGCGGCAGTTGCCTAGAGTGACCGCCATGCGCTACCGCCAACTCGGTCGATCGGGCCTGCGCGTCTCGGAGCTGACCCTCGGAACCATGGGCTTCGGCGGCAGCGGCCGCTTCGCCGACGTCGGGAACATCGGAGTAGCTGACGCGCAGCGTCAGCTCGATCGGTGCCTCGACGCCGGGGTCAACCTCGTCGACACCGCCGATGCCTACTCCGACGGCGCCTCGGAGGAGGTGCTCGGGGAGGCCCTGAAGGGGCGGCGCAACCGGCTGCTGGTGGCGACCAAGGCGCGCTTCCCGACCGGGCCGGGGCCGAACGACGAGGGCCTCTCCCGCCACCACCTGATCGCCGCCTGCGAGGACAGCCTGCGGCGGATGCAACTGGACCACATCGACCTGCTGCAGGTGCACGAGTGGGACGGATCGGTGCCGCTGGAGGAGACCCTCGAGGCGCTCGACTACCTCGTCCGCTCCGGCAAGGTCCGATACATCGGCGCCTCGAACTTCTCCGGCTGGCACCTGGCGAAGGCCAAGGGCGTCGCCGAGCGCCACGGCTATCAGCCCTTCGTCGCCTCGCAGATCTACTACTCGCTGGAGTGCCGCGACGCCGAGTACGAGCTGATCCCCGCGGCGATCGACAGCGGCGCCGGGATCCTCGTCTGGAGCCCGCTCGCCGGCGGTCGCCTGACCGGCAAGTACCGCCGCGACCGGCCCGCCCCCGAGGGCGCCCGCGGCGCCAGCACCACCGCCGACCCCTTCCCGATCCGCGATGCCGACCGCCTCTACGACACGGTCGACGCCCTGGTCGAGATCGCCGCCGCCCACGACCGCCGGCCCGCCCAGGTCGCCCTCGCCTGGCTCCTGACCCGCCCGGGCATCACCTCGCTGATCGTCGGCGCCCGCGACGAGGCCCAGCTCACCGCCAACCTCGCCGCCACCGAGCTTGAGCTGAGCGCCGAGGAGACCGGGCGCCTCGACGCGATCAGCCGCCCCCCGCTCCTCTACCCGTACTGGCACCAGGCCGCCTCCCTGGGCGACCGCACCTCCCCCGCCGACCGCGCGCTGCTCGACAACTACGCCGGCTACTTCGACTGAGAAGGGCCGCGCCGCTCAGACCGGCAGCTTCCGCGCCTTCGCGCGGCACTTCACCCGCTTCGCTTTGGTCTTCTTCGCCTTGCAGCGCTTGAGCGCGGCGGCGCGCCTGCCGGTCGCCCGCGGCTGCGCCGTCGGCGCCTGCGAGCCGCTCGGCGCGGCGACCGCCGCCGGCGTCGTCGTCCCGGTGGCCGGCGGCGAAGCCGGAGGGCTCGCGGGCGGCGGATCGGCCACGGTCAGGGTCAGCGCCCAGCCGGAGATTTCGAAGCCGACCACCCCTTCGTGATCGTCGCGGACGAAGAGGTCCCAGGGGCCGTTCGGATCGGTCCCGGCGAAGGCCGAGAGCGTGCTGTCGTAGGGCGGGAAGATGCCGCCGCCGGCACCGAACTGATCCGGCTCGGGAGCGCTGCCGACGTAGTTCGAAGGTTTGAACGAGGCCGCCTGGTTGGAGGCGCACGGCCCGTTGTCGGGGAGGAAGCTTGGCGCGTCATCGTCGAAGGTCCAGGTGCTGTTGGTGAAGAACTGGGCTTCGCCACAGGCGTCCGACATCAACAGCACCTGCTCGCCTTCCGGACCGACAAGCAGCATGTCGACGTCGTCGGGGGAGCCGGAGCCGAAGTGGAGCATCGTCGCCGTCACCTTGGTCAGCGGCCCTTCGAGCCCTGCCACTTCGATGCTCGAGGGGTAGGAGGTCGCCGGCCCGATGGTGCCCGCGCCGCCGGATGGCCCGAGCCCGTCGGTGCTGAAGAAGTTGAAGGTCGCCCCGCTCGCCCCGGCTGGAGCCAGCAGCGCGATCAGCACGGCGATGCCGAACAGATGACGGACGAGACGCATGTTCTTGCTCACCCCCTGGATGCTTCCCCCACCTGCTCCCCGGCTCAACGTGGTCGCACCGAAGGATTAGTGGCGCGGGTGACCGGCGCCTCTGGTCGTCTAGGGGCAGGATTTCCGCGGGTTGCGCACGCTGCCGTTCGGCATCAGCGTGTCGCAGAAGCGCGCCCCCTTGAGCTGTCCCGAGCGGACTTTCGCCCCGATCAGGATGGCGTCGGTGAAGTCGGCGCCCGCGAGCTTCGCGCCCAGCAGGTTTGCGCCGGTGAGGGTGGAGCCGGCGAAGTCGGCGGCGCGGAGGTCGGCCTCCCTGAGGTTCGCCCCCTCGAAGACGGCCGCCCGGCCGTCGGCACCGCGGAGATCGGCCCCGCTCAGGTTCGAGGCGGAGAGGACGGCGAGGCCGAGCGAGGCGTCGCGGAGGCTCGCGCCGCGGAGGTCGGTCTGGGCGAAGGAGGTGCCGCCGAGCAGGGCGCCTTCGAACTTGGCGCCCGCGGCCTTGGCGAAGGCGAGCGAGCCGAGCTGGAAGTTGGCCTTGGTGAAGATCGAGCCCTGGACGTCGGAGAAGGCGAGGAAGGCGCCCTGCAGGTCGGCGCCGCGGAAGTCGCGGCCCGCGCAGGCCGAGAACGCCTGCACCTTGCAGCCCCTCACTTCGGTCCCGGACTGCACCTGGTGGCCGAACTCGAGCGCGTAGATCGCCGGGTAGAGCGGGTCGCCCTTCGGCACCGAGATCGGCTTCGCCTTCGGGTTGCCCGCTTTCACCTGGCCGGGGCAGGGCCCTTCCACCGGGTTCACGACCGTGCCGTCCGGCATCAGGGTGTTGCAGAACGTCGCGCCGGTCAGGTCGGCGCCGCCCAGGTGCGAGCCGCTGAGGTCGGCGTTGGTCAGGTCCATCCCGCGCATGTTGGCCCCGCCCAGGTCGGTGCCGTTGATGTCGGAGTCGGAGAAGTCCATCCCTTCCAGATCGGCGCCGCGCAGGTCCGACCCGGTGATCGCGCCGAAGTTCCCTTCGGCCCCGACCAGCTTCGCCCCGCGCATGTCCGCGTCGGTGATCCCGGAGAAGGTGATCGTCGCCCCCGAGAGATTCGCGTGGCTGAAGTTGGCGAAGGCCAGCGAGGAGCCGACGAGCGTGGTGTGGCGCAGATCGGCACGGGAGAAGTCCGCGTAGCTCCCGGCGATCAGCGAGAGGTTGCTGCCGTGCAGGTCCGCCCCCGAGAAGCTCGCGTACGGGACCACCGCCCCGCGCAGGCTCCGCCTCGCCAGCCGGGCATGGCGGCAGGAGCTGTCGGGCGCGAGCGTACAACGCCCGATCTTCTGCCCGTAGGAGACCGACGGCTTCGCCTGCTCGGCCAGCAGCGCGTAGTACGGATTGCCGGAGGTGACCTTCAGCACCGCGGGCTTCCCGGCCACCGCGCCGCCCGCGCTCAGCAGGCCGGCGGTGGCAACGGCCAGGAGGAGCGAGAGATAGGTGCGGACGCGACCGGTCGTCGACGGCATCGGACCGCCACCATATGCCGGCGGCAGCCGAGCGCCACCCGTAGGATCCGCCAATGAGCGTCGTCAAGATCAATGCCATCACCGTGCCCCGCGACCGTTTCGACGAGTTCGCCGAGCGTTTCGCCTCACGAGCCGGAAAGGTCGAGGACGCCGAGGGCTTCGAGGCCTTCGAGCTGCTGCGGCCCAACGACGATCGCGACGTCTGCCTGGTCGTGACCCGCTGGCGCTCCGAGGACGACTTCATGGCCTGGGTCAAAAGCGCCGACTTCGCCGCCGGCCACGCCCAGCATCGCGAGCGCGGACCGGTCGGCACCGACAGCGAGATCTGGTCCTTCGACCTGCTCGAGTCGAAGGGACCGGGCGCCTAAGGCCGCTCCAGAGGCTCGCCCTGGCCCCACTGGGCGACCAGTGAGGCGGGGGCGCTGGCGACGTCGTCCGGCTTGCGGATGACGAGGACCGAGCGGGGGAAATGCTTCACGGTGGCGCCGGCGACCGAGCCGGTCCGCTTATTGGAGCCGAGGACGATCAGGGGGCATCCCCATTCGTCGGCGAGGGTGATCAGGCCCTTGAAGGTGGGGGCGGCCTCGATCGTGCGGGCGCTGGCGCGGAAGCCGTGGCGGCGGGCGATGGCGACGCCGGCGGTGGCCGTCTCGTGGGCGGCCCGCTCGACTTCCTTGGCGACGCAGGTGCGGAGGCGGCGGCCCGGGACCGGCTTGAAGCAGACGTCGACCGGACGCCAGACGCAGGCGACGATCGCCTCGCGGTCGCTGTCGAGCTGGGAGGAGGCCCCCTCGATCGCGAAGGCCGCGGTGTCGGAGCCGTCGTAGGCGAAGATCACCGGGCCCGAGGCAGGCGCCATCGTCAGAACCCCCGCAGCCCGTATCGGCAGGATGGCGACCGCATAACCCGCCGCCATCCTGGCAGAAACCGGGGCGTTCCGGCTCAGGCGATGGCCAGGGTCAGGTACCGGACGGCGAGGAGCCCCGCGACGATCCCGAGCGTCCTGCGCAGGGCGGCCTCGGGGACCCGGTCGCGGAGGCCGGTGCCGACGTAGCCGCCGAGGAGGCCGCCGACGCCGATCGAGATGCCCACCCCCCAGTCCGGCGCGATCGACCCGGAGTGGCGGAGGCTGATCACGGCGTAGGTGAGGACGCCGACGATCGAGGTGAAGAAGGTGGAGGCGAGCGCGGCCGGGGCGACCTCCGCCACCGAGAAGCCGAGTCCGACGAGGGCGGGCGCGAGGATGGAGCCGCCGCCGATCCCGTAGATGCCTCCGATCACGCCGACGACGAGAGCGGCGGCCGCGATCGGTCGCCCTCCCGGCGGCCGGCGCCCCTCGACCGTCGGCGGGCGGCCAAACGCCAGCCACGCTCCGATCGGCAGGAGCACCGCGGCGATCACCAGGTAGAAGGCCTGTGGCCCGGAAAGCAACTCGATCCTGATCACCGCCCCGACGATCACGCCGGGAACCGTCCCGACCAGGAGCGCCCTGGTCAGCGGCGCCCGGAGGATGCCGCGACCGCGGTAGCGGAGCAACGCCCCCGGCGTCGCGATCACGTTGTAGAGGAGGTTCGTCGGCGTGAGCGACGGGCTCGGCGTGTGCAGGACGCTCACCTGCAGGGGGACGAGGAAGACCGCGCCCGACACGCCGACGGGCGTCGTGACGAGCGCGATGAGAAACGCCGAGGCGGCGCCGATCAGCGCGTCCGTCCACATGGACGGGGAAAGTTAGAGCGTGCGCTTGTCGTGGCGGGCGCCGACCAGGAGATCGCGGCAGCGCCCGCCGACCAACTCCCCGACCGCACCATCGGCGGAGACCACGCCACGCGCCACGGCTGCCGCGATTCCTTCGAGCGTCTCGACGGCGACCCGGCGGGCACGGTCGGCCGGGTGGGACCAGCGGACCGCCTCGCGGACGATGTCCTCGATGCCGACGTCGGCCAGCGCAACCTGGCCGCCGATCGCCATCGCGGCGTCGCTCCGCAAGCGCGGCCAAAGCGCCGTCGGGACGGTGTCGTAGAGCGGGGCCAACGAGATCGTCTCCGGGTCGAGATGAAGCAGCGCCAGGTTCTTGCCATGGGCGTCGGCGTTGCCGATCGCCACGGTGTAGGCGACGACCGCCACCAGCCGGTCGAGCTCCGATACCGGATCGGCAGCATAGGCGTCGAGTAAGCGTGCGGCTTGCCTAAAGGAAGGACCGACCTTCGCCTGTTCGTACTTCGCCCGCCCGCGCGCTCCACTCGGGTCGATTCCGAGCGCCTGACAGAGATCCTCTTGGTGGACGCGACGGACTCCCCCATCGGCATCGACGAGGCGATCGAACCGGGAGACGATGAGGCAGTTGTAGCCGCCGAGCTCGATCGTCTCCGTCTCGATCGTCGTCAGCGACACCGAACGGGCGAGAGCGAGGCATTCGGCCTCCGCCTCGATCAAGCCGGGGAAGCGGGCGTCCTCGCGCTTCAGGATGTGGGTCGAGGGACGCCCGCCGAGCGGCCGTCCCCAGCCACCGGGGAGACGGACCAAGAGGAGCTTGTCCTGAAGGCCGGCGAGAGAGAGCTCGGAGTCGTCGTGGGATCCGAGCGGATGCTCCTCGAGGTCTTCGACCGCTTCGGCGAGGCCGTCGCCGTCGTAGGGCTCCACCCCGCCATCGCGCGGCTCGGGCTCGTCGGCGCTGATCACGAGGGCGCCGGCGACATCGCGACCGTACCGGGCGAGAAGACCGAAGGCATCGTTTGCCGCCAAGCCGGCCTGGGCCGCCATCGTCGCCAGCGCCTGGCCCTCCGGCAGCAGGCCGAGGCAGAACGGGGATGCGTCGGCGGCGCCTCGGCCGAGCGGCAGCGAACAGGAGATCACCGGACTGTTCTGCGGCCAGGTGACCAACGCCTCCTCGGAGTAGCGGAGGCGGAGGCGTGGCCAACGCGGCTGCTCGAGATCGGCGATGTGCTTCCCGCCGAGCCAGACGCCGAGGCTACTGACGCTTGCCATCGGCATCCGGCAGAGTCACGGTCAACTCGGCGCCGAGACGCCGCAGCGCGCGAAGGCTCCGCTCGAGCGCGATCGTCGCCTCTCCGCCGGTCTCCAGTTCGGAGAGATATGAGCGCTTGAACCCCAACTCCTCGGCCAGGGCCGCCTGGCTCAGCCCCCGCTCACGTCGGGCGCCCGCGATCGCGCGACCGAGATCATCGGGGATGCGGATACGCCACGTGCTCTCCGTCGGGCTTGTCGACATATACCGACATTAGCAGGAAATTGAGGCATGTCGAGATATTCCGACCAACCGTCAAGGCGCTGAGATGTCGGCAAATCTCGACACGAACTCGAGGCTCTTGTCACAGACCTCCTGTCGGCGGTCGTCGATCACCAGGGCGTGGTCGCGGTCGGCAAGTTCGACGTGCTCGGTGACGCCGGGGTTGCGTCGCTGCTTCTTGTAGGCGGCGCGGCTCATCGACGGCGGCACCGCGTGGTCGACGCCGCCGGTGAAGAGGAGCAGCGGCCCGCGCTCGGGGTTCTTGGTGTCGACGCTGGTCTCGGCGCCGGGATTGAGGTTGGCGAACGCCGCCTGGAAGATCGGCCGGCCCGGCGCCGCGACGTGATGGCGGTCGTAGATGCGGCGGGCCTGCGCCTCGTCGATCCCGTTCGCCCAGCTGTAGCGGAACTGGTCGAAGGTGAGGGTGACCGCCTTGCCGCGATTCGCCGGGTTGGAGAGGACCGGGAAGGTCGAGCGGATCGCCGCCAGCGGCAGCGGCAGGACGCCGCGGAACGGCGCCGGGTCGATCGCCACCGTCGCCACCGAGAGGCCGCGCCCGGCGAGGATCTGCGCGATCAGCCCGCCGAAGGAGTGGCCGACGACCGCGGGCCTGCGATCCAGCCGCCCGATCACCTCGGCCATATGGTCGGCGACCTGGCCGACCCCCTTGCCGGCCAGGGCCTGCGGGTCGCGCCGCGCCTCCGCGACGGTCTCCGGATCGTCCGGCCACCCCGGCGCGACCGGCGCGTAGCCCGCCGCCTCGAAGGCCGTGGCCCAGTCGTCCCAGCTCGAGGCCAGCAGCCACAGCCCGTGAACGAACACCACCGGCGTGCGCCCGCTCGCGTTCGCCGCCTCGACCTGCCCCGTCTCCCGCTCGGTGAGCGTTCCCATCGTCCCCCTCCTCATGCCCTTTCGAACAGACGAGAGAGAACCTAACGCCCGCTGCCCGCGGTCCCAAATCACTGGGGGGTGCCCCGTTGCGGCGAAGCGGAGGGTCCGGCACCGTCCCGCCGCGTACACCGGACGAACTCCTGGAAGGGACTCGATGAAACGCATCAGCGGGAAATTGACCTACTCGAACGTGATCTCGACGATCTGCCTCGTGCTGTTGGTGGGCGGCGGCACGGCCTACGCGGCCGGCCTGGGGAGAGAAAGCGTCGGGACTCGGCAGCTGAAGAAAGAAGCGGTCACGCCGACCAAATTGAGCGCAGCGTCGAAAGCGGCTCTGACCGGGCCGAAAGGCGCGACCGGCGCCACCGGGGCCGCCGGGGCGACCGGTCCGCGAGGACCGCAGGGTGTTCCGGGAGCGGCCGGGGCCACCAAGGTCCAAGTCGTCGTCGGCACCGAAGCGAACGGATCATTCGCCCATTGCGCGGCGGGCCAGGTCGCCGTCGGCGGCGGTGGTTTCGTCCCGACCGGGGTCCTCTACGCGAGCGAGCCGCTGGTCGGAGAAGCCGCCGCGACGACCGGCCAGACGCCGGACGGCTGGTTCGCGAAGGGCGAAAACACCGCCAACGTGCAGGTGCCGGCGATCGCCTACGCCCTCTGCGCGTCTCCCTGAGGAGCTGGATAGTCGATTCCACGGCCTCGCGTCCAGAGCCAAGGGACGCGAGGGGTGGCGACAAGCGCGGCCGTCTCGGCCACGGCCCTGGCTAGCTGTGGCCGTGGCCGAGACGGCCGGGGTATGGAAGGTGAGTGGAAGTCCGACGCCGTTGCGGGAGACGCGCGGAAGACGTCGGGAAGTCCACGCTTCCGTGCATGAGAACGTGAGAAGCGCTGAGTTCCGTGCGTGTTGCACAACACCGATTTCGCCGCTGCGTACTTTGGCCGTGCTATAGCAAGGTGAAAGTACGCAGCGCGTCTGGGGCCCCTACGGAACCGTCACGGAAGGCTGCGGAAGCAGACAGAAGGCGCGAGGAAGTGTGGGGTTCCCGACTTCTTCGTCAACAGATCGGCCGAGGTGTGGCCTCTTACGCACGAACCCTCGGAGAACCACCGCACTCCGCCCGTCCTGGGCGTCTCATGGAGGTCACAGCCTGCCAGGACCTCCATGAGACGCCCAGCATCTACGACTCCAACGCCGCCGCGAGCTCGGCCCGGCTCTTGATGCCGAGCTTGCGGTAGGCGTTGGTGAGGTGCATTTCCACCGTCCGCATCGAGATGAAGAGGGCCTGGCCGATCTCGCGATTGGTGGCCCCGCCCGCCGCCGCGGTCGCGACCCGGCGCTCCGAGGGGGTCAGCGATTCGGGGCCCGAGAGGGCGCGGCGGCGCGGCCTGCCGCCGGCGACCCGGATCTCCTCCTCGATCCGCTTCTCCAGTCGTTGGGCGCCGCTCCGCTGGGCGAGGTCGGACGCCTCGCGGAGGTGCTCGCGCGCCTCCCGGCGGCGGTTGGCGCGAGCGAGGGCGGCGCCGAACTCGGTCAGCGAGCGGGCCACCTCGAACGGCGCGGCGCCCTCGCGCAGACGCTCGACCGAACGGCCGAGCAGCTCGATTCCCTCCTCGCCGCCGACCAGCAACGCCTGTCCGCGGAGGGCGACGCCTTCGGCGCGCGGCGAGCCGAGCGCCGCCGCCATCGCGACCTCCTCGTCGGCGAGCGCCATCGCCTCGGCCCGCTCGCCTTCCGGCAGCGCCAGTGCCAGGCGCGAGCGCCAGGGGCTGAGCCGCGGGCCGACCCGCAGCGCGCGCATGATCGGCTCGGCCTCGCGTAGCGTCGCCACCGCGCCGGGGCGGTCGCCGCGCGCCAGGCGCAGGGCCGCCCGGACGTCGAGCACGAACGCGCCGCTGGCCGTCCGCGCGAACGACGGCGGCACCTCCAGACCCTCGACCAGCTCGGAGACGTGATCGAGGCCGGGCCGCTCGACCAGGGTGTCGAGGCAGAAGTGCAGGAAGGTGGCGAGCGCCATCAGCCCGAGCTCGTTGCGTTCCAGCAGGTCGAGCGCGAGGAGCACGTTCTGCTCCGTCGACTCGAGCAGGCCGAGGCGCTGGTCGAGCGTCGCGCGGAGGCCGACGGCGCCGATCGTCGCCATCAAGGAGCCGCGGCGGCGGGCGTCC